>DATHCY010000051.1:0-6060 GCA_035319305.1 Methanocella sp.
GGATGACTCCGGCGTTGTCCTTGAAGACGGACACCAGCCAGCCCTTTTCCCGGGCGATCTCGTCCGTCGATTTCCGGATGCAGGACTTGAACAGGCTTCTGACCTCGGTGTGTTTTCCGTCCTCGACGTAGTCGATGGTCGCGTTGAAAATTTTGTGTTTGCAGTGCTCGCTCCAGGTCTGGGCCAGCGTCTCCAGCTCTACATCGGTCGGCGTGGGGAGTAGGCCGGCCTTTTTTCGGTCCTCGATAATGTCCGGTCGATTGAAATAGTCTCTGATCGTCTTCATTTCGTCCAGGGTCAGCGCCAGTGTGCCCTTGCGGCTGATGGCGATCAGTTCCTTGTCGGGCACATCGAGGTTAATATCCGTAACACGGGGATTGTGGGGGTCGCGTACCAGTGGGACGATGGCAGGTATGCCTTTTCTTGAGTCCCAGGAGCGTCCGTCGATCACTTCGAACCGTTCTATCAGTTCGTTGCCCAGCAGCTGTCGGCAGATCGATTCGATCTGCTCACGGGATAGATCGCCGTCGATGAGGTACTGGATCGATGTGTGGACTGATTCCTCGCGGCTGAGGCGGCGGCTGAGGCGGTCCTCTATGGCTTCCTTGCCTGTCCTGCCCTCGTTGTCCGTCACGCCGGGTCGGAACCCGACCTCGACGAGCCAGCTGAAATCGGATGCCAGCGGTTTATCGATGGAATATGTCTGAACGACGGCGTCGGAAAACGGGCCGCTGGATACCATGTTCTTTTCCGCGTCGGTCATGGCGGCGTTAACCGTATACACCTTAATCGTGCGGATCCTGTCTACGGGGATTCCAAGGTGGCTTCCGATGGCGCTTTTGACCGTTTCTCCGGTAACGTCCCTAAATTCCGGCTTTAGGGCGATCTCGATCCTGAATGGTGGCATTCCCCATATTCTCCTGCCCCCTGTGGCTGGGCGGCTTCATGTCGTATCAAAGTGCTTAAGATATTTATAGTATTTTGAGCGGAGGTCGAGCAAAACCCGTGTGCTTTAGCCGCGGGAGTGACAGTTCATGTCCTGTCGACGTAAGTCGTGCGATGCCTGTATCTTTCAGCTTCTTGGGCCAACTGCTAATGAACCGATAAGATTTATATCTATATGTTATCCAGATTATATTATGCGGAAAATCCATCCTGTTTCGGGGAGTAGTTGATTAATATGCGGCCGGTAAAATATCTGACAGGGGTCATCTTGCTGATGCTTGTGCTTATCCTGGCAGCCGGATGTACGATCAAAGCTGGGGGCGACGTCCCGAAAAGTGCCATATACTCCACACTGGTTGGGCACAATATGACCTATTATAGCATCGCGGGCAAACCTCTGAACTATACGATCACTCAGGGGGATATTGGGAGCATCGATCAGACCAGCTACCAGGGGGATCCTGCCTGGAAGGTCCATGTAGGAACCTCCCTTGCCTGGGATCTGACCATGAGCGCCGATGGAACGAAGATCCTCGACTCGAAACAGCTGTTCCAGAGCTGAACCGGGTTGGAAATAATCTTCATTGGCGTTGATATCGCCAATCTCTGAGAGTATGATATGAGCGCCGATCCGTCCCACCCCGGGGATTCCTGAGAGATTCAACGACTCTTTCTTTTCCACGACTTTCACCTCCAGTTCGGCCTCGGTCACCTTGATCTGCGTGTTCAATCTGTCAATTGTGGATAAATGACGTTCGATCGCGAGAACGCTTACGGCTTAACTTGTCCTGGATCGCTTCTCTCAATTCCTGCTCTTTCTCCCTCGAGAGGCCTAGCTCTTCCACGATACTCTCTAATGGGTATCCCAAGAGGAGATCTTGAGGAGTCTCCGGTCTTTCTTCCCAAAACGATCCGCGAACACAGTGTCAATCTTAATACTACTAAGTTCTAAACATCTGCTCACCTGATTCTTCGAAGTCGTCCTAGTTTTAACAAGGGTCTCTCGGTGCCTAGTCAACCGGTACTTGTGATACCACCCTGTAAAGACACGACTGGGAGTCACCGGTCCCTTCTCACAGAGGGAAGCGAGCCATCGGAATCCTGTTTATCTGTCTTAGCTACCGGAACACATTTGATATGTCACGGATTATCAACAATTACCCGTAACGATCCGCAGAGAGCCAAGTACAACTGATACCAGTACACCTGGGTAGCCTCTAACAACACCTTTTTACAATCATTCTCCACAAACCAGTTTCTCAACTTGTAATACTCATTCTTAGAAGCCTTAAAAGAACGTGTCATATACTCTCCATTGTCTAAAATGTTGGTCGCCATCACCTTACAGTGAATATCAATACTACCAGCTTTATCACGATATTCATTCATGTGTGAGACCACCAATCTAGTTGGTTAATGTGCAGGTGAAAAAGGGCTAACATCTTCGTAAGAACATTGTTCTTACGCGTTTCAAGACGCACTTATACTTACGAAACAATGTTAGAGTTAATCGTGAGATCCTCTGGTAAGGAGGTCACAACACAAGTGACAGCCTACATCTTCAATCGTCCGTATAACAACCAATTTTTCATGCCCGGTACTTGAAAATTATTATTTATTGTGGGTCGGGTTGATCTGTGGTGTTTGTGCGATTTGTGTTCTGGCGCAGCGTGGTGTTCGTACTGTCGAGTCACCTATGATCTGAGTGGTTAAGCTTGTGTGTTGGGGGCGTCATGGGTTAATATAATGTGCTATAGTCGATTTTTGTAGACCTGAGAAGGTTCTTCGGGCAACCTTTCGAAAATTATTCTCTGTATGGGCTTAAAACTTGTGTCAAAAGCGGGTAATATTTTTATCATTATTTTTGTATAATAATCATTAACTAGGAGGGGATGTTGATTAAGGTTAGAACCCTGATATTCTGTTTAGCATTAGCGCTGATCGCCGTTTCGCCCGCCGGAGCGCAGCTGGTTCCGGGATATGTTGCCGGAGCACTGCCCTTGGCTGAGATTACCCCGTATGGTACCGTTGGATCAGGTATATCTGAATCGAGTTCATGGACGCAGGGCGCGGGAGCAGCTGCTGCCACAGACGCTTTCACGAACAGCGTGGTCGGCCCGTTCGGTTCCCCATTCTTTGATTCTTGTCCGTTCGGCTCCCCGTTCGGTGGCTTTGGCGGCCTCGCGCAGAATGGGGTCGGAACTAACTTCGGAGCTCAGAATACCGCCTCAAGCACGTTCGATCATTCATCGACGTTCGGCCTTCCGCCCCTATCTGGAGTGGTATTCGGTATTCCTGTGGCAGGGGCTGGCGGTCTCGCTTACTGCTAAGCATAACGGGGAATATCCGTTCCCCGTTACAATTTTAAGAGGTTTTACCGCTTTTTTTACAGATTAATCATGTATTTTTGGTTTTAACGCAAATTTTTAATATGATTGCGAATAAACACCACATATTTATCATTTAAGGGGCGGAGCATCTGAAGATTAAAATTGATTTCAAGAGCATATCGATCAGACTTTTGGCGTTGGTTTTAATCATCACCATTCTGCCTATCGCCTTTCTAACCTACAATAACGATAAGGTGCTGACCAACGATAAGAACGATCAACTCCAGGATAAAATCAAAGATGTTTCCATCATGGTGGATCAGGTCTATAAGTCCAAGATGGATACCGATCGGATGGCCACTATCAGGCTGTGCGAGGATCCACGTCTGGTCAATGCCATGGAAACTAATAACAATTCCCAGGTGAAGCTCCTGGTCGATGAGTACTCGAAAAAAGATCAGAAGAATTATATCATTACGGTGGTCGATAACGGGGGAATGGTCCTGGCCAGGTCCGCCAATAACCAGTATGGCGACCAGACGACCAATCGACTGCTGTATGGCGCGCTTAACGGGACGGAGTACTCGATCACCGACACGCTGGATCACCAGGTGATCGTGGCCAATAATCTCTGGGACCAGGTCAACGCGACACATATGTACGACGGGCTGGCCATTATTAATACGGAACCGATAAAAGATGATGATGGCACGATACGGGGCGCGGTGAGCATATCCGATGTTCTGAACGATAACAACGAGGTCGTCGACTACATTCAGAATTCCACTCAGGCCAACTGCACGATCTTCCAGAACAACACCCGGATTGCCACGACGCTCAAGGATGAGAACGGCAACAGGATCATCGGAACCAACCTGATCCCCCAGATCTCCAACCAGGTTCTCAACCAGGGCACGACCGTGGAGGGCATATACACCATCAATAATATGACGCTGTACACCCATTACGAGCCGCTGCGGAACGCCGATAACGAGACGGTGGGCATGCTCTTCGTCGGTTATAACCTTGAGCCCGGGCTTAACCAGCTCTATCACATGCAGGAACAGGCGATCATTACCGCTTTGGCCGCTTCGATCATATTTATCTCGATTGGTTATATTATGGTTAGAACGATCACTCGTCCCATCAAGCGAATAGTGGCAATAGCGAATAGCATAGCGGCCGGCAACCTGGATACCCCGGTGGTGACGGTGGCTAGCGGCGGAGAGATCGGCGAGCTCTCGACGGCCATCACTAAAATGGTCACGTACATGGTCACACATATCAAAGAGCGTATCAACTACAACGAGTCGATCCTTAAGGGCATGTCTGACCCGATGTTTGTGGTCGATAACTCGGGCGTGATCACGTTCTATAATAACCCCGCATCTTTATTGACCGGCTATTCTCATGAGGAGGCGCTGGGCCGGAAGCTATTCAGCGTCCTGCGGCCGGCTCCGGGAGAAAATACTCTCGCAGATGTCATATTTAGTAAGGACGAAGTGGGTAGCTTCGAAGCGACGATCCTGCAGAGATCCGATAAAAAGGCTATCGTGAGGGGCAGTATTTCCCCTATCTTGGACGCTACGGGGGTGCTTATCGGCACGATCGTCTTGCTCCACGATATCACTAGGGAGCGGGAGGCGGACGAGAAGATCAAAGCGTCGTTGCGAGAGAAGGAAGTGCTGCTAAAGGAGATCCATCATCGGGTGAAGAACAACCTGCAGATCATATCGAGCCTGCTGAACCTTCAGTCCGGTTATATTAAAGATACTCAGGCCCTTGGCATGTTCAAGGAAAGTCAGAACAGGGTCAGGTCGATGGCGCTCATCCATGAAAAGCTGTACCAGTCGAACGATATCGCGAGGATCGACTTTGCAGAGTACTTGAAGAACCTCACCGGCAACCTGGTACGATCGTATGGTACTATGGGCAGCCTGGTGAATCTGGTTATCAAAGCCGACAATATCTCTCTGGGGATCGACACTGCGATTCCGTGCGGTTTGATCATCAACGAGCTTGTCACAAACTCGCTGAAATACGCGTTCACCGACGGACAGCGAAGTGGCGAAATTCGGGTCGAGCTCACGGAGATCGGGGAGGGAGAAAATAGCCTATATAGGCTGGTGGTCGCCGACAACGGTGTAGGTTTGCCCGAGGGGATGAATATATATAAAACATCTAGCTTGGGGCTTCAGCTGGTAACTACCCTGACCGACCAGATTCATGGGGCGATCGAGGTGAATCGGGAACGTGGTACAGAGTTCATTATCACATTCAAGGAATCCATCAATAAAACAAAGCCCTGACCATGATTGGCAGGGCCCGGAAATACCCTGGTAAAGGGGGGGATGATGGGCGATCTGTTAGGCCTCATCCGTTAATATTTGATAGCTATTTCTTTTTCAAAATCAGTATTGAGGATCCTAGTATGCAGATGAGAGCCATAATCCCTGCAAACCCGGGCGTACTGGTGGCAGATGTCGACGGCACAGTCGACTGTGATGGTCCCATGGTCGATGCTGGTTCTCCGGTGGCATTAGATTCGGCGTCCAGATCTGTAGTAGACAGCGATTTTTTTGCCACGGCGGTCGGGGTTGGGCTGGCCGATGTTGATGGTGATTTGGAGGGGGAGCTGGTAGGAACTGGTGGGTTGTTCGCCACAGGCTGAGATACTGGTGTCGACGGTGGTGTCGGCGGCGTGGTCGGTGTAGAAGCGGCGGCTGGTGTTGCGTTGGGCGTTGTTGGTGTCGCTGAAGGTGTTACTGTGGGCGTTGTTGTTGGT
>DATHCY010000052.1:0-6208 GCA_035319305.1 Methanocella sp.
AGTAGGTATGATCGTCTGTATTATCAGCGCGTTTCTGGCTCTGTTCGGGGCGGTTCTGACGGGTTGCGGGTTGATCATGAATGGGTCGGGGATGTTGAAAAAGATCTGAATGGCTGGTGGGCTGGGGAGTTCACCGGTTCATTATCCATATCTGTATACTCAGCGCTGTGGCAAAGCATGTCCACAGTAAATATGGCACCATCATGAGTGCCGCTCGGTTATCTACCCGGTAAAATGCTATTATGGTCATGATGATGGCGATTAGCAGCGCTGAGATCTCGATCAGTCCGCCGAAGAGCATGTGCGCTCCGAAAAAGATGTAGTTCCAGAGTACATTTAATATGATCTGGATACCGAACAGCCCCATGCCGATCCTGGCGTATCTCGCCGGCCACTGTTTCCATACTAGGTATAGGGCGATTGCCATCAGTAGAAATAAAATTGTCCATGCGGGTCCGAAAATCCAGTCGGGCGGGGCGAAGGATGGCTTGTTTAGCGTGGTCTGCCAGGCTAGGCCGTCTCCGATGATGATCGGCACCGAGCCAATTACTGCTGCTGCGATGCATATCGCCAGCGATCCGATCAATAAGGTCATGTCGTTTCGATCCATGTGAGCCCTCGATCACCGGGAGTGTAAAGTATATGCATCAGGTTTTACCGGTCTATAGCACGATCGCATTTTTATATAAATAAAGGCTGCTGCGGATTATTGTGGTGTGTGTGTCAAAAGTGGCATTTAGTGGCTTGTAATGGTTTTTATCGAAAATTCGATCTATATTGGGGTTTAATATGATGCTATTTTACTCTGCTATGGGTAATGCATATGGTGGTCAGAGTGTCTAATGTTAGAAAAATCGATGTGCTATGGTGATATGTTTTATTTGAGTTTATGATCGGTTATGATTGTTTTATGCTTAATTTGCATAAAGCTTCATAAATAACATTTATATAGTATAAGAAGGAAGTATGATTCCGTAGCATTTGGGGGTTCCTTGCGACAGGAACACTGACGGTTCCTGGGCACCGGCATATCGACCATGACCTGAAACCTGATCGATGCCCATGCTGCGTTGAAACGATCGAAAACAGAGACAAAAATGGAGAATCTAACTATGCGACAGGTAGCAATTTACGGAAAAGGCGGAATAGGCAAGTCAACCACGACCCAGAATACCGTGGCAGCTCTGGCCGAGTCAGGCAAGAAAGTCATGGTCGTCGGCTGCGACCCGAAGGCCGACTCAACCAGGCTGCTACTGCATGGGCTAAACCAAAAGACAGTGCTAGACACCCTGCGGGACGAAGGCGATGACATCGAGCTCGAAGCGGTCCTCAAGCCAGGGTTCGGGAACACCCTTTGCGTCGAGTCAGGCGGCCCAGAACCGGGCGTCGGCTGCGCCGGCAGAGGCATCATCACCTCGATCAACCTGCTAGAATCCCTTGGAGCCTACACCAATGACCTGGAGTACGTATTCTATGACGTCCTGGGCGATGTGGTCTGCGGCGGCTTCGCGATGCCCATTCGCGAGGGAAAGGCCAAGGAGATCTACATTGTAGCATCGGGTGAGATGATGGCGCTCTACGCGGCCAACAATATCTCCAAAGGCATCCGAAAGTACGCCGAAACAGGGGGCGTTAGGCTGGGCGGCATCATCTGTAACAGCCGCAAGGCTGATAACGAGTACGCGCTGGTCAAGGCAGTCGCCGAGGAGATCGGCACCCAACTCATCCACTTCGTCCCGAGGGATAACATAGTACAGCGGGCCGAAATCAACAAAAAGACGGTCATTGACTTCGACCCGAAGGCTAACCAGGCAGACGAGTACCGCAAGCTCGCGAAGGCGATCGACGAGAACCAGATGTTCGTCATCCCTAAGCCAATGAAACAGGACCGGCTCGAGGAGCTGTTGATGACCCACGGAATCCTAGATTCGGTGTAATTCTGTAATTAAGGAGGGAATACCACAATGTTACTAATCAGATCAATCGTGAGGCCGGAGAAGAAGGACGTGGTGCTGGCCGAACTATCGAAGACTGGTTTCCATGCGGCAACCGTGGTCGACGTCGTAGGAAGAGGCAAACAGAAAGGCATCAAGATCGGCAGCATGGTCTACGACGAGATCCCCAAGGCCCTTATCCTGATCGCCGTTGAAGACGCCGGGAAGGACCTGGCGATCGAGACGATCATGAAAACCGCCAGGACTGGTGACAAGGGTGCGTTTGGTGATGGCAAGATCTTCATCAGCCCGATCGAAGAGGCATACACCATCTCTAGCGGCTTAAAAGGACTGTAACAGGAGCGGCTGCAATGAAAGAGATCATGGCGATCGTGAGGATGAACCGGACCGGCGCCACCAAAAAGGCGCTGATCAGAGCTGGAGTCGCCGGTTTTACCGCGGTGAAGGTAACTGGCAGGGGCAAACTGGTGACCGATCCGGAAGTGATCGAGAAGCGCAAGACCCAGCTGATGTCACTGAGCTTCGATGATGTCACGGAGAGTGGAGCGACCGAAAAACTGGTGACCAGCTTTTTAGATGGTAGCCGGCTGTTTCCGAGGCGACTGTTTACAATCCTGGCGCACGACGAGGACGTGCCCAGGATTGTGGAGGCCATCATACAGGCGAACCGGACGGACTGCAAAGTAGGCGACGGCAAGATCTTCATTATGCCCATGCTGGACGCGATACGGGTTCGCACCGGGGAAGAGGGAGAGGCGGCGATATGGTAGGAGGAACATGCAATGTCAATGACCGATAAAAAAATCGAGGATATGCTGGCTTTCTACCCGGACATAGTTAAAAAGAACCGGAAGAAGCACCTGATGATTAAAAATTCAGGCGAGACCTGTCAACAGATCGAGGCCAACACCAGGACCATCCCCGGCATCATCTCCCAGCGGGGCTGCTGCTACGCAGGATGCAAAGGCGTGGTTATGGGGCCGATCAAGGACATGATCACCATCACCCACGGCCCGATCGGCTGCGGCTACTACTCTTGGGGCACCCGCCGCAACAAAGCGAAGTCGGACGATACAACGCCGAAGGAGAATATCTATACGACACTCTGTTTCTCGACGGACATGCAGGAGCCGGACATAGTGTTCGGCGGCGAGAAGAAGCTGACCAAGATGATCGACGAAGTGGTCGACATATTCCATCCGAGAGTCATCTCGATCTGCTCAACCTGCCCGATCGGGTTAATCGGCGACGACATTGGCGCCGTGGCCAGGGCGGCGCAGGAGCGACACGGCATCCAGGTACTGGCATTCAACTGCGAGGGCTACAAAGGCGTCAGCCAGTCGGCAGGCCATCACATCGCCAACAACGGCCTTATGGAGCATGTGATCGGCAAGGGCACCCAGCGGAAGCCGGGCAGCTATTTGATTAACATCCTGGGCGAGTACAACATAGGCGGGGACGGCTGGGAAATAGAGAGGACCCTTAAGGATATCGGCTACACGATCAACGGAGTGTTGACCGGGGACGGCAGCTACGTCGACATTAAGAATCTCCATCTGGCGGACCTGAACATAGTCCAGTGCCACCGCTCCATAAACTACATCGCGGAGATGATAGAGACCAAGTACGGCATGCCATGGCTGAAGGTCAACTTTATCGGCGTGGACGCGACCGCCCGTTCCCTACGAGAGATGGCCCAGTGCTTTGGGGATGAGGCGCTGATCCAGAAGACCGAGGAGGTCATTGCGAGGGAGATGGCAAGAGTAGAGCCGGTGATAGAACACTACCGCAAGCTTCTCATGGGCAAAACCGCCTTCGGGTTTGTCGGAGGCTCCAGAAGCCACCACTACCAGTACCTGTTGCGGGATCTGGGCATGGAGATGATCGTCGCCGGCTATGAATTCGCCCACCGTGACGACTACGAAGGCCGGCAAGTCATCCCCACAATAAAGAGCGACGCGGACTCCAAGAACATCCCAGAGCTTCATTTAGAAAAGGACAAGGAGTTCTACCAGGATGCACACATCTATCTGAACATGTCTAAGGAGCAGTTCGAGGCCTTAAAGAAGAAAGTTCCTGTCAGCTATTACGAGGGCATGAACCCATGCATGAAGGACGGCGAGGTCATTATCGACGACATCAACCACCACGAGTTCGAGAGGCTAGTCCAGGAACTCAAGCCGGACCTGATCCTGACGGGCGTGAGGGACAAGTACATCGCCCATAAGCTCGGCGTCCCATCGAGGCAGCTGCACTCATACGACTATACCGGCCCGTACGCCGGTTTCAACGGCGCTATAGTCTTTGCATCAGAGGTAACGAACGCGGTGTCAACTCCAGCATGGAAACTGGTCACAGCCCCGTGGGAGAACGAGGAGACTAAGAAGGAGTAATAAAATGCTCGAATGTATCCCAATCAGAAAAGTCAAACACACGGCAGGAAAGATCAATCCCGCAAAAACATGCCAGCCCATCGGCGCTATGTACGCAGCGTTAGGCATACACGGCTGCCTGCCTCACAGTCATGGCTCCCAGGGCTGTTGCGCATATCACCGAATGGGCCTGACAAGGCACTTCCGCGATCCGATCCTGGCCAGCTCGAGCTCCTTCACCGAGGGCGCCTCGGTCTTCGGCGGCGGGGCGAATCTAAAAACCTCGATCAAAAACGTGTTCAAGATCTACAACCCGGAGATCATGGCGGTCCATACGACCTGTTTAAGCGAGACGATCGGCGACGACCTCCTTACTATCATAAAACAGACGGAAATCCCCGAGGGCAAAATCGTCATCCACGCCAATACCCCGAGCTACGTAGGATCCCATATCACCGGGTTTTCGAATATGTGCAAAGGGATGGTCGCATATCTAGCTGAGGCTAATGGCGATCCGAAGAAAAACCGGGCCAACATCCTGCCCGGTTTCGTCAACCCCGGAGACATGCGGGAGATCAAGCGCCTGGTCAAAGAGCTAGGAATCGATTTCACCATGTTTCCAGACACATCCAACGTGGTGGACACACCCCTGACCAAAAAGTATCAGATGTACCCTGAAGGCGGCGCCACGACAGCCCAAATCAAGGATTCCGGCAACTCAAAGCTCACCCTGGCGCTAGGGGCCTGGTCCTCGGAGGCCGCGGGAGCCGAACTGCAGGAGAAGTGTGGCGTCCCATGCGTGCCATTAAGGATCCCCATCGGCTTGAAGGCGACGGACGACTTCATCATGGCCCTGAAAAAGGGATTTGACATACAACAGATACCCCATGATCTGACCGTGGAGCGTGGCCAGGTCGTCGATACGTTGATCGATACCCACTTCCATTACCAGGGGAAGAGAGTCGCGATTATCGGCGACCCGGACGTCGTGATCCCTATGACCGAGTTTCTGCTGACCATGGGCATGATCCCAGTCTATGTTATGACCGGCACCCCAGGCTCACTGTTCGATACGGAAGTGCATGCCATGCTGGAACAGGCCGGGATCAAGGGCAGCGTGGTCAGAGCAGAAGGGGACCTGTTCGAACTGCATAAGTGGATCAAGGAGAATCCGATCGATCTCTTAATTGGAACCACCCACTGCAAATACATTGCCAGGGCAGAGGATGTGCCCCTCGTTAGGGTAGGGTTCCCGATCTTCGACAGGGCCGTGCACTATCTGATGCCCATCGTGGGCTACCGGGGCAGCCTGCGCCTGATCGAACTGATCAGCAACGCGCTGCTCGAGAGAAGGGACAGAGATGCGAAAGATGAAGACTACGAGCTGATCCTTTAATTCAGCTCGTTCAAAAAGGAGGAATGAAACGTGGATACCTACTGTACGCCGCCAGCGCCGAACGACGCTACGATCGAGGATCGCCAGGGCTCAATCCTCACCAAAGGCAAGAGCAAGGGCCATATCAGCTGCACCAGCGACAGCCTGGCCGGCGCGGTGAGCCAGCGAGCCTGCGTGTACTGTGGCGCCCGGGTCGTCCTGAACCCGGTGACGGACGCGGTCCACCTCGTTCACGGCCCGATCGGCTGCGCCGCCTATACGTGGGACATCCGGGGCAGCCTGTCCAGCGGCTCCGAGATGTACCGGAACAGCTTCTCGACGAACCTGGGGGAGCGGGACATCATCTTCGGGGGAGAGCCCAGGCTGACGGCGTGCATCGACGAGATCGCGGCAAAGCACAAGCCTCCGGCCATCTTTGTGTACTCCACCTGCGTCGTCGGCGTCATCGGCGACGACCTCATCTCCGTCTGCAAAGAGGCCTCGCT
>DATHCY010000053.1:0-5191 GCA_035319305.1 Methanocella sp.
TGGCTTTCGGTCAGGATCTGTCGGACCGGCTCCTGGTCGATACCGGACAGCTGCAGATTCAGCAGGCTGGAAATAATCTGCATATTATTTTTGACACGATGATGAACCTCCTTCAACAACACCTCCTTCTCAACCAGCGAATTTTTTAGCTGATCTTCAGCCCTCTTACGATCGGTGATATCATGCTCGAACGATAGGACGTATCTTTTGTCCCCATAGCGGATATACTTCGCGCTGATCTCCACGGGGAAAACCCTACCATCCTTCGTCCTGTGCAGCGTTTCGAAATGGGCTCCGCCGGACGCCCGGATCTCCTGACCCTTTTCCATAAACCGATCGTTATCATAAGACACGTCGAAGTCGGATATCCTCATATGAAGCAACTCATCCATAGAATAACCCAGCGTATGACACGCCGCATCATTCAGATATATAATCCGACCGTTTTCTTCAGCCCATATACACGGGTCGTGGAAACTGTCGATAGACGCCTGCATCAGCAGCAATTTTTCCTCCTCCTGCTTGCGCTCAGTGAGATCAACGGCGATGCCCCTCAACCCCGAAGGCCTTCCATCCCTGTAGATGATGCTGGAGTGGACGATCGCCTTAAACCTGCTGCGATCCTTCCGCACGAACGTATATTCATGGCCAGATCGACCGCCGCTCAATACATTCAAGATCTGTTTACTGGCTTCAGGATAGTCTTCGAGGGCGATCACGTCGGACACACACAGCCCCTCTGCCAGTTCATCTTCGGTATAGCCCATCACCGCAAAGGCATTCCGGTTTGCGAAAGTCAGCTTTCCTTCAGTATCGATCTCAAAGATGACCTGAGGTAGCATATCCACCAGTTCTCTAAATTGATCTCCGCGCTCGTGCGCGCTTCGCTCGGCCTCAATGACACTGGTTATATCGTCAAAGGCGTAGACACGACTATGATACAGACCATCCTCATCTACGACCCTCGAAGAGTTGAAGTGGAAGATCCTGCCATCTCTCAGCCAGATCACATCACTGACATGAGAGATGTTGTTAGCCTCCCGGAATTGCTCATAATATTTTGAGAGGGTGCCCGGATCATGGCTCAACTGTAGCATGATAGACACCATATCGGAGTTTTTCAGCTCGCCCCGGCGCATCTGGCCTTTAATATGCCCAACTCCCCACATCTCCAGGAATGCATCGTTAAAATAGACGATCTCATCGGTCCTGTGGTCGACCGCGTACAGACCAGTAGTAACGACGTCCGAGATCGCCCGCAACGTAACTATCTGACACATGAGCTTGTCTATATCCCTTCCAGGCTGCCCATACTTACCCATTTAGCGGTATCTCCGGTCCATTTTCATTGGCTCGCTAATCGATACAACGTTAATCCCTGTACCAAATACGCATTTTCTATTTCGAACATATCTTATTTAAAAACTCTCTATTTTAGCCCTAATTACAGAAAAATAGGTGTTTTCCCACATAACTATGAAAACCAATCGATCAGGACTGTTCTTGAGAGGTTTCGTACTCGTCAAAACCGGATCGTTCGTTCGTTGTCCCTGCCCGGTTTACCGGGAACAAAACGATCGCTGTAATAGCTTGAGATTTCCTCAGAATAGGTATTTTATTCCTAACGGGAGCGTAGAGGGACGGGAGACCCATCATTCAAGGAGGGGGATGAATAGCCCATCGCCCTTCCCGTGTAGCAGGTTATATCCTGCATTACAACCACTATCATTTAAGGTAGACCCTTCTCAAGTAAGCGAATTTTCTTTGCATACAACATATCTAGACTGGGGCGTCAAACGTAGCCAGTGATTCCTAAATGGATAAATTGGTAGCGGTCTCGTCAACAGGCCAGCGGGAATAAGGCATAAGGCAGACTTCCCACGAATTGAATTGTCAAAGCTGCGGGATGACAAGCCACGCCCTTCAAGGCGTGGTAGTTGACAAGCGTTCGTCTGCAGAGTAGCAGAAGTATCTGAATCTGTAACATGTACAGCGCAGCGTTCGTCGTCCTTTCCGGGGCTCCAATACTGTTTTACGCGCCCGGTCAGAGCAACTCCCTAAACACAACGCGACGATCATTTTATTCCCGGTAAGCCTCAAGCGATTCGTGGCATCCAGTGTCACGGGATGATCTCGCAGCTGTTATACCGCAAATGCCCGAAATCACTCTTCTTGACACGTCCTTCCGAGATCAGTTGCATGATTTCGGGCAATGCAGTCCGAAGTTCTCCGATATAGTGTCTGACCGTGTCGCAGACCTCGTTGAAGCCCTCGTCGCCCCACTTCATTGTGACATTCGCATACAGGCACCTGCCGCCGCAGATGCCTTTGATGTCGCAGCCGTCGCACCTGCCGCCGATGGGTATTTTTTTTAGGCTTCCTGGGCTATCGATGAGGATATTACCCGCATAAAAGTCCTTCATGCCAGACATCACAGGGCAGGGCGAAATGTTGCCATCAGTCTGGATATTGTACTCAGCCCACCCGGCACCGCAGCGGAGCTGCGTCTCCTCAGAGCGAAGCAGCGATTGCATGACATCAATGAACGGGTACAGGCGCAGTACTCTGCCCTCGTCCCGCATGACCCTGAGCCATTCCTCGACCAACCTGGTGATGCCCGGGTTATAGTTCTCCTCTGCCCACTGGGCGAAATGCCGCCGCTTGCGATCGTTGCGCCAGAACAGCGCGTTCAGCTGCCAGTGCACCCCTGGGAAAGAAAACTCATGGTTGTCGAGCAGGTGCATGACCTGCTTGTAGATGTCGGCGTCGTCCATCACAGTCATCCTCGCGATGATCTCCCCCAGGAAGCCATTTTCATACACGTCCCGTGCGTTGGCGGTGATCCGGTCGTAGACGCCCCTGCCTCGGGAGAAGTCCGTCAGCTCCCGGTTGCCATCGATGGAGATTGAGATCGTGTGGAGCCGATTCAGGTATTCCCGAGGTACCCTGCCTAGCATGATGCCGTTCGTGTGAAGCAAAAAATGCTTTGCGGGCAGACGATCCATAAACTCCATCATCCTCGGTATCTCCAGCAGCGGCTCCCCGCCGTAAAAGATGACCGTTGGCGGTTCCGGATCCAATGATAAAAATTTGATCAGCGCTTCGGTTGGATAGGCCACAGAACGGGGCAGGAAATAGTCGTAATCCAGCCCGTCGTCGAAATCGTCAAAATCGTCGCAGCATTCCCCATAACAGTACCTGCATTCCAGATCGCAGCCCGTGGTCAGCGTGATAAAATAGTTCATGACAACACCGGTGACAGACAGGGTACGAAGTTGGGCATACCGGTATTTAAGGGTATCGCGACGGACTCATGTACTTCCATGTTCATTTTGGTGGTTACAGCTGTGATCGTGTTATCCTGCCCTTTAGCGGGAGCCCCGTAAAGGCAGCACAAAACACTTTTAGAGGGACACTAAACCCGAACACGCAAGGGTTCACGGTCAAACCACTAACTATACGAGGACACTTAACCATACTGGCACTAATTCACAGCCTTAAAACACGAACAAGTCCCCTAAAACTTGTTCGTCCGAACTTCAGCGACTACGCTGCACTATCAGCGCCTCTCCCCAGGGAGTAGGGATCAACCATAAAGTGAAATAAATAGGGGGTCCATCAGCTCGGTTTGTCCGGTCTTATCAGTTCTTGCCGTTCCGACCCCTACGTACGCCGGCACTTGCGATGATCGTCCCGCCAATTAGCAGTGGTAGCACCCAGGAGCCGGCGCATAGGCCGGAAGATGGCGTGCTGGAGGAAGTCTGCTGGCCCGAAGGGGAAGGGGATATGGCCTGCGCAGAAGCGGATACAGAGGCCGCAGGGGTGGCGGCCGTGGACGGGTAGTTTAGATCGTGCGAAATCTCCTCAGAGCCCAGAATTACGACCAGCTTGACGACTTTTCTGTCCTTGGGAATTGCCACGGCGATAAGGCGGTCCTCGCTTTTACCGCCTGGCTTTACTCCCGCCATAGTGCCGGGATCGCTGACCGGATATTCATCGCCATGATCATCGATGAACTTGAGTTCGATACGTCCTTTTTCCGTCTGGTTGCCGACGTTTTCGTAATAGTAGACGAGCGTCGGCCAGAGGTAGTTCTTCGGATCCCCGACAAAATTATAATCGCTGGTGCGTGGCTCGGTGGAAATAATGACTTGCGTCAGGTGACCGACAATATTATTGCTCAACCTATCCGTCACGCCCAGAGGTATCGTGATATCCTCAGCCACCACCATAGGCGTAATACTGACAATCAATATGGTGGCAATAAACAGCATCGTAAAGATAGAAACAGTCAAATATCGCATGATAAAATATTATTCTACACATATTTTAGCTTTTTCAGCTATTCTCGCGTTCACTTTGATGGTTACGCCTGTGGTTGTATGATCTGCCCCCCTTGCTGGAGATTCCCATGGGGTAGTGCAAAAACACAAAACACTTTTTAGAGGAACACAAATTGCTCTAATTCACTAAGGGGTCTCAGTCAAACCACTAACTACACGAGGACACCAGTTAAAACCCGAAGGGCATTAACACACGGCTATTAAAACATGAACAAGCTTGAGATGCTCGAGCAATTTGTGTTCCTCTAAAAAGTGTTTTGTGTTTTTGCACTACCCCACGGGAACCTATAGTAAAATGTTAATCGCCGATCTCCACCCTCAATTTCCCCATCGTGGTGGAGAGCTCGGCAAAAGCATTATGCTGGTGGATGCTCTCCTCATTGACTTGCTTTATCCTGATGATCGCGTCGGATGGCAGATCCTTGAAATCCGACACCACACGACGGGCCATCTCCCTTACACAATCCTCGACGAACCGGGGGTTGGCATGGGCATTTCGGACAACCTCGTACTCATCTCCCCGTTTGAGCAACTCGTAGCTCATGGTGCTCATCGAGTTTTCGATGATATTGATCAGCGTGTTCAGCGGCACCTCATTCTCGCCGGACGTCTCGATGGAGATGATCCCACGGCCCCGTTGGTTGTGGGTTGCCATAGGTATCTTCTTGAGGAAGGCGTCGATCTTCTTCTGGGGCACGCCGAGTGTTTGCAGCTCGTTTTCGGCGGAGGCTTTCATGATCTCCTGGGCACAGGGACAGGCCGTAATGCCGATCACTTCGGCGCCGATGACCTTGCTGACCTGGATCGTCTCCGCCCGGTCGGCGGTCGCCTTCGCGAAGACCTTGACG
>DATHCY010000054.1:0-7487 GCA_035319305.1 Methanocella sp.
GTCTACCTGACCGACGACCAGCTCTCCGATGCTTTTAAAAATAAAGAGATCGACGGTGCAGTAGTCTTCGGCAGTACCTTCACTTCCGATCTCGCCACGAAGAAAAACGCCAGTCTGAGGGTGGTGGCAGAGGGCACCGACCAGGCGAAGGGAGCCGCCATCTCTTCAGCGTTGACTGCCGCGGCCGCGAAGGCTACGGCTCAGCAGCAGACGCTCTCTACCCAGGCACAGCAGGGGCCTGCTGCGTCCGGGCAGCAAGTCGCCGGGTCTCCGATCAAAGTCGTCCCGGAACGGTATTACGGCAGCGGGCTGGGGGCGAAAGAGTTCGCGCTGGCCTCGATCATCGGCCTGATCTCCTTCGTCCTGCCCTGCCTGCTGGCGATGGTGGCAGTCTTCGGCCGGAAGAACACAGACAGCCAGGACTCGAAGGCTCCTGGGCCGCTGGGAAGGGTGATCGGCTACCTGTGCGTCTTCAGTCTGCTGGGAATCGTGCAGGTACTCACGGTGGTGGCCTACGCCATCTGGTACATCAACGCGACCTTCGTAGGGGAGGCGTACGCTGTCGCCTTCGTTCAGATCCTGATCGCTGTCGCAGGCGTCGCTGTCGGCATCCTCCTCGCCAGTCTGGCCGGGAATTTCGTGGGGGCCTTCACCCTGTTCCTGCCGACCACCGTCCTGCAGATGCTGTTCGGAGGCCTTATGGTACCGATCGCTAAGTTCCCGGAGTACGTCCGGTACTTCTCATACGCCCTGCCGTACACATACGCCAGCGACGCTGTAAAGAACATCGTCCTCAGGGGCTTCACACTGAGAGACGTCTGGACGGACGGACTGGCGCTCGCCACCATCGCCATCGTCGCCGCCCTGCTAACAACCCTGGCGCTGGTCCGCAAGACGAAAGCCGAAGCAAAAACTGCACCTGTCGCCAGGGCAGAATAAGGGGGGAACATGGCTACCGCAGAATACCCACGCTGCAGGCAGCGCCCGCCTCAGCCCGCTCTCGTCCCTGGGCAAATACGCCGAGGGGACCGACTTACCGGCAGAGCCCACTTCCCCCCGGGGGCCGCATCGGAAACCGTCGAGACGGAATGGCAGCCAGAGAGCTTCAATCGGATCATCGTGGACGACCCCGGCGAGAGGCGCCCGTCGCGGTCTTCACGGTCCGGTTCCGCGGAACATGTTCCCGGGCATGAACAGGCTATTCCTGGAGATCCAGGTGTGGTTCAATCGTCGGCCTCCCGGCTTCCGTTCGAAGCTGTGGCTGTACGACCCGGGAACGGGCGGCTTCCGGGGGGATACCAGCGGTACTGTGCAGGGTGCCGAGACTACGCCCGCTCCTTTGCAGCAATGTTCATGGGGAGATCGCTGGGCCGGGCCGAGTACGCCAGTCGATGTGATAGCGAGTGAAGAGGTCGAATCGGGCCTCCTGTGAGCCCGTCGTGATGAACGGATTTGAGGGTCTAATGAGGGGAAGCATCTGCGATTGGGAACGGAAAAATTTCTATGGTCGGCTACTGTGGCTGTTTCCTCTGGCGTACCTGTTTCACGTACTTGAGGAGGCCTCTGGCTTTTCGCTCTGGGTGGCGCAGGTGATCGGGGGACAGATCGGTCAAGGGCGCTTTTACCTGACTAACGGGATCGTCATGCTGGCGCTTCTCGGCCTCTGCTGCCTCGCCAGCCGCCGGAAAGATCGGCCGTCGACCTTCCTGCTGTTCTGGTGGGTCAGCGGCCAGCTATTCTGGAACTTCGTCTTTCATCTGTACGCCCAGATCCGCTTTAGCACGTACGCCCCCGGCGTATGGACGGCCACGTTCCTCTATTTCCCATTGTACCTCTACCTCTCGTACCTGGCGCTCCGGGAATCGTACCTCGGTTGGAAAGGCTGGGCAGGGGGGCTTGCTCTGGGCGCTGTCGGCATGGGGATCGTCGTGTGGGCTAATCTGTACCACTTCGGGGCGATCCCCTGGAGTGCCTGGATATGAGCCTCTGCGACCTTCCTGGGTCGAATGTATCGTTTCGAAAATACGTCTGTGCGGAGGCGGATCCACCCCCTCCTCCGACGATGACCTGCGCTCGGTCGCCGGTAGACGGCCGCCGACATAACCTTTATGTGGGTTTGCGTCAGGTAGTAATAATATAAACTACTATGAAGCCGATTTCCAGCGACCTGATCGAGTCCTTGAAAACTTTGGGGCTCACTGAGTACGAGGCGAAGGTCTACTCCGCGCTCGTGCTGTTCGACAAGACTGAGGTCAAACAGATCTATGAGCACCTGGACGCGCCTAAGCCGAGCGTTTATCAGAGCTTGAAGACTCTGATGGATAAGGGCCTTGTTCAGGTGATCAGCGCGAAGCCGGCCGTGTACCGGGCGATGCCTCCGGCTATCGCTATCAAGCACATGGCCGAAGTCCGCAGAAAGGCGGAGGAGGGCGCGCTGCTGGAGCTGGAGGAGTTGCAGCGGAACCGGATCGAGCAGGAGATACCGGACGCCATCTGGACGATCTACGGCAACGAGAACGTCGAGCACACCGTCGAGGAGATGCTGGGCAGGGTGCAGCGCTCTCTGAAGCTGATCCTGCCGGACTCGCACCTCCACTACCTGGAGCTGCTCCGGGATAGGGAGGTAATCGTAGACCTCATCACTTTCGGCCGAGACCCGTCGCTGGCGGAGAGGTACGGGCTGAGATACCTCACCACGCGGGATGCCTTCGGCTTGGACATTCGGGATCTGATGGCGGTGCTGAAGAATTTCAAGGCACCCCCCATACCTCCGGAGAACTTGACGAAGTTCATCTTCGTCGCTATCGACGACGAGGATCTACTGTACATCCCGCCCTTCCCCGGCCCGACTCAGTCGGGGATCACGTCAGGGAATCCCGTCGCCGTCTACCTGGCGAACATGATCTTTTCGAACATCTGGGAGCGTATGTCCCTCTATTACCCTGAACAGCACAAGCCAGGACACCACGTATAGTTGGTAGTTTTACAAAAAACTACCGACTAGAAACTTTTTTATAGCTTGCCACTCAACTTGTGATCATGGAAAGCGAAGCGGTCATCAAGTTCAGAGACGGTACAATTATCGCGGACGGCAAGACGATCGACGCGAAGAGCCTGCCGTGGAACGAACACGCCTCCTTTAAAGGCGTGTACCTGAAACACCTCGTCAAGGGAGAGCTAACCGGAGGCCGGCTCAGCTGCCACCTGATACAAATCAAGGCCGGTCACGCCATAGGCGATCATCTGCACCCCGACAAGTGGGAGCTGCACGAGATCATCGAAGGCTCAGGCACAGGAGTCGTGAACGGCGAAGAAATCGCATACACGCCCGGAGTCATGTCAGTGATCCCTGAAGGGATCAGCCATAAAGTGATCGCAGGACAGCGTGAAATGTACCTTCTGGCCAAATTCGTCCCGGCCCTACTCTGACCCCACCGACGCTGTACAGGACGCCCAGCCTCTAAATTGCGAGCTTGACATGCAAACCGAGGAAGGGCTCCAAGGAGATTCATGAAAAAGATACTCTATAACTTCCGCCTCTTCGATGGAATATCCGGGAAGCTGCAGGATAAAAAGACAATACTGATAAATGGCGACCGGATAGAAAAGGTCGGAGAGCTTGGCATATGCCCAGTAAAGAATACAAAATGATAGATCTGGAGGGATTGACCCTTTTACCAGGCTTCATCGACCTGCATGTCCACATAACCGTACCGCTCATATCCGAGGTTAAAGGAAAAGCTGACCTGCTGGCGATAGAAAAACAGAGAAAGCTCAATTTAAAAAGCTGCATCAAATACGGCATAACCACCGTACGGGATATGGGAGCCTTCCCTAGCTGTATACAGAAATACATCAAAATGATCGAGAAAGGGGAGGTCGTAGGGCCCAGGATCTACACGGCCAACTCGTTTATCACAAGCAAAAACGGCCCTCCGGAGCGCGCCCCTCACATGCCATTTCCCTTATCATGGATCAGCGGCGGCCAGCTAGCGGTAAGGGCGCGCACCCCCAGGGAGGTAAGGCGGGCGGCCGTCAACAACCTTAAGAAAGGAGCCAGTTTCTTAAAAACACAATACGCTGAGGAGTCCATGTTTTTTCAGGGACGTCTGACCACGCTCAGCGACGAGTGCTTTGCGGAACTGAAACAGATAGCGCGAGAAAACCATGTGAAAGTAGCCATGCACCATACAGAAAACGCCGGCTTTAAAAAAGGAATACTGTTCGAGTTCGATTCCCTTGAGCATTGCTCGCTAGAGCCGCTCGAGCAATCGGATATCGAACAATTCGTCGCTAAACACATGGCGATCGTACCGACACTACGGGTCAACCATAGCTATACAGAGGTAGACGAGATACTTGAATGGCTCGTTAAGGATGGTAAAGGCGATTACACCCCGGAGTGCCTCGCTCAAATCACCAGAAACCTCGAGGCCCATAAGCGAAAGCCCTACCCGCCCGACAAAAAGCATATCTATCTGGATGTAGAGAAATCAAGAGATGGCTTTGAAACCACCCGACAAAACGTGGAGAGGCTGAAAAAAGCCGGAGCATTAATCGGCGTAGGCTCGGACGCTTTTGGATGTTATCTTAACCTGCCGGGTTTCTACTGGAAAGAGCTATTATTACTTACGCAGGCCGGCCTGAGTAACTTTGAGGCGCTGCAGGCAGCCACTCTCATAAACGCGAGGATACTAGGCATCGAAAGAGATGCCGGCAGTATCGAGCCGGGCAAATACGCCGACTTTGTCCTGATCGAAGGCAACCCCCTGGAAGACATCACCAGCACAAAAAACATTCGCACGGCCATAAAAGGGGGAATCGCCTATAAACGGTAGAGATGAGCGTATTTCGGAACCTAAAATGCCTCTGATCGGCGTGACTTGGAGGGAACCGGTGAAAAACGTGGAGTACTTTAACGAGATCGATAAAGCCCGGTTACCTGATGTCGGCGGAAAAGGGGCTAACCTCGGCGAACTGACTAAAGCAGGCTTTCCTGTTCCTGCCGGCTTCTGCATCACCACGCAAGCGTATCGCTCTTTCATTAGCACAAGCGTCGAGATGCCCGGGCTTTTCAATCTGCTAGACCGGGTTAGCCCCGACGATCTTGAGCAGATCCGGGCCCTGGGACACCGTATCCGGGAACACCTCAAAGCGCTGCCCATACCCGAAGCCGTCAGGTCCGACATCGTGGAAGCATGGCGGCGCACCGGGGAGGGAAAGGCGTACGCCGTCCGCTCCAGCGCGACCGCCGAAGATCTGCCGACCGCCTCGTTCGCCGGACAGCAGGACACCTACCTGAACATCTCAGGAGAAGGGCCGCTACTCCGCGGCGTCCAAAGCTGCTGGGCGTCGCTGTTCACCGACCGAGCCATCGCCTACCGGGCCAAAAACGGGTTCGGCCACCGATCCGTGCAGCTATCGGTGGTAATCCAGCAGATGATCTTCCCCGAAGTCTCCGGGATCATGTTCACCGCCGACCCGGTCACCGGCCGCCGCAAGACGATCACGATCGACGCCAGCTTCGGACTGGGAGAGGCGCTAGTGTCCGGGCTCGTTTCGGCCGACCTGTACCAAGTACGATCAGGCACAATCACAAAGAAACAGATATCAACGAAGAAGATCGCCATTTACGCGTCCCCCGACGGCGGCACCGTAAAGCACAGCCTCCCCCCTGAAAAGCAAGAGGCTCAGGCGCTTCCAGACGATAGGATCATCGAGCTTGCTACAATAGGAGGACGAATAGAAGCCCATTACGGCGGCTTAGAGCAGGACATCGAATGGTGCCTCTCCGACGGGAAATTCTACGTGGTCCAAAGCCGCCCGATCACATCACTATACCCGACGCCCCGAGTATCGGACGGGAGACTGCACGTCTTCATCTCGTTCGGCTACCTGCAGATGATGACCGACGCGATCCGACCGCTAGGCATCTCCTTCTGGAAAACGCTTCAAGGCGCCCAAGCCGATCGAACGGACAGCGGCATTATGCGCGAAGCAGGCGGAAGGCTGTACATAGATCCTACTTCTGCCTTAGCCCTGAAACCCGCCAGAAAGGCCCTGTCACAAGTATTAAGCTACGCGCTCAACGAACCGATAGCCACCGCACTATCCAGACTGGCGGAGCGCGGCGATTTCCAGCGTCCGCCAGGCAGCCGCGGACAACAAATTCCACTGCATACTATAGTCATAACGGTCAGAATCATACTTTCGATTCTGTGTACGGTCGTCCTGAACTTGTTGATCAAAAACCCTGAGAAAGGTCGGATCGATATCGTGTCCAGGGCAGATCGGTTGGTGACCGGATACGAGCAAGAAGTGATCAAGGCTGCAGGACCGGACAGAACAAGAGTGATCAGAGACGGCACAGGAAAACGGCTGATCATCCTCCTGCCGAAACTGGTGCCATATGTTATGACGCCCGTCCTATCGTCTATGCTGATCCAGAAGATCATGGGACGGCAGGACGATCATCAGGTCAGCAACCTCATCGGACGGCTGAACCAATCGCTACCGGGCAGCATCACCACCGAACTGGGCATGGCAGTCGGAGACCTGGCCGAAGTAGCGAGAGGATACCCTGCCGTGGCCGATTATCTAGCCAGGGCGAAGGATGAAACATTCTACAAGGACTTACAACGGATCGATGGAGGGCCTCAGTTCCTATCGGAACTGGAGCGATTCAACGGAAAGTTCGGCGCACGGTGCTCGGGAGAGATCGATATCACCAGACAGAGATGGAGCGAATCACCCACACTCATCACGCCCCTACTCCTATCCCATATTCACAGCTCCGCCCCGGGCGAACACAGAAAGAAGTATAAAGAGGGGGAGGCGAAGGCGGAGGAGGCTATCGGACAGATCCTGGACCTAGCGAAAAAAGGCCCGTCCGGCATTGTCCGAGCGAAGATCCTCTCCAGACTGATCAGGGTATATCGAAACTATATGGGCCTGCGCGAGTACCCCAAACACGTAGTCATGCGATATCTAGGCACCTGCAAGCGGTGCCTTCTAGAGGATGCGAAAGCCCTCGCAGCAAAAGGAGCCCTGCAAAATGAACAGGACATATACTACCTCTCGTTAAGCGAGTTACTCGATCTTGAGGAAGGACGCTTTTCCGACGACATTCAAGGGCTTATCGAAGACCGCAAAAAACGGTACGAACAAGACGGAAAACTATCGCCTCCCCCAGTCATGACAAGCGAAGGGGAAGTTATCACAGGCAAACGACCGGATACCAGGATTCCGAAAGGCGCGCTCACCGGCACGCCAGTTTCGGCTGGATCCGTAGAGGGCGTCGCAAGAGTGATCCTCAGACTGGAGGAAGCGAACCTCAACCAAGGGGAAATCCTGGTCGCGCCCTACACTGATCCAGGATGGACCCCGCTGTTCGGCCCGGCAAGAGGACTAGTCACCGAGGTCGGAGGGATGATGACCCATGGCTCGGTGGTCGCCCGAGAGTACGGCATCCCCGCCGTAGTGGGAGT
>DATHCY010000055.1:0-9224 GCA_035319305.1 Methanocella sp.
CGAAGGCGTAGAGGTCAAAGTACACATGCTCAAGGACGGCAAGCACGAAGGCACCCATCGCAGCAACATCGTCACCGACATGCTCGACTCCAAAGCTCTGCTAGTCGGATCTCCCACGCTACAGAACCAAATGTACCCGACAGTCGCCGACTTCCTCTGCTACCTGAAAGGCGTGGAACCCGGCAAGCTTGGAAAGAAAAAGATCGGCTGCGCCTTCGGATCGCACGGCGGACACGGCGGCACAATCAAGCTGATCAACCAAGACCTCAAAGCCGCCGGCATCGATGTAATCAACAACGGTTACGAAGTATACTACAAACCCGACGAATCCGAACTCAAAAAATGCTACGAGATCGGCAGGGATATCGCTAAGCGCGTCAAATCAATGTAAAAATTGGCGATTAAGGAAAAAGATCAGACGAAAACCACCAACAAATTGGTGCCCGGAGGACCCGGAACAACCCGCGGCCCTCCCCAACCAGTTTGATACAGAAAACCTACATGCCCCCCCCTTTTTGATCTATAAAACTTCTCACTACAATATGACCGCAAAAGCACTGTTCCACCACCATACAATTATCCAACAAATAAGCATAGAAGCCCATGGGCCTTAGTCGTGAGAACAGTCACAAACGCACGTCGCAGCATATATGCGGATTACGACTATCGTGCTTTGCCCCTTTCGTTATATAGCCAGCATATGGTTTTAATGATGCGCTCTAATCTGCCTGCGGTGATCGGGATGCAGGAGAGCCGGGAAAATGAAAATCAGACTAAAATGACCGTACAAGAAGCCGGCCGTAAAGGCGGGCAGAAAGTCAAGGATCTGATCCGGAAAGGCGAGGAGACGCTGAAGCGCAAAAGCATAGAAGGGTATAATCCTTAATCGATTTTTCATGGTACCCGTCAGCCCGGCGATCTTGATGTGATTATGCGAGCGCAGAACGTAAATTTTAAATAACATAAATGACTTGTAGATGTCGCATGATGCTCCGGTAGTGTAGACCGGCCAATCATGACGGACTCTCACTCCGTCGACTGGGGTTCAAATCCCCACCGGAGCACTTTACCTTTTTAGTTCAACGCTCCAAAATGATAAATCATCTGACAATACATACTCATTTTGTCTATTTTGAAAACAGAGCCCAATAAGATAATATGAGATAATTATTATATATATGAAAATAGGTATTTCAGGTTGATCTATTCATCATATACCCACTTCCGCTGGTAAATCTTGGGGTTCGGATTTACTGCCCTGAGTGGGTCGTTTTACCCGTGTAGGGGCTTACGGTTCTTGCTTCTTGTTTTTATGCTGCCTTCTCGTATCACTGATTGATGAAAAACGTTGATACGAGGATGCTTGATCATCTGGGCCTGGTTGCTGGGTGTTATGATGAATATGGGATAGCTGGTATTGTGGATGAGTTGCTTCCTAAAAAACGGGTGCATCAGATTGGTCATGGTGTCACTGTTAAAGCGATGATCCTGAATGGGATGGGATTCGTTGATCGGCCGTTGTACATGACCCCCGAGTTTTTCAATAAAGTGCCATGCAGTCGTCTTCTTGGAGAGGGTGCCTATCCTGGATATTTGGATGATGATGCTTTGGGGAAGACGCTGGATTGTATCAGTGAGTACGGTCCGACCGAGCTGTTCAACGAGATCATACTTAATGGTGTAATGAAGAAACTGGGCCTACACACTCATCTTTTACATTTGGATACGACCAGTTTCAGCTTGTACGGAGTATCTGGAAGAGGTAGAGGCGGATATTCAGATCAATCTTGGGTTGCCCAAGGATGGTCGTTGGGACTTGAAGCGCTTCGTGGTGGGGTTAGCCTGTAACCATCATGGGATGTCATTGTTCATGAAGGCGTTCAGCGGAAATGAGGGTGACAGGAAGAGTCTCATGAGCATGATTGAATCCTTGAAAAAGGGCCTCTGTTCAACGGACAAGGTGTACCACGTCCTGGATAGTGCCTTTTACACGAAGGAGAATCTCCGAGGGGGTTGGCACCAGTACTTTTTGGATTAGCCGTGTTCCAGACACGATCAAGGAGGCAGGACAACTACTGGAAAGCGACGTGGGACTGAAACCGTGCAAGGATCCCCGCCACTCGTACTTTGAGATCCGGTCTGATTATGCAGGAATCCCTCAGAAGTGGATTCTGGTTAATTCGAAGGAGATGCAGAAATCGATGACCGGCACCTTCGAGAAGAAACTATCCAGGGAGTTGGACGCTACTCAGAAAAGTTTCGTGCACCTGCGTAACCAGGAGTTCTTTTGCACGGGGGATGCTTTGAAAGCCGCCCAGAAATGGCTTATGGATCACCCCTTTAAAGTTCGACCAAGTCTCCACGGAGGATGTACGGAAGAAGAATGGCAGAGGCAGACCCAAGAAGAACGAGCCAGTCCGAGAACTATATCGGATCAAGGCGGCGATCAAGACCGACCAGGAAGAAATAACTCGGAGAAGAGAGCGGCTGGGCAGATTCATCATCGCCACCAACGACGTTGAAAGGAGTGGGGAATCCCTGCTATTGGATTACAAGGATCAAGGCATTGTTGAACGGGGATTCAGATTCTTGAAAGACGACACGTTCAGAGTATCTAACGTGCACTTGAAAAAACCTGGGAGGATCGAGGCCCTGGCAATGGTGTTTAATCACTAAACGTTGATTGCCATACTGATACGAAATTATCTCCGCACTGTTCCCGATATTATTGGAGTACTATGTTCTCCAGATTTCTATTTGGGCCGCTTTTGTTTTTATCACCTGATAAATAGTTTTGTTTTATATGTGCAATTATGCGTTTTGAGTCCGTCCGCATGAAAACAGCACTGGTCCTTTTATCAGTGTGTATTCTCATGGTGTTGTTGCTTGGCGGGTTACGGGTTTATTTAACCTATCAGACGATGAAAGATCGTATCATGACATCTGATCTCCAGGATGCTAGGTTGTTGTCCGGGTATTTCGGTGGTTTTATCCATGATGTTGCTGGTGGTGATAGTGTGGAGGCGGGCAGTCCCGACACTATCCGGGCCATAAAACAGGGTGATAAGGGTCAACTCAGGTTGATTGGCGATAACCTGGCTTTGACGCCTGGTATTAATGTTACGATTATTCTTGATGATCATGGGAACGTGTTATACAATTCTCTCGGGGCGAATACTACAGAGTTTGTATCGTTGGGATATTATGATGCCGCTTTGAAAAAGAATGATACGTATGTCACCAACCTCTATTATAGCAAAATTTTGCAAAGTTATGTTGTTAGTATCGCTGTTCCGGTCCGGAGTAATGGGTCTATTATTAGTTTGATCGTCTCTTCGGTTAATAGTAGTACGATTAGCAACATGTTAGAGGGTCAGAGGATCGACCCGACCTTGACTCTTTTTATTGTGGATGGTCATGGGGTTGTTGTTGCTTCCGATGTTACCAGTGGTATTCCGGCGAACTCCAACCTCCCATTTGTAAATGTGGCGCACGATTTGGAGAATGGCGGCGAGGGTGTGGTGGAGACGACAAAAACGTATGGTGGGCAGGCCAATATTGTCGGCTTCTCGCCAGTCCCCATGTCAGGATGGGACGCCATAGTAAGCACGCCCACGGATATCATCTATGCGCAGATCTTCAAAAACCTGGTTTATATCTTGGGGTTGCTCTTGGGGTTGTTAGGCTTGCTCCTCATAGCGAGCTACTTCTTGTCAGGTTATTTGACCAAACCTGTTGTTGAACTGTCAAATACTATGCAAAAGGTATCTTTTGGCGATTACAATGTGAGGGCGAAGACTGGGGGAAGGGATGAGATTGGAGATTTGTCGAGGACTTTTAACCTGATGATGGATGGGTTGGAGCGTAACGCTGAGCTTGAACGTGTCGTGGAGTTGACCAAACGGTATCGTTTGATCCTCCAAGGGGCGAGGGACCCCATCTTTTTTGTCGAGCTGGACGGCCGGATCATCGATGTCAACGATGCGGCCGTCCAAACTTATGGGTATACGAACGACGAGTTGTGCTCTATGGATATCGTCGACTTGTGGATATTGGAAGAGCGGTCGAAGATTAAAGACCAGTTTCAATTGTGTTGTTTGGAAGGGTGCGTATACGAGACCGTTCACAAGAGGAGGGATGGTTCTACCTTCCCGGTTGAGATTAGTTGTAGCAGCACGGTGATTGAAAACAGGGATGTGATTGTTGATATTATCCGTGATATCACTGAGAGGAAACAGGCGGAAGAGGCTTTGGAAAAGGCCAAAAACAGGGCGGAGATGTTCCTCGATTTGATGGGCCACGACATTAACAACATGAACCAAGTCGCCATGGGATTCCAGGGTATGGCCCTCGAAACATTCCAACATAGTGACAATGAGCGAGAGTTGTTAGAAAACGTTATGAAATCGCTTACGAACAGTGCGCTGTTGATTGATAATGTTCGCAAAATACAAAAAGTAGAATCAGGAGAGATAAAGAACCAAAAGATGGACTTGTGCGCTGTCCTCCACGAAGTAAAAACCGAGTATTCCCACGTTCCAAACCGGCAGGTGACCATCAATTGTACACCAAGGCCGGAATGCAATATTGTTGCTAACGAGTTGTTGAAAGACGTGTTTTCCAACCTCCTTGGTAATGCTATTAAGCATAGCAACCCCGAAAAGCATCTGACAGTCAATATGAGTGTAGACGACGTGATGGAGAAGGGTAAACCGTATTACAAGGTCATAATCGAGGATGACGGCCCCGGGATTCCAGACCAGCTAAAAAACAAGTTGTTCCAACGGTTTCAAAGGGGCAAAACAATTGTTAGCGGAAAAGGCTTGGGGTTATACATTGTCAGGATGCTCGTGGAGGATTTCAATGGGGGGGTGTGGGTTGAAGATCGTGTTCCGGACGATTATACGAAAGGCGCAAAGTTTGTGGTAATGCTACCAGCAATGGAATAAACAATTTTAATACTCTGAATCCAGTAACCATATCCACGACGATCTCTACATACTATATCAGATTGTAATTCTTAAGCTACTCTCTCATGGCCAGAGGTTGATGCTGAGTAGGACGAATGACTTGGTTGTACGCTTGTTTTGGGAAACCTCACGGGGTTTAGCGATAATTCCTCATATGCTCTATATTCGTTTCATAGATCGCTCTTGTTTTTATCATGTATCTTACGACGACTTTGTGTCCGAAATACGTTAGGGATGCTGCGGAGATAGTCAACTGCTGCACTAAAATCTTCTACGAATAGATCCGGCGAGGAAAGGCGCCTTGGCTCTCTGCTACTGTATCCGTCATACGAGAGGTCAAATGTGAGGGCGACAGCACCACTTTCTGCCATGTTTTGGGCAGATTGCCTGGGCTCCGCTCTTTAACGCCCCATAAGACGCATCCACAATAATGGCTGCATGTTTCTTTGACTCGTCGAAGTCTTTTGGCAGGTATAAATCTGCAGCTATTTTGATTCTAAACCTGTTATTGTACGAAATTTGAGCGTCTTGTTACCTTATCGCTTAGCTCAAAAATTGTTATTAAATAGGTTTGTCCGTGACGTTTCTTTTCCTCCTATTTCTAAGGTTCAAGTTCAAACACCGCATTACACTCATAGTATACAATAGTAACAAATAGTACATGTAGTAAGTACAAACATATTTATTACATACATACGAGTTTGATACAATGGATAACAGTCGTGAAAAATGCGAGTATGACTGGGGAATCGATGCCACCCTGGCCGTTATCGGAGGCAAATGGAAGCAGCTGATCATATATGAGTTAAATGATGAGACGCTGCGCTTTAGTCAACTGATGGAAAGGTTACAGCCCAGGATCACTCAGAGGATGCTTACGAAACAGCTGCGCGAGCTGGAGGAAGACGGTCTCATTATCCGAAAGGTTTACACGCAGGTCCCGCCGAAGGTGGAATATTCGCTCACGGAAACCGGAAAATCCCTGCTGCCGATCCTCGACCAACTTTGCGAGTGGGGATACGAGCACATGGGCGACCGCATCAAGTACCATTGCGACGAATAATGGCACTCACTTTTCTAATTATTTCAGGTTATCCTCTGCATTAGATACACCAGCGGGGCCTCCCACGCGCAATGTGCTTACCCCACCGGATTGTCCCAAAAGTTTCAGTAAAGCTTATTACTTCACTTTTTTGTATTCCTCGTCCATTACTGGTATTTACACAATGTCCGATAACTACCCGTGAATCTACTATTTATACCGCGGTTATTTCCGGCGATTGGAGCCTGGTGAGCATATGTGAAGAGCTCTAGACGGACCGGCCAACCTTCCATTGCCTACTATCACGTCCAAGAAAGGTTTCATAGGTAGAGAACTCCGGTGGGCTATCGCTCGCCATATTGGGTTTACTGAGAAAAAGTGATGATGAAAGCAACGATGATCGAAACTTTATATAATCAGTTTGCTATGATGTTGGTGAGGTTCCATATAATCGGATCGTCTGGAAATGTTTTTATATTCAAACTTTTTAAACTTCTTCTAGTATCCAAGCGGTTGTTATGGAAAAGCGTGTTGTCAATGGGAAGGACGCCGATAAGACTAAGGCGGAGCTTTTGGTTGAACTCAATGCTGCTCGTGGCCAGGTCTCCCGGTTAAAGGATGTTATTAGGCGTTATGAGCGTGTGGCGGAGAGGAGGGATGTGTATCGTAGCCTGTACAGTCTCGAGGTTAAGCGGGATAGTGTGGAGTCTTTGCTCGCCGGGTTGTGGGAGAAGCAGATGGAGGTTGATCTTCGGGATGAGGAGTTGGAGGTCCTGGAGGAGGAGTTGCGGGTGCAGCTGGAGGAGGTCAACGCTAAGGATGATGTTATTACTAGGCAGGCCTTGATGTTAGCTAGTGTGAGTGACGCGATCATTGGATTAGACTTAGGCTATCGAGTCATCTACTGGAGTCATTCGGCCGAGAAGATGTATGGGTACACTGCTGAAGAGGTCATGGGACGGTCCAGCCTGGAAGTGTTCAAATCCGAGTATATGGGGGTGGAGCGTGAGACACCGAATGGGTCTACCAGTTCAAGCCTAACCGCTGAGGTCATTCACTCTAATAAGGACGGTTGCAGGATCATTGTCGAGTCGCGTACCCAACCCTTGTGTGGGAGGGATGGTAAACCGTACGGGTCGATTTGTATCAATCGGGATGTCACAGAGCGCAGGCGGGCCGAGAGAGCATTATGTCGGCATAATGCTGTTCTTAATGGGGTCAACTGCATATTAGCCGAAGCCTTATCGAGTGATCCTGTGGAGAGGTTGGGGGAGATGCTCCTCAGTGTTGCTGAGGATGTCACCGGTAGCATGTTCGGATTTATCGGCGAGTTAAGCCCTGACGGGAGGCTCGATGACTTGGCGATAAGCGAACCAGGCTGGGAAGCGTGTCAGATGGCGAATCCCGCCGGCCATCGTATCGCTCCGATGGGCTTTGAAACACGCGGTCTTTATAGTCGTGTAATCCGGGATGGTAAATCGCTGTTCACCAACGACCCACCTTCGCATCCGGATAGTATTGGGATGCCATCAGTCCATCCTCAGATAAATTCGTTCCTGGGTGTGCCGCTTGTCGATCAAGGGCGAGTGGTGGGCATGGTGGGCTTGGGCAACAAGGAGCACGGCTACAGCGAAGAGGACGTCCTCGCCATAGAAGCGTTGGTGCCATCGATGATCGAGGCGTTGAGTCGTAAGCGAGCGGGCGAGGCGTTGCGGGAGAGCGAGGGTAAGTTGCGGAGCTTTATCGCCTCATCTGTCGACGGTATCCTTTTATTTGACCGTGAAGGCTTAATACTCGAGTCTAACCGTGGATGCGAGTCGATCACAGGCATGCCCAGGGAAGCCATTGTCGGTCGTTATATCTGGGACGTGCAGTTCGAGCTAATAGTCCCCGAGCGACGGGATACGATAACGAGGGAAACGCTGAAGCATGGGATACGGAGTATGCTGGCCAGCGACGACCCCGAGTGTTGGAAGCATAGCGATGAACGCACCATTTTAAGCCTTGATGGTCAGTTGCGAACTATCCAGATGAACTCGTTCCCTGTTGGCACATCAGCGGGCCGTCTGGCAGGCACCATCATCCGCGATATCACTGAGAAAAAGCGGATTGAATCTGAATTAGTCGACTCAAAGCAGCAGACCGAACTATACCTCGATCTGATGGGCCATGACATCAACAATATGCACCAGGTAGCGCTGGGTTACCTCGAGATGGCGAGAGACTGGCCGGAGGATGGAGAGCAAAATGAGTTCATTGACAAGTCCGTGGAAGTGTTACAGCGGAGTACGCAGCTTATTGACAACGTGAGGAAGCTCCGGAAGATCCACGAGGGCGCATTCAATTATAAGGACATCAACGTTTGTAGGCTGCTAGCCGACGTCCAAAGCGAATATGAGAAGGTGGCGGGGAAAACGGTCACGCTGAACTTGAACGGTCATGACGACTGCCGAGCTCGAGCTAACGAGCTTTTACACGATGTGTTCGCTAACCTGGTGAATAACGCGGTCAAACATACCGGAAATGGTACAGAGGTGATCGTGAACCTGGATGTGGTGAACAATAATGGCGGCCATTATTGCCGGATCGCCATTGAGGATAATGGTCCGGGCGTCCCTGACGATTTCAAGGAGAGGGTATTCAATCGGATGCATAAGGGCACGGCTAGGGGCATGGGCCTCGGACTCTACATAGTAAAAACGCTCGTGGACAACTACGACGGCAAAGTGTGGGTTGAGAACCGAATCAAGGGTGACCATACTAAGGGCGCCAGATTCGTGGTTATGCTACCGGTTGTTGAAAATCCGTAAAGCAGGTGATCCGGCAGTTTATGCTATTTTCCATGTTAGCGACATACAAGCTTCGATGGTTTTTTATATTTTCAGCGACGATGAGGGTATTGATGGCGGTGCAATATGTCCTTTAGCAGATGGATCACCGACGGGCGCTATATTCGACTGACAGATGGACTGAAAATAACCGGTTGATATTGTCGATTAATCATAAATAGTGTCCAAGCTTGCCGATAATAATTCGAGTTTTAGTTTGGCGGACTCTCATTTCGTCGACTAGGTTAAATCCCCACCGGAGCACCTTAACACTTTTTATTTCATGTTTTTAGGCTTATTATTTAAAATAAAACTATTATAAATTTTATTTCATTTAATATCTGTGAGCATTGAACCAATTGTTCAAACTTTTCAAGATATTAA
>DATHCY010000056.1:0-41653 GCA_035319305.1 Methanocella sp.
ATATCGCCACGCCGGCGGTTGCAGCATAGATCGGGTACGAGAATAGCGATGCCTTGATCGCTGCCCAGGAGCGTTCCCGCAGCGAGGGTTCTTCTAAAGCCAGATCCCTGAAGAAGAACACCCATATCACCGGGATCATCGCCCATAGAGCGAACCCGAGCAGCAGCAGGTCGAAACGCCCGTTGTCAGCGTACTTCAGGATATCCGGTATTAGCATGGCGAAACCGGTACCGGCAAAGATATACCCGTAGAAGTCACCTTCCATGAAGGTCACAAGCACTACGCCCGACAGACCGATCGATAAAATGAATAGGGGATAAAACTGCACGTACGGATACAATATCGAAATTGCATCATACTGCGTGGAGCTGGCTATATACATGTCCTGTATGATGTTGAATCCAAGGCCTACCAGAACGAACAGTATCAGCCCCAATATGATATACAAGAACAATTTTGCCTTTCCACTAACGATCTCACGGAATTTGGGGATCATTACCACTATGGCTATTGACAATAACAATAGCAGTACGACCTCGAATATTTGTAACAGCGTCTTATAGTCTATCTCCATTACACCCACCGAGAGCTAAACTGATTGATTTCTTGTTTATATCAGTGCACAAGCATTATATAAATTGTCGTCGCTGATGCCTTAAATTGCTTAAATGTAATTATATTTCGGTAATTTCCCCAAAAGAGGATTTTATGGAATCTTTTGACCCTGGATCGAACATATTTTCGTAGATCTCGGATTGTTTTGAAAAATATTTCAGATTTATGGTGACATTTTTAATATAACATTTTTTATGATATTGACCGGTGCATCGGTCCTGAAACCCACCCCTGAAAAGTGGGTCCGGGACGCCCGGTACCCCTCGCCCCGAAGCGTTTCTAGCAGGACGTCGACGCCGGTCGGGGTGGCCCGCAGATCCCTACAGATACGATGATGATCGAAGAATGCAGGAACGTCGAGCTCGCTCCGCAGTATCTCCAGCAGCCGCAACGCCCGCTCCTTTTTGCCGAACACACCGCCACGAATGACTTCTATGACCATATCCACGAACAGATCATCCTTGATCCGCCCAAGCCACAAAGGACCCGCGATCCTGATATGGCCCCCGCAGAGAGGGCATCGGCCGGGCGGCGTAACCGATAAACCAGGCAACGGAGAGCGATAATGACATGCCGCACAATCAACGATAAAACCGATCTGGTCAACCATACGATCGGCGTTAGCTACGCCGTGCTCGACCGCCAAGTAAAGGCGCATATAATGCTCAGTCGCGTGGCAAAGCAGCGGCCTCACGGCCTTATCATACTTCGCCTGCTCCCGAGCAACCTTGCCCAGCAGCACACGCAGCCCGATCTCCGAGTAATACTCAGTCTTGACCGGAAACGCCCCGTACCTGCGCACACCCGCGCGCAAATGAGCACCGCAAAGCGGAGCCGTGTCAGTAGCCGTGATGCCCATGGCCCGATTTGCGGCGCGACAGACAGAGTCAATATAAGGTGCCGGCGTGCCAAACGGGTCGATATCGACGAAATCATACCGGGTCGATGACAGCAAGGTGTTGGCGCCGTAGTTGGTCACGGTGACATCCACACCGTTCACCGCAGCATTCCGCCCTATCAACCTACAGGCTCCCGCGTCCCAATCGTTAACCGTGACATCCAACTCCCGAGGCACCTCTTTCCCCACCCGAATGCCCCGGATACCGGACGCTGCCATCACATCCACGTAAGACTTAACCTCCGGCAAGCAGGCTATACAGGCGACATTGATATCCCGATTCATCTCCATGCGCGGGTTATAGAACACGCCCCCGCCCATCTCAATAACAACATTGCCCTCACGGACCTGATCCATCGATGCCTTACATTGAGGGCATCCAATAATAACCTTTTGTAGTAATGATTATCGGTCTTGCTTAACTATTTGCACACCCTCAATTTTACCTTCGGGTAATGGTCGGTGCAGGTTCAATCGGATAGCCCCGATTTTGCTTTCCAGTTCACCCGTTTCACGGTTGAACTTGAACCCAGATTGGTTGTAGTCTAATCTGGTACCCAGATTTGAACTTAAGTTAAAGAAATATGCGGGTCTTAGCTCTAAAATAACATTTTCCCCAGCAGCGCCATCAGCCGCCACATTCCTTTGGTCCTGGTGAGCTTGAGCAGCTCAAAGGCCAGCTGGGAAGGCCGGTCGGTATCGCCGTACCGGGTGATGACCTCGGCCACATCGGGATTATCGAGCAGTGCCAGCACTTCGTTGAGGTCGTCATCGTTCATCCGGCTGTACAGCTGCCGGAAACGCATCATCAGCGCCAGCTCCCGGCCGATGTCCGCCCTCCAGCGCTTCTCATACTCCATCAGTCTGCTCTCATCCGCGTTGCCTTCTAAAGAGGCTTTTGCCGCCACTTCGCCCGCAATGCGGGCGCATCGGGTTCCCGGGTAGATGCCGCCATAGGTAAGGGCCTTTACGTGGCCCGCCGCATCGCCTACGATCATGACGTTATCGGCAACAGTATGCTTGAGGGTGCCTACGGGCACGCCGCCCATGATCAGGTCCACGGAGGACCTGGCTTTCCTGGAGACGATGCTGTGCTCGGTGAGCAGTAGGTTGAGGTGTTCGTGGGCATTCTCGTCGCTGATTAGACCTATCCGGCAACAGTCGCCGGCGGTGGGAACCACCCACGCGAGGTACGGCGGGGGCGCATATCTGCTCCCAGAAAACATCTCTACAAACTCCGGATCTCGCGGCTCGTAGGACGCCTCTACCTGTATCGCCGAGCACACATGGGGTAGGTTGCCTAGGCCGGCCGCCCTCGCGATCTTGCTCTTGACACCGTCGGCACCAATGACGACGGGGGCGGTCAGCTCGCTGTACCCGTCTGGCCCGGACACGTTCAGCGAGATGCCGCCTGGCACCCGTCTGAGCTCTTCAGCCTTGGTGCTGATCATAATGTCCGCTCCCGCATTGACCGCCCGCCTGGCCATCTCGCGATCCATGATCTTTCTCTCGACGACGTAGTAGACCGTCTGTTTTTTATCGAGGGCTATGGAGCGGTTGTTAGGAGCATAAACATAAGCGCCTCGAATGCGCTTATTGATAAAACCACCTTCCTCGAGCTCACATTCCTCCAGCGCCTTACATGTGATAAGGCCTGTACAGGAGACGGGGGATCCTACCTGCCCATGCTCCTCCAGTAACAGAGTCTTCGCACCGTTCAGCGCAGCGTGTTTTGCGGCCATGGAGCCCGCAGGTCCGGCGCCGACGACTATCACGTCGTAGTCCATTATATCCTCGAATCCTTATACAGGCGTAAACATGGCTTCAGTTAATTAATCTGTCGCTACCATGCGCAGCATACGATTTCTATACAGTCTGTTGTAATATTGTTAAACAAAATTTGCATATACAACGAGTTAAATAATTCATTGTGGCGTAGCACCGGTCATTATATATCAAAAAAGCCACAAGAGCATATAGCCGGTTACACCAATGATGGAATATAAACAATGTATACTGGTCAGGGAAGACCTCAAGCTGCCCAAGGGCAAGATGGCGGTCCAAGTAGCACACGCGGCGCTATCCGCCTACGAGTGGGCTAAGCCGTCGGTCCAAGAGGCATGGAAGCGTGAAGGGCAGAAGAAGATCGTGCTCAAGGTCAACTCCCTCGAGGAGCTGTTCAGGTTCAAGGAAGAGGCGCGCAGGGCGGACATACCGACCGCGTTGATCCAGGATGCGGGGCTGACCTGCGTCCCGCCGGGCACGATCACCGCGCTCGGAATGGGCCCGGCGGAATCGGATAGGTTGGATAAAATCGTCGGGCACCTCAAGCTAATGTGAGATAGGAGAGCGTTTATTATGATAATGGGCTTCAGCATCAACAAGATCGAGTCAGCGCGGCACGCACCGTTGGAAGAGCTTTCTCGATACAGGAACATCAACGTCAACTACGATATCAACCTACGGAACCCAGCAGTGATCAAATCCCCGATGGGAGACGTGCTGCGGGTGGACTACACGATCGCGATCAACTATCTAAACCCGTCCATCGGGTTCATCCGGTTCGAGGGGTTCTGCGATAAGTCGGGAGGCAACCTAGAACAAGCGAAGAAGGACTGGGATACTGGCAACGCGGATATCCAGATCCAGAATGAAATCGCGAACAATATGATGTCCCGTATAATCCCGCTCGCGCTAATGTTATCGCAAAACCTCAGCCTGCCCCCAGCGGTGCCCATACCGGCCATCAATTTTCAGCGCCAGCAGGAAGGGCACCCGCCGGCAGATAAGTTCGACCAGTACCACGCATGACGTGATCACATGAGGAAGAGCCCCTACGAGCTCGAATGCCTGATGGGGATCGAAGCATATCTAACCGACGGAGATGGTTTCGGCGGAAGGCTTCGCGCCAGCCCTGCCGATTTCGTGGTGGAAGAGGCGACCTCGGCCAAGATTTGTGATTCCGGGGGTTTTCTGGTGATTATGGTTCGCAAGGACAACTGGGAAACACATCACCTGATCAGGGACATGTCCAGGCAGCTGGGCATCAGCGACGAGCGAATTAGCATCGCCGGCACCAAGGATAAGCGGGCGATCACCACCCAGATGATGAGCATCTACGGTGTGTCACAGGATGACCTGAAAAAGATAACGCTTCCAAGGGTCGAAATCACCCCTATAGGACGGGCCGGTAGACCGATATTGCTGGGCGACCTGAAGGGAAATAAGTTCGACATTCGCGTAGCGGAAATCAGGACTGATAAGGCTGCTGCTGAGCTGGCGGCCGGCCATATTTCTACTGGGATCGCCGCGTCGGGCGGTGTACCAAACTTTTTTGGGTATCAGCGTTTCGGTATCAGGAGACCGATCACGCATCTGGTCGGCGAAAAGCTTGTTCAGGGGAACCTGGAGGGCGCTGCTATAGACTATATAGCCCGATCGTTCCCCGGAGAGAGCCCTGAGAATCAGGATGCCCGGGGTTACGTCTGGGAGACGCGGGACTTCAGGAAGGGCATCGAACTGTATCCGCTTAACCTCAGGTACGAGCGGGCCATGATGCACCGGCTGATCGAGAAGCCGGGCGATTATGCCGGAGCGTTTCGGGCGCTGCCCGGCACGCTGATGAGGCTATTCGTCAGCGCTTATCAGTCGTACCTGTTCAATAAGATGCTCAGCCACAGGATGCTCACGGGGCGATCGATCTCAGTACCTGAGGAAGGGGACAGGGTCTGTTTTTGCAGCCGGGACGGAGTGCCTGATGTTTCGAAGACTGAGAAGGTTACCGCGAGAAACAGGCAGGATGTCGCCTACCTGTATAAACGAAAAAGGGTTATGCCCGTTCTGCCGCTGGTGGGCAAAAAAACGAATATCGAAGATATCGATGAGGCGGGCAGGCAGGTGCTGGACGCTTCTGGCGTTACCACGGGAAGTTTTGAACTTCCCCGAATTCCTGAACTCTCTTCGGCCGGACTATGGAGGCCGACGACATTGCAGGTAGCCCCATCGCTGACCTTCGGAGAAGGCTGGGTTGAAGCCCGATTTTTCCTTACCAGCGGGAGCTATGCCACCACGGTGCTGAGGGAGTACATGAAGGCCGACCCCCGTCAGATGGAGTGAATGCCGCTATAGATTTTGCTATTTGTTCTTTCTCGCAGTGATTCACCGGCGAATAATATAATTATTTGAGAAATAAAATTATCTTCTGGTGACACATATGACAGAGAGAAGCACTACACTGATGGGAGAAGAGCCCGCTCCAAAGAGCATTGAGGACATCGATGCGATGAAAGCGGCCATAGTCGAACAGTTGACGGCATGCGGTGTCAGCTTCCCAATCCGGAGCAAGGACCAGCTTAATCAGATATACCCAAAAGGCACACCAATCAAATGCATGTACAACGGTAAGGAAACCTCGATCCACGATCTAATTCCAAAGATCGACAACAGCAGATTTCCGATCAAGAGCGCGGGAGACGCCGCCGAAGCTCTACTGAGTCTGTGCCAAGTAAAGCGTTAAAATATAACGCTTTACAAATCATCCTCATCCTCGAAGGCATCCGAATAGGAGTCTTCAGGTGCAAACGCCGATCCACTGAACTCATCATCCCCAACTTCTCCAGAGGAAACCCCCCCACCAAATCCAGCAGCCTCGCCGGGTTCAGGGGTCATCTTCTGCTTGACACTAGAGCAGAAGTACAGCGCAAAAGAATCCATACTATCGATCAATACCAAGTTATTTTTATAGAACGCGATCGGTATGTACATAGCAACCCAAAGAGTCTACCAGCTATTAGTTTTTAAACCTTACGCATACAAGATTATAAGTTGCTACTATGGGAAACATGTTGTACATGGGAAACATGTTGTACCATTTTTGAAAGGTTTTAGACCAATACGGAGACTAATGCTTCACGAAGATTGGCCAAGCACTTACATCTGCTGGCGGACAAACACGATCGCTGCGCTGTGCTTAACCGATCGCCCAGATAATCTTAATCTCCGATACAACCACTCGTCCTATCAGAACAAATCCCCCTATCAAAGCACAAGCGCAGCGATCATTTCGCCCGGTAAACCGCGGGACAGGAACGAATCCTATTCTGCCGAGTACAAATTCCTTTCAAGAACAATTAACGATTAAAAACGATTAAAATAATCGACGATCAAAAAAATAATGATCGGGCAACGGCCCGCCCATAGTTTCGGAAGGGTAGTTTATCGTTCGTTCATTGGGCGGGCCGGCCATCGCATAATCATTCGCTCAGCTTTGGGATCGATCGATGGGATTACTCCCAGATCAATCAGTGCCGCTCTCCTGGATCAGTACCCCGAAGAAGGCTTAGCCATGCTGCTGGCACCCATGCTTGATCCCATGCTTGATCCCATGCTTGATCCCATGCTGGATGCTCCCATGCTGGATGCGCTTCCGAGACCGGCGCTGCTCATGCCGCTGGATCCGCTGCTAGGACAGCTGGGACAGCTGCTGCAGGACGAGGGCATGCACCCGATGTTGAACGTCTTGCACTGGGGAACCATTGTCGTCACCGGCTGATATGCCGTGGCTGGAACCTGAACGGGCACCTGGGTCTGTGCGCAGCCCTGGGTGTAGGTGGTCACAGGCACCTGCTCGGGCACGCAAACCGTCTTGGGCACGGTTACGGTCACCTGTTCAGGTACGCATACCTCCTTGGACACCGTAACGCAACTCTGCTGCGGCACGCAAACCGGGTAATCTACAGTCTGCATCTGCGTGGTCGACGTCTGGTACGGGACCATCTGGGTCACCGGGATATTACACGATACGGTGGCCACACAGTCCTGCGGTGCGCCACATGAAACTGCGCCACCACAGGAACCTGTACTCGGACCGCAGCTGCCACAGCTGCCACAGCTGCCGCCCATGCCGCCGCCCATCATGCCGCCGCCCATGCCGCCGCCCATGCCGTAGCCCTGTGCTACTGCCGGAGCTGCGAAGATGAGTGCTGTCAGCGTGATTAACGCTGCCACGAATAGTTTCTTCATCATGCTGCTTCTTGCCTCCTGTTTAGTTGCTTCGTTACGATGTTCAGTCAGCTTTGTTAAAAATATTATGAATTTTTAATGCGAAATTAACTAAAATCTGGGTTTTTAAGTAAAATAAACGATAAATATAAGTTATTAAATGTTTTTGTCGATAAATTGGTCGATATATGTACAATTAATCTTGATATGACCTCTATTATCACCATATGGGCATATATTAAATGTTTAAAGATGGCACCGAGTATCAGAAGAACGTATACCGAACCCCAGGGCTCCGGAGGCTGCTGGGTTGACCTTTCTTCCCGTATGCTACATGAAAATTCAATCGAGGCACAGGGAAATGTTAATATGGTCAAGGTGCGAATAATTTTAGTAGGCATCAGGATGAAATCCATTTTTATCAGCTCCATAAATGCCCGAAGCGGCAAGACGGTAATAACACTGGGAATCGCGCTGAACTCCAGGGTATACACAGGATTTTTCAAGCCGTTTCAGGAAAAGATGATCACCATCAACGGCCAACGCGTCGATGAAGATGCTTACCTGATGCAATCTCTGGTGGACTTTGAGGCAAACCCGGGCGACCTCTGCCCATTCACCAGAGATAAGATGCCATCGCTTTCCATGGACCAGGTGATGGACGCATATCGTAAAGTAGCCCGTGATAAAGAGCTGATGATCATCGAGGGCATGGAAAATCTTACCATGGGGTTCCTATACGGGCTGTCGACATATGATATCGTGGAGCGGTTTAAATCTGACCTTATCCTGCTGTCGGATAGCGGGCAGGAATCGCTGGACAGGGTCGCGATGATCAAGGATTATATGGACTACAGGAAGATCCCGCTGAAGGGTGTGATCCTGAATCTGTGCAACGATGTGGGCATCGAGAACTTTTTAATCAGTAAAGGCATCCCAGTGGTTGGAATGATACCATACACCCCATCACTTCGTACGCTTCACGTGTTCGAGATCGTCGAACAGCTGAACGGTATAGTACTAACTGGGAGCGAGAGCCTGAACAATACCGTCGAGAAAACGCTGATTGGCGCCATGTCCAGGGAGTCAGCCCTGAGATATTTCGAACGAGCTCGCAATAAGGCAGTGATCACCGGCGGCGACCGGAGTGATATCCTGCTATCGGCGCTCAATACATCTACTTCATGTATCATCCTGACCGGCGGCCTGTTGCCGTCCCAGGAGGTCATCAACCGGGCGAAGTTCTTGAGCGTGCCGATGATCTCGGTGAAGGAAGATACCCTCTCTGCCTCGGAGATCGTGGAACGGATGATCGCCAGGATCGATCCGACGGATGAGAAGAAGATTAAGACAATCAAGGAAGAGGTTGCCCGAAACGTTGACATTTCAAAGATCTTAAGATGAACTATAGAGATCCCTTGAAAATTGTGAACACATTCATAATGTGTTAAAAATTAAATGCTGTAGTTATCTGCTGTTTTAAAAAATCACTATTATTCTATCACCTGATTTTTGTGAACACTGAGTAGCACTGCATGCAACAGCAACAGACGTGTTATCAAAAGCGAAATTACTGATATAAGTCGAAAGCAATGGAAAAGTGAACGTTTAAATACCTAAGAATTGAACGTGTTATCGATAAATTCATGTGTTATATTGTGCTTAAGTCTTAAGCACTATAATATGAAGCGTTTTTCCACGAAAGGCTTATATAACATGAGATACTACAATATAAAGTGTAGTAAGCAGTGGCAATCCACTGTGACAATAGGGGATCTGGAAAGCAGACAACGATTACGCCTGCAGGGATGGATTGGGCAGTAACCGTAAATGGTAAACACCGGGATAGAGGTGGGTCGAGGGTAGCTGCCGCAGGGCAGCTAACAATCATTACAATAAAATTAAGGTGGGTCGAGGGAGGTTGCCGCAGGTTACCGCAGGTTACCGCAGGCAGCTAATAATCATCACGATAAAAAAACGACAAAAGAACGACAAGATATATGGGATGGATTGGAAAAACTATTGATAAAAAGCTAAGTTAAAACGGCAAATAAATGGGGATGGATAGATAAAAACAATTGACGGCGATCCCCTTTGGGATCGCCTCTCAAATTAATCAAAGTACAGAGTGACTAGAGAGGGCTGTAGATGGTTGATGTAAAGATCAGCCTTGACGAGAAAAGTGGTAAAATCACAGCTTTCTCCATCCTTGGAGAAGACCTGAAACCTGAAACGATGGAACTGGCATTCAAATCGATCCGGCAATCGTTCGGAGGGAATGCCACATCACGCCAGCCTCAAGCCTCAGCCGCTATGACAAAGGATATACAGGACCTGTCCAGCGGACAACTGACAATTATGGACAGGCTGAAGCTATTTCTGAAATTCGAATACCGCGGCGTATGGTTCGGAACGATCGACGTTAAAGATCGCTACCAGCATACATATGGCGAAGAGATCAAGATAAGCACAGTTTCAACATATCTATCCCGTTTGCACAACGAAGGCTTCCTAGAGCGACGCGGCAACAAGATCGAGCGCGAATATCGCATTACAACGCTCGATCTGGAGAAGGAGCCGTCCATCGCCAGAGGATCACAAGTGCCGGAGAAGCGCTAAAAGCCTGCCAGAGACACCTGTATATGCCCTTTCATTTTCCGCTCCTCGCAGCAATCGAACCCGACCAAGCTATCCAAGTTCACCGCGTAGAACGTATCATGCTTTTTAAGAACGAGCGCCTGACCTTTTATGCCGACAACACGACCCGATATACCCATATTTACCTGAGGCCGAATAGGAATAGGTGAAGACGTCAAAGCATATGGAAAATGATTAAATGTATATGTTCTGAAGATATCAAATCCATTCAGAGCCGTGCCGACAGCAGCCCTGTTAATTACACCAGTCCCCAGCTTTTCCGCAAAACTCAGACGATCAGGAAACCGAGCTGAGAGAGCTCTCTCGAGAGCCCGGGCTGATTCGCCGTCGGGAAACCGGGCGATCTCATAGCCTTCATCCGCGCCCTGCTCCATCAGGCGAGTCTCGAGCCGGTACGATCGAGACACGCCCACTTTCATAGTCGACGGGGCAAAGACGGCCAGATAGACCGAGTGATCAATCATACAATTTTTTTTCGACTTCAGACACTTACCCCTGCAGATCGTACAGGCATCCGCCCTTTCCGCACAACGGACACAGTAGGGCGTCTCAGGACTATCGCAAGGCAAATGAGCCGTCCCGTCCCACCTGCCCGCACAACCCCGCCCGGTCAACATCAGCGCCAGCTCAGAAGACATATCAATGATCTGGTCCGGGCTGACAACGAGTACCCTGTCAATGGATGAGTAGCCGACGATCCTCATTTCGGAGTAATTTATGTACGCCTATCCCAAATAGTATTCGGGGCGAGCGGATCCGGCTAACCACACATACCCCAGGACCGTAGCACCCCTAAGATAGGTAGCATTAGTCATCGAACTTCCCGGTCGCCTATGGCAAGCGATCGAGCACTTTATTTTCTCGCCGGATAAATATCCAATCATGATCAAGCAGGAGATCGTTTACTTCGAGAAGGCTGGCGCTCAGAATACTGACGATACGATCAGGCTGACAGTTGACAGAGCAAAAGAGACTGGAATCCGATATGTGGTGGTGGCCAGCAGCAGCGGCGAAACCGGAGTCAAAGTTGCCAAAGCCTTTGCCGGTACCGGAATCAAAGTCATCGTGGTCGGACATCACGTGGGCTTCTCCAGCCCCGGAAAAAGGGATATGGAAATGGCGCATATCAAAGAGCTTGGGGGAATTGGGGTTACGATCGTGGAGCAGTCGCACGCCCTATCGGGCGTGGAGCGCTCTATCACAAGAAAGCTCGGTGGCGCGTCCCGAGTGGAATCGATCGCCGGGGCGCTAATTTCGCTGATCGGCGCAGGGACCAAGGTCTGCGTAGAGATCAGCGTCATGGCGGCCGATAGCGGGCAGGTACCGGTGGATGGAAAAACAGAGATCATCGCCATCGGCGGCACCTGGAACGGCGCTGACACCGCCTGTATGATCAGGCCAGCGCACGCCAACAGCTTCTTCGACCTGCAAATAAGAGAGATTATATGTATGCCTAGGGATAAATCGAGAGAATAGGGCCTGTAACAGACAAATAGGCGGGAAGAAAGCTACTTTTAACGCTTCTTATCCGTCAAGTGCTCTTTCTCGACGACTTCCTCATCGTCCAGCCACCGCAGAGTCGCCACCGTAAAAAAGATGATCGCCGCAGCCGAGAGGTATTCACCCCACCAGTAGCCGAAAACCCAGACTGAAAGGCCGGCGACTGCAGTTATGCCGGTGATTGCCTGCATCACCCGCTGCCTGAACATATCTCTTGGAACATTTTTGGAATCTACCATACCCCAATCCAGAGAATAGTTCAATCTTGATATAGATATAGTCTCCGCTTTGGAAAATGCAGGGAAACCCATTACATTTGATCATATAGCGTTTGGCAAAAAATATTTTTATGTACTCGTCAATCAACCTACAGATCGCGTGATTATATGAGTAACCGGAAGATCGAGCAGAAACTGAAAGGGATAGCCATCGAGAGCGGAGCATCGAAGTTTGTACCGATAAAACCCGTGGACATAGTGACGGCCAACTGGGTACGGCTGAAGTGTCAGTTCGGCTGCAAGAATTACGGCACCAAGATGACCTGCCCCCCCTACAGCCCTTCTCCCGAAGATACCCGAAAAGTACTGGATGAGTACCGGCAAGCATACCTAATACGGTACGACGGGTTTCTGGACTTCGACACATACCCGCCTCAACATATCGATCAAGCCATGACCAAGCTCAGTCTCCACGTCTGCAGAACGATCTACGAGATGGAGCGCTCCGCATTCCTCTCCGGCTACTACAAAGCATTCGCCTATGGCGCACACCGATGCCGCAAATGCGACACCTGCGCACTGTACGAGCACAAAGGCTGCAAATTCCCTACCGACACCAGGCCATCGCTTGAGTCTGCAGGCATCGACGTGTTCGCCACCGCGAAGAACGCCGGGCTCGACACACATGTCATTCAGGAGCGAAATATATTGAAGGCTGCGCAGCTGCCAACATTCACATTGCTCCTGCTGGAATGAACTATCACGTCCTGAAGAGCCACGACTTCACATTTCACAAAAAAGCACTTACCATGCCCGTGCAATAAAAAGGCTCGCCATCACAATATCCTCATTCCGGCTAGCAATGGCACGACCTCAATGCCAGCATATTGTAGCGCGTCAGATATCTTTTTGCCTGAGCAGTGGCCTGGTATCACCTTTTTGACCCCGGCCTCCTTCAGAGCTTCCACGGTCAAGGCAATCCGTGTTTCGTCCGCCCTTCCCATATGAAGGCCGCCGACAACGGTCGTCGGGTATCTCCCGAGCAAGGTTTTGACATACAGTAGAGTGTTTACGATGCCCGAGTGACAGCACCCGCAGATAAGCATCAGACCGTCCTTCCCCGTATCTATAACGACCGACTGGTCATCCTTTATCTGATCGGTGCACAGGGCGCCCTTATGCTCCTCCATAAGCCGGCCGTCAGGCGTCTCGAATGAGGTGACGCGGGGAATTTCGCCAGTGGCCCAGACGCCCCCACAGATGCTGTAAGGGCCTTGCTGGAGAATGATATCGCAGTGATTCCACAGTTCCTTGACTTCGAACGGCAGACTGATATCCTTGAGACCACCACTACCGCTCAGAGCCAGCTTCTTATGGAAGGCGGCCTCATTGGCCATGAGCCTGATGGTGCCTGATTTTTCCAGTGCTTTCAGCAGGCCGCCGGAGTGGTCGTAATGCCCGTGGCTGAGCAGGATCAGGCCAACCCAGCCCAGATCCAGCTTCGCTATGGCGGCGTTATGAAGCAGGACGTCGCCGCTCTGGCCTGTATCGTATAGCATTCGCAGGCACTTCGATTCGATGTAAAACGAGATCCCGTGCTCAGACAATAAACCCGGGGCGGCCTCATCGTTGACCAAGCAGATGACCTTACAGTCGGCTATACAGATCACTCCCGGTCGTCCGCTTCAGGTTCCGGGCCGCCTCCAGGACTCGATCGCCGGGTATGCTCACGATCATCTCCTCCGGCGCCAGCTTCATGTAATCCCTGGCCCCTACATCGGCCACACAGTAATTGATCTGCCCGGACAAATATGGGTACGCCACGGCCACCGAGCACGTCGCCGGGCCGGTCATGCCACTCACATATCCGCCAGACTCGTGGCACGCCGCATCCACGAGCTTCATGGCCCCGGCCGGCTCGCAAACGATAAGGGCAACGTGAACGTCTCCTTCAGCGGCTTCCAGCGGCGCGCACATGACCGCTACGCCGGTGCCGCACGGGATCCGGGGACTCCGTCGATTCGTCCGAACAGCCGCCATTGTCGTCCGGTACAACGGATATATCCGGGACAGCAGAGCGCCACTGCGCACCTCCGGAGCTGCTTCCGCGAGGCCCATGTAATAAGCCCCGCCGCCACAGCCCTCTTCCTTTTCCGTAGCATAGATCGTCTCGCCACCCATCGCCCGAGACCACATCTCACAGAAGCGAATGCGCTCGACCAGCTTCTCCTCCGGAGGACGCTCCGACAGGAGGGTGATCGCGATCGGGGAACGCTTCAGGCCCAGCGCGGTTTTTAAGATTTCTGACGCAGCAGCATACTCTTGCATAGCAGATCATATGCGCTTTAAGGATAAAAAACGGTGCCCGGGATGGGTATCGTTCGTTAAACCGAACCCAATACTGCCCCGGGCAGGCATAGAGTTATGCTATTGACGTTTACGAATACACGGCCGTTGCCGTTGTCCGCCGAACGACAATGCCTTACAGGCATTATGTATCGTACACCGGCTCTGCAGCGTTGTAGGCCGGAAGTTCGACGGCCTTCAGCTTCTCCAGTGTGTTCAGGTCGTTCAACTGCAGCCGGCTCTGTGACAGCGTGTAGAGCACGTCGTGGATGTATAGGCTCCGCTGGATCGAGCGGTCTCCTGAGTAACATCCACTGTATGTCGAAAACGTCTCGTTAGGCCCGTACTGCGTCACGTTGCCCCTGAGGGTGAAGCCGCTATCAAGGTCCACGTGGTACACATATACCCCATCGAACACTGTATCGCCATACTGGTTATCGCTTGTCTTCTCCCCCTGGATCTCGGCTACGGTGACCGGCAGTACCAGCAGGCCTTTTTCCTTGTCGAACAGGAGCGCCCTATGGTCGTATAGCACTGGCGAATCAGTACCTCTGTCACCGACGACCACTTTATAGAGCTCCTTCGGGTGCTCCACATCGCTGACGTCAAACATGGCCATCTTGACTCCCTGGTACCAGGCAAAGTCCAAGTTCCTATCGGCGATTTCGCTTTCGCTGGCATCCACTGCATCCTTGCCAATGCCAATGATATGGGTATCATCGTATGGCTGCAAGTAGTCACTGTACCCGGGGATCTTCAGTTTCCCGAGTACTGAGGGATTCTTGGGGTCGGAGAGGTCGATGACGAACAGCGGGTCCACCTTCTTGAATGTGACCATATACAGACGGGAGCCCATAAACCGGGTCGAATAGATCTCTTCACCCGGAGCAAGGCCTTCCAGCGAGCCGACCAAGTTCATGCTGTCATTGAAGACATATACATTGCTGGTTGACTTATTGATCGTATCGAAGAGGCTGCCCCGCGTCGTCGCCACCCGCAAGCACCCGTCGTTCTCGTCCATCGAGAACTGGTTGAGAAGATAACCGGGGGCGATGCCAGAGCCGACCTCCTGCATTTTGCCCTGATCAAGATGCAGCTTGACGATGATCGTATTCTGATCGTAGCTGCTATCGCCTGATAGTGGAACGCAGTCCATGCTGTCCGACCTGGCGAAGTATAGATTATCCTGCGAGACGTAGACCTGGCTCCCCGAACCGGCGACAGTCTGTTTCTCACTGCTTCCTCCTGCCATATCAATGGAGCAGACGGTGGTGAAACTCGACGACGAAACCGGCGGGAGATAGCAGATATCCGTAGCATTCGCCACAGGCCGGAACTCCCCCGAATTCTCACGGTAGCTCGGGATAATATCCCCCGCCGTCCAGCTTTCGCCATAAACGTATTTGTACGTGTCCACAACGAAATAGGCGTAATCGCCTATCATCCGGGCCGTATTATAGTTTCCCTCGACATCGACCGTTTTTAACAGCCGGGGATTGCTCCGGTCCGAAATATCGTAGAGCCTGGCCGAAGTCATCGACGATGCGCCGCACAAGTACGACGACGTCGTTTTCGTCGAACCTGCATCCATAGAATCATAGCCATTGGTATAGGACGACCCGAATACCAGCAGCCGATCACCATTAATGAACAATTCCTGCGGCGTGAAATTATCATAGGTCGTGTTAGAGACGATGCTCGCATCGGCCGCCGGGTACGCCCTAACGATCACCAAATTGCTACCGGTCACGGCATAAATATACTGACCATCAGTCTTAACGATGTCCGCCTCATCGACACCAGCGACCTGAATGTTGGTCGTGGAATAATCGCCCGCCGAGGCTACCTTGCCCGACGCGGCTTCAGCATAGGACGATGACGCAGCGGCAGAAGGCGCCGAAAGTGGAGCAGATCCCTGAGCAGATGCCGGAGCAGATGCCGGAGCGGTATATCCATCGTGTGAGCGGTCCTCGGATGCGGAGGCGCTCTTGAACGCTTTGACAAGATCCTCGTCAGATTTGAATTTCTCGAGCCCTGTGCCGTTCACCCAGGGCTTTACGATTATATGCTTGTTGTCAGGCGACGAGCTGCCAACGATCGCGATCGCCGCCGCCAATATGACGATGATCAGGACCGTAATGGTAGTGCCGAACAAAATATTTCGAGATAGAAGTTTCGTATTAACCACCTGGTCACATATTACGATGGATTATAATATAAGCATTATTTTAACTACGGTTTTGGTCGTAGATACCGAAAAAATGCTCGAATGCAAAACAGAGTTTATTTAGCGCTTTTTAGCCGGTTGTCATGTTGAATAATTCAGAATTTGCCTGCCGTGTGTCAGGTCCTGGTCCTGGCAGATTTTGCAATACGAACGCTGCGCTGGCTTGTTCTGGATTCTTAGGATCAGCATAGATCGTCCCATTGTGTCCGAGACAAACTCCTCTTCGTAACAGATCGATTGTACTCCTTCTTAGTTCGGCATTCGATATGGCATGCCGCTGATCGGCCAAGCAGTAGACGACCATAAGCTCATCAGAACGCATTTAAACTATCTGAGTATAATCACGCGACAAGGAGATAATTGTAGTGTTACCGGAGAGCGTACTGAGGCACATCGATGATAATATGGAGCGCTATGTGGACGAACTGATGCAGTTTATAGCAATACCAAGCGATAGCATGACGGCTTTCCATGCAAAAGATGTGAGAGAAGCGGCTGAATGGACCCTTAAGCACGTCTCCAGACTGGGGTTTACAGGCAGAATCTACGAGACGCCCGGCCATCCGGTCGTATACGCCGAGCTGCTCTCCGATCCTGATGCGCCAACGCTCCTTATCTATGGCCATTACGATGTACAGCCTGAGGGCGACCCGGAGGACTGGGAATCGCCGCCGTTCTCTCCGGAAGTCCGAAACGAGATGATCTTTGGCCGGGGTGCTTCGGACGACAAAGGGCAGCTGTTTACCTATATCAAGTCCATCGAGTCGATCCTCGCCGCTGAAGGCCGGCTTCCGGCGAACATTAAACTGTTCTTTGAGGGTGAGGAGGAACTTGGCAGTCCCAATATGGACGCTTTCGTCGGCCAACACAAGGAGTTGCTTAAGGCTGATGTCATCGCGATCTCTGATGGCGCCAAATTCACCAGAGATAGGCCCGCCATCGAATACGGCCTTCGCGGACTGGTCTACATGCAGATCGACGTGGAAGGGCCCGAAATGGACATCCACTCCGGGGTCTACGGCGGCGGAGTCACCAACCCTGCGACCGCACTGATCCAGATTCTGAGCAAGCTGAGGGACGACAGCGGCAAAGTTCTGATCCCCGGCTTCTATGATGATGTACGGGAGATCGAGGCGTGGGAGCGAAAGCAGCTCGCTAGCCTGCCTTTCGACGCCTCGTCCATCAAATCGTTGCTCGGCCTGAAAACCCTGAATCCTGAGCAGGGCTATACGTTCCTTGAAAGCACCTGGACCCGGCCCACCATGGAGATCAACGGCATCTGGGGCGGCTATCAGGGCGAGGGCTCCAAGACGATTATTCCGGCGAGCGCCGGTGCCAAGGTGAGCATGAGGATCGTTCCGGACCAGAGTATGGACAGGATCATACAGCTCTTTGAAGCTCATGTCCGATCAGTAACTCCGCCCGGCGTTACCGTTAAGATTACCCGGCACGCAGCCTCGGAGCCGGTCATAGTCTCCCAGGGCAGCGCTGCCATCAGATCCGCGAAAGCCGCCATTGAATACGCGTTCGACAGAGAGCCTGTGTTCATCCGATCGGGCGGCAGCATCGGCGTGGTGCTGATCATGAAAAAGTGGCTGGGTATAGAAGACATTTTGCTGATCGGCTTTGCCGATCCGGAAGATGGAGAACACTCTCCAAACGAGCACTTCAGCCTGGATAACTATTACCGGGGAATAAAGACGACCGGCGCCCTAATATATGGGCTGGCGCAGACGAAGAAGCCGGAGGAAGTAGCACCAATCGCCGAACAACAACACTCACATCAACATAACCCGAGCTCGCAAACCTAATTCTTTTGCCCTATGGCGCTCAAGAATAATACGACAACAGGGACTCTATGATAGGGGAAGTCCACGGCAAAGCCGTGGGAGTATATCGGTGTCCGTATCACCCTACCCAGTCGAAAGCAGTACAGGTCAACCACCACACCCTGAAGAGGCTGCGGCTTGAAGGAAGTTTGCCCTTGCGCCTTTCCTACATGTTGGTTGACACGACTCTACCTGCTATCCATGGAATCGCTGGCTACGTTTGTCGCCCCACCCCAATCCTCGATTATATTATGTGCGAAAAAAATTCGAGAATACTTGAGAAGGCAAGTCTACTTTACAGGAGGGGGGTTACGATGCAAGATCTAGTTTACTATGGAGGAGGTGGATGGGGAATAGAGGTGCCAATTCCTCCCGGCGCTAAAACCTGGTCTCTTTGGCCCACGGTCCCTACTTTATGAATGGCGGTCTGCGTGGGCGCTGATTAAAGACGTTACACGCGTATACTTTGAAGCGAAACGTTATTGTCTCCCGATACCATACGATAGCACAGAGACGATAACGAGCTATAGGTGTATCTCCGATGCCTTTTCACGTGATGCTGATCCCGACCCTTGGCTGCCCCTCGAAGTGCAACTACTGCTGGAGTTCGGACGCTGGATCCCCGATCATGGACCTTGACACGGTCAAGAAGACGGTGTTATGGCTCAGGAAGTTCAGGAAAGACGATGTCACATTCACATTTCATGGTGGAGAGCCGTTATTGGCCGGGGCCGGGTTTTACAAAAAAGCTCTGCCTATGATTGCCAAAGGTCTCTCTGATAGGAACGTGGCGTTCGCCATGCAGACCAACCTCTGGCTGATGACCCCGGAGATGGCAAAAGTCTTGGCTAAATATAGCATCCCGATCGGTTCCAGCTTGGACGGCCCAAAAGAGATCAACGATATGCAACGGGGTAAAGGGTACTATGAGAGGACTCTGAAAGGTGCGCGGATTGCCAGGGAAAACGGCCTCGATGTCAAGTTCATCTGTACATTCACCTCTCGCTCGATCGGGTATAAGGAGGCGATCTTCGATTATTTCCTCGAGAATGGTGGGACTCTGAAGTTGCACCCTGCGTTGCCCTCGTTGAAGAGCGATGATCCTGGAGAATGGGCGCTGGACCCGAAAGAGTACGGGGAGTTGCTGGTCTATCTGCTGGACAGGTACTTGGAGAACTGGGGTAGGGTCGAGGTAATGAATATCGACCACCTCTGCAAGGGAGTCTTTATGAGACGAGGCGTCGTCTGCACGTTCGTCGACTGCGTGGGCGATACCTTTGCTGTCGGCCCGGATGGCAACATTTATCCATGCTACCGGTTTGTCGGCATGCCCGATTTTGTCATGGGAAATGTTAGCGACGGCCCTGCTATGGATGATCTGATGAGATCGAAAGCTGGAAAGCTGATGGAGGGGTACAGGAAGAGTGTCGATAAAAATTGCAGGAGTTGTGCCCACATCAGGTATTGCCGGGGCGGCTGTCCGTATAATGCTATCGTGCCCACCAGCGGAAAGATCAAAGGAGTGGATCCCCACTGTGTCGCCTATAAGCGGATCTTTGACGAGATTATAGCCCGACAAGGTCAGGAGATGTTCGGGTCTGTACATATCGAAACGGCTATGGCCGGCTTCGATCCTGTGAACGTCGGCGGGCCGGGTGTAATGCAGATCATGATTAAGAGGATCTGAATGCTACAGCTCCTCGATAGTGATCTTCACTTTTTTGCCATCGTACGGCTTGAATATTTCCGGCAGCACATCGATCGTGCTGTCATTACTTACATCAGCCGACTGATCTGTGGCGATTAGCATCGGCCGCTCGTTAAATCCGCATCTCTTTATTTCCACGGTTCCTGTCATTGACGACTTCATTATCAACTTCATTATCATATCCTGGCCATAGGCGTATTGGTCGAGTGTGTTCCGATTTTGCTGTAATTTTAGGTCGGCCGAAGAGTGTTGGGCCGATAATTTTACGGTGAAATCTGGATAATCTATTGGCCTTGAACCTTATCAAGCTTGATTGTCTGGTAACTACGAATCAACTGCAGTCTATTATGGTACTATGCGTTTTAATTTATAGTATAGGCGTCTATTTCAGAGAACATTTAAATACTATGTCGGTTACCGATATATGTCATATCGGCAGATAAAGTGGGATCCGCCTGAGAACATATCGGAGGTAGTAAATGAGCGATGTAACTGCTGCCGCTCCAGAAAACGGCGAAAAAGGTTTTCTTGGCCTGTTTAAAAATGGTGTTGAGTATAAGTGGATAGCGCTATCGAACGTCATTATCGCCACGTTGATGGGCACGGTCAACGGTAGCATTATCCTGATATCGCTACCGGCTATCTTTAAGGGCATTAATATTAATCCAATGACATCGTTCCAGTACCTGCTGTGGCTGCTAATGGGCTATGGTGTCGTTACCGCGACGCTGCTGCTCACGTTCGGACGATTATCGGACATCTACGGCCGGGTAAAGGTTTTCAAGTTAGGGTTCCTGATCTTCACCGTCGGCTCGATCCTGTTATACCTGACGCCGGGCACCGGCGATCAGGCTGCGATCGAAATGATCCTGTTCAGATTGCTGCAGGGTGTGGGCGGCGCGATGTTCATGGCGAACAGTTCGGCCATCTTGACCGATGCGTTCCCGGCGACTGAGCGGGGCAAAGCCCTTGGCCTGAATATGGTCGCAGTGCTCTCGGGCCAGTTTATCGGCCTGATCCTGGGAGGCATTCTGGCCGTCGTAGACTGGCGGCTGGTGTTCCTGGTGAGTGTGCCGTTTGCCGTCATCGGGACGATCTGGTCCTACCTAAAGCTGAGGGAGACCACGGTGAAGCCCAGGCACACGAAGATCGACCTCTGGGGCAACCTCACGTTTGTATCCGGATTGGTCCTTCTCCTAGCCGGCATTACATATGGTCTGATGCCGTACGGAGATGAAGCGATGGGCTGGAGCAGCCCATGGGTTATTGCAGCACTGGCGCTTGGCACCCTGCTGCTCATCGCCTTCCCGATCATTGAGAGCCGGGTCGAAGCCCCGATGTTCCGGATGGAGTTGTTCGGGATCAGGGCATTCTCCTACGCGAACGTCGCGGGCTTCCTCGGCGCCATGGCCAGGGGCGGTGTCATGTTCATGCTCATCCTCCTCCTGCAGGGAATCTGGCTGCCGCTGCACGGCTACAGCTATGAGTCCACCCCACTCTGGGCGGGAATATATATGCTTCCGCTGACGGCCGGCTTCATCATCATGGGCCCGATCTCCGGGATCCTCTCGGACAAGTACGGTCCGAGGTGGATCGCCACAGGAGGCATGCTGATGGTCGCCGCCTCATTTCTGATCCTCGCGTGGATACCCTACGACTTCCAGTACTGGCAGTTCGCGCTCGCGCTGCTCCTAATGGGCTTGGGAAATGGCATGTTCAGCTCGCCCAACAGCTCGTCGATCATGAGCTCAGTACCTCCCGAGGATCGTGGCGTCGCGTCCGGCATGATGTCGACGATGATGAATACAGCGTTTACTGCCAGCATGGCGATCTTCTTCACCATAGTGATCGTCGGGATCACCAACGGGCTGCCATCCGCGCTGCAAACCTCGCTGGCCAGCGTGAACGCCACCCAGCTGGCGCCGATGCTGAGCAAAATACCCCCGACAGGCGCACTGTTCGCTGCTTTCCTCGGGTACAATCCAGTAACTTCGATGCTGGGCAGTCTCCCCCCTAACATGACCAACGCAATCCCCGCGTCGACCCAGGCCGCCCTAGAGAGCAACACTTGGTTCCCATCTATGCTGGCCTCAGCATTTATGCCGTCACTCCAGTTATCGTTTTATATAGGGGCGCTCCTCAGCCTGATGGCCGCAGTCCTGTCGGCGCTGCGAGGCCAGCGATATGTCCATGACCTCCACGCCATCCCCAAAACCACTACGCCCACGCCGCAGACTACGAATAAAAAGGATTAACTGTAGAACAATCGCTTAAACAGAGGCCGGGTATTATCACCCGGCGCTTCTTTTATTATCTTAAGGTTTGATAGCTACCAGCCAGATACCGGCTAGATTTGTTATGTCAGAACTATTTGAGAAAATCCTCATTGCCACAGACGGATCAAAACTGACGACTAGCGCTATTGCAAATGCCGTTGAACTCGCAAGAGCACACAAATCCAAGCTGTACATCGTCTACGTGATCGACGTCGCCGCATTCTCCTACGTGAACGTCGACGGCGCTTGGGATAGTATCTATGAGGTGCTGAAAAATGAAGGTGCGGACGCCATGAACGAAGTGCGAGACCTCGCAAACGGCATCGACCTGGAGACGTTCGTGCTTGAAGGCAGTCCGGCCCCCTCAATCGTTCGCTTTGCCCAAGAGAACGAAATCGACCTCATCGTCGTAGGCACCCGTGGAAAGAATGGCCTGGAAGAGCTGATGATGGGCAGCGTGGCCAAAAAGGTGGTCCGCCTGGCGCATTGTCCAGTTCTAGTAGTTAAACACCGCCAATACTAATGAAGAAATAAGACGGAAAACATTGTATAAAAAGGGAATGCTTCAAGCCAATTTGAAACGGCTTGAAGCTGGTACAGTTTTGTTTTACTGATCTAATAGCAGCTATCTGCTATCAGTATCCTGGATATGGATATCCAGGGTACGGGTTGTAGCCTGGGTACGGGTTGTAGCCGGGGTACGGGTATCCGGGGTACGGGTTGTAGCCTGGGTACGGGTTGTAGCCTGGGTACGGGTATCCGGGGTATCCAGGGTGGCCAGGTTTCGGCGACGGTACGGGCGTCGGCGATGGTTTCGGCGACGGCTTTGGTGATGGTACGGGCGTCGGCGTCGGGGTTGGCGATGGTGCCGGCGTGTAGTTTCCATCCAGATAGTTGATAGCATTGATTATGCTGATCCTGCCGTAACCGTAGTCGTTGTTAGGCACTCCGGAGCCGAGTTGCTTTGCGGTCTTTTCCATAATGTCCTTGACCTGTGCTGGAGTGAGGTTAGGCTGCTTCTGAAGTAGCAGTGCTACCGAGCCGGAGACCATGGGGGTAGCCATGGATGTGCCGCTCATGGACAGGTAGTAATTATCAATGGCTTTGCCATCGTTGGTGCCGGTCGCTCTGCAGGATACTATGTCCTTGCCTGGGGCGCAGATGTTGGGTTTGACGGTACCATCACGGTTCGGGCCTCTGGAGCTGAAAGAGGCGATCACATCGCTCTTGTCAGTCGCGCCGACTGTCAGCGCGTCCGGGGAGTCTGCGGGGCATCCGATCGTCTTGGTGCCTGGGCCGCTGTTGCCCGCTGCACAGACGACAACTTTGCCTTTCTGAACTGCGTTGTGGACCGCATCGTCCATGGATTGGGAGTGCTGGTTGGAGCCGAGGGACATAGAGATGATCCTGGCGTCGGTACCTGCCGCATAGTTGATGCCTGCGAGGATGTTATCTAGGCTTCCCGATCCGTCACTGCCGAGCACCTTGATGCCTACATATGAAACTTCGGGGGCGATGCCCTTGTATTTACCGTTAGATGCAGCACCGTTGCCGCCGATGATTCCAGCGCAGTGGGTGCCGTGGCCGAAGTCGTCGTAAGCCGTGGTCTTACTCGCGACGTAATCCTTGAACTCGACGATCCTGCCCTTTAGGTCGGGGTGGGTGCCGTCGATGCCGGTGTCAACCAGCGCGACCTTGATACCATTGCCAGTGTAGCCGGTGTTCCAGACCTGTGGCGCTCCGACGATCGGCGCGGCCTGGTCCAGGGTGGCGTGGAATACAATGTTCTTCTCCACGTATTTCACGTTTTTAAGGGCGCTGAGCTTAGCAATAGCGTCGTTTCCGGGAACCTTGATGGCGATCCCGTTGATGTTATCGTAAGTGTACTTGACAGTGGCATGATTCTCCGCTGCAAACGTCGCTACCTGGTCGCTCATAATGCTGTCCAGGTTCTGGCTGTCATTGAAGACGACGATGTACGTATCATCCGTACTGGTTCCACTTGTCGCTCCTGGCAGAGGCGTACTCGCGCTTGCAAGAAGCGAGCCCGAAACAATTGCCAGGCATAAAACGGCAATAAATAATGTACGTTTTTTAATTGCTTATTCCTCCAGAGATTATAAATGAACAAATCGTAGAATAGAATAAATACTTTCCTAATTTACCATTAGGGTTGTAATTTCAAATATTTAGTAATACTAATCGAATTTCATCGTTTATTTTACTAAATCAATTAGATACAAAGGAGTTTTTACATTTAACGCCTGGATTGTAGGTGGAAATTACTGGAAACTGAATGCTTGTTTTAATGATAAAATAACCGGTGCCGCTCACGATCTTGGGACTGTGGAATTGAGAAAGCCCACGGTTAAAACCGTGGGGGAATCCACCCATCAACTCCGCCAGCCCCCTATAGTATACAACCTATTGCGGTTGTACGTATAGGCTACTAACATGCGTACGGGGGTCCTGGGTCAATAGTCTATCGTCGTCCGTTCCGTAAGGCGTATGGCAGTACGGAATCTGGGACGACAAACCAATGACTTTAGCCGTTGGTGGTTGACATCGGTGTTAATGTTGCACTTTCCGGTGTTATATTTAACACCTTGATCGAGAAGTGCAGAGTTTTGCCTGCCAATGGACTGTTGAAGTCGATCATGACCGTCGTATTATTCGGTATGCTATCTACGCGGACTGTATCCCCGTAGGCCGTAGAAAGCGTTTCATTCACATACGGTGTTATATTACTATGTGTCAGCTCACTCATGTTAACCGGTATGATCAGCGACTGGTTATACTGGCCGTAGGCGTTTTCCGGGCTGATGGTGATATTTTTGGTCTCGCCGGCTTTCATGCCGATGGTCGCATTTTCGAAACCTGGGATAAGCGTACCTGATCCAGCGACAAATGAGATCGGTGTGCGATACTCTGGATATGTCAGGTTATACTGCTGAGCAATTGGCACAATTGAAGTGTCAAAAACGGATCCATTATCGAGTGTGCCGATGTAGTCGACAGTGATGTTGTCACCTGTCTTTACTGTCGTCTGATTATTTGTTGTCTGATTCTGGTTGGTACATCCCGCGATGAGAGTTACTGATAATACCAGCAATACTGCTATGATGATCTGATTCTTCGTTGGCATATGATCACGAGACCTCACATAAGTTCTTGTGATCAAAAGGGTGGCAATAGTTATATCCTTTATCGCTGGATAGTCCAACTACATGCTCTTATCGGACTAAAAATTTGTTATAATACGATTATTTCGGGAAAAGCAGATACTAGGCCCGGCCGATAACCCATATGAAGCCGGCCGGTCCGAAACCTTTCGATGACTGTCAATTACCACGTCCTGAAGGGCGTGGCTTGTCATCCCGCAGCTTTGACAATTCAATTCGTGGGAAGTCTGCCATCGGCCTTATTCCCACCGGCCTATTGACGAGACCTCTACCAGGTATCCATGGAATCCCCGGCTACCTTTCGATCAGCCGCACCCGCATCCCCGTCTATTTCGTATGTTTGCGAAGGGTTCGCCATAGGCGAAGGTTCGCTTACTTGAGAAGGCAAGTCTACCTAATAGGGGGTAGGCGATTAAACGTTAAATACCTGACGAGCCAACGAGACTCGATTCAACGCCGCCCTGAAGGGACGAGGTCTTCTCTCGCTCCGTGCTCGTTAAAGATAAAATATGGCTGACATAACAATGGCGATAGCTCTCATTGTGGTCGGTTGATATGCGAGGTTGATATGCGAGGTTGATATGCGAGGTTGATATGCGAGGTTGATATGCGGGCAGGAGGAAGATGGTATGCCTTAAATTTCCTTGAGTGTGTATCTACTTGATCCTAGTCCTATGTTCTCTCCGTACTCGATTTGAACTAGGCCCTTTGTCTTTTCCCAGGTGCCTTCGAATTTATCTTGTCCTGGTTTATAATGTTGTTTCAGCTTGCTATTTTTGAGTCCGATTTGTTCCTTTACGAGGTCGAAGCTGGCCATGTCGATGGCGACCGGATCCCTGGATGCTAGGATGCCGATATCGGGTACGATGGGCGCGTCGCTCCATGGTACGCAGTCGCATTCGGGGGTGATATGGATTAGGAAGTTCATGTAGCCTATCCGTTTATCTTTGCCTTGGACGGCGCCAAGGGCGTATTCTGTCATCATTTCCATGAAGGGAGTGATGTCCTTATCCCAGTCGAAGGTGATCGAGTTCGCCGGGCAAACGGTCATGCATTCGCCGCATCCGATGCACGCTTCGTTTGAGACTACTGCCACGTCGCCGATGATCTTCACCGCGTCGTTGGGACATACCGCCGCGCATCGTCCGCAGCCTACACATGTTGGGGTGTCAACGATCGGTCGCAGGCCTCTGTGTTGGTCCATCTTTCCCTCGGCGGGGGCGCAACCCATGCCCAAGTTTTTGATCGCTCCTCCAAAGCCGGCCATGCCGTGGCCTTTTACGTGGGAGAGCACAACCATACTTCGGGGTGACAGGATGTCTCTGGCGATTTTCACTTGCTTGAAGTGCCTGCCGTTGATCGGCACTTCTTGGTAGTTGTCGCTGATCAGTCCGTCAGCGATAATTACGGGCGCGTTGACCACTGAGTAGCTGAAACCATGCTCTATAGCGGTGGTTAGGTGTTCTACCGAGTCGTGGCGACTGCCCGAGTAGAGTGTGTTGGTATCGGTTAGAAATGGCTTGCCGCCGCGGGCCTTGATCTTATCGATCACCTGCCGGACATACACTGGCCTCACATAGGTGTCATTTCCTCGTTCTCCGACGTGCACCTTCACCGGCACCAGATCTCCCTCGGCGATGAACTCTCCGAATCCCGCCAGATCGAACAGGCGTTTGATCTTGGATATTGCGTTGATCTTGGTCTTTCCGGTCTTCAGTCTGGCAAAATATACTGTCTCTGGCATCCTCCTGGTTCACTCCTAATATTAAATCGCGCTTATGGGTATATCTTAAACTATACCATCCCCAGCGGGAACGCTTTATTTTACGGTGCGGATTAAGAAAGAAAGTCGTCCGGGCCGTTGAAGAAGAGGTGAGGAGCATCTGTAATGATAGGTGGTTTGCGCGTAGGCCGGGTTTATCGGGTCGGTATATGGCCGGCTGGTTTTACCCTGAATGGGGGGGATTGTGTCTTGAGGGTGCTGGTGAACGCCTCATCAGAGTGGATCCTGGGGATGTCGCTTGGAAATATGTTCTGTCTGTGGGGTTGGTCAGGAAGGGCTTGAGGGATAGAATACGCGTCTGTCTGTGTTGTAATGTTTGATTGGGTGGGGGTTTCGATTATAATCGTTGAGTATTTTGGGTGTTGGTGTGGGTTTTTGGTTGGAATGGGGCGTGGGGTTTGTCGGTTTGTCTGTGGAGCGGGTGGTTGATGTGTTCGGTAGAGGTGTTGTTTGCGGGTTGTTGGTTGTGGGTTGTTGGTTGTGGGTTGGTAGTCCCGACCTTTAGGTCGGGGTGGTTCATTCGATTGGTATGGGTCTTTTGATCTCGCCTGGTTGTTCTTCGGGTTTGATTTTGATTTGGCGCTTATCGTACATTCGTACGATGGTTAGGATGGTTTCTTTGTTGATTCGTTCTTCGGTGAGTAGTTTGTGGAGGTCGTCGACGCTGGTGACGGGTGTATCGTCTAAGCCGATGATGATGTCGCCGGAGATCATGTTGGCTTTGTCGGCGGGGTTGTCTTTTTCTATGCTGACGACTAGTACGCCTTTGCTGGAACTAAGTTTGAGTGACTTTACGATCTCGTCTTTGAGTTCGATGTTTTGTCCTGCGACTCCGATGCGGCCTCGGCGGATTCTGCCGTGGGTCATTAAGCCTGCGGTCACGAATTTTACGATGCTGGAGGGTATTGCGAAGCAGATGCCTTGTGCGGGCATGATGATCGCTGTGTTAACGCCGATGACTTCGCCCTTTGAGTTGACTAGAGGGCCGCCAGAGTTTCCTGGGTTGAGCGAGGCGTCTGTTTGGATGACGTCGTCGATCAGTCGGCCGTTGTAGGTGCGCAGTGATCTGCCTGTCGCGCTTATTACGCCTGATGTCACTGTGCATTGGAAACCGTAGGGGTTGCCGATGGCGATGACTAGTTGGCCGGGGCGGAGTAAGCGGGAGTCTCCTATGGTTGCGTGAGTAAGGTTGGGCGCGTCGATTTTGATTATTGCAATGTCTGTCGTTGGGTCGTCTCCGATGATTCTCGCTGGGAAGTGTCTGCCGTCGGATAGGGTTATTTCGATTTGTGAACAGTCGTGGACTACGTGGCTGTTGGTTAGGATGTATCCGTCTGGGGTGAAGATGAAGCCTGAGCCGCTGCCTGGCACTTCTTGTGGGGCTTGGTTGAATAGGGATTGCCTGACTATTATTTTTCGCTTGATGTCGATCTTCACTACTGCGGGGCTTACTTTGTCTACTGCGTTGACTACTGCCTGTGAGTATGCGTCCATCAGTTCTCCGTCTGAAGGCTTGTTGATCTCTTGATCTGCTCTTGTGGGGGTATCGCTGTAGGATGTTGATACCGTTGTCAATTTAGCTTGCATAGTCGATTTCCTATTTTTGTGTTGGGTGTGGCTGTGTTGCGGTCCGTCGTCCCGGATGGTTCGGGGCGCCTGTCTAAGCATGTTTACTAAAAGTAAATGTTATTAGTATAAAAACTTTATTGCAATGTCGTTTGGGTGTTATCGTTGGTTATGCTGCGGCACTGCCGACCGCCCTCAGGCGTAGTTGACCAGCTGCATGATCGTAGTGTACGATACTCCATTTGTATTGCCCGCGCCCGAGATCTGTACAGGCAAAGGTACACTCGGCGTCATCCACAGTGAGATCGCGCTATCGACACTGGTGTATTTCGTCGCGGCAAAGGTACCTTTAGGGACCGTCACCTGCTCCGAGCCCTGGCTCGTGAATTTAACATTGGATGAGATAGATGACATATCGGCATTCCAATAATCGGTGTCGCTGGACTTGATATCTTTTTCCTGGCTTCCCGAAGAGTTCGTCCGGCTCGCATGGCCTCCGAGCAAAAAGTTAGTCGTCGGATTATAGTAGAGATCGTTGACGGTGGTGGCTGCATCTGCCCCCTGGCCCTCCACAATCGTCTCCTTCATATGGCTTGCGTTAGAAAAACCACCATAAGATGCGGTATCGTACTCGGCCTTGATATCACCGACTTGAGAGGTAGAATTGCCAGCTACGGCCATGATCCTATATTCGAAGGTATGGAACCGGGTCTTATCGAACATGGCCGTATCGTTACCGATCTTAATCGTCGTGGTTGAAGCAGGCGTTGGCTTCAATGTCGAGTTGTTTGCTGGACCGGTAGTACATCCGGCCATTGTGACGGTGGCGGCCAGCGCTACGAATAGCAGTAAAACGATGACATATTGTTTACTCAAGCGAATTCCTCTCGAGCATCTATCACTTAGTATACAAGCCTTAACTTTTCGGTCCGTCAGCTGATCTGGCGATGGGTTGGACGGGCACCTTTCGCACGTTTCCCCGGATCATTGAGAATCCCAGGCCTATGACGCAGAGGGCAGCAAAGATGGCGAAGGCGATATGGATACTGCTCATCAGCTGGCTATGGTCCTGGGCGATTTCAGTATGGCCCATGATTATGGAGAACGTTAGCATGGCGATTCCCAGGCTCATCATCTGGCCGATCAGCCTCATGGTACTCACCATGCCTGACGCCACACCATAGTCGCATTTTTCCACCGAACTCATGATGGCGTTGGTGTTTGGCGACGAGAACAACGCAAATCCCAGGCCCATAAATCCGAGTCCGGCGACTATCATGTACAGGGGGGTTTCCGGGGTGAGCAGCGCAAACACGGCAAGGCCGATGATGCATAGGCCCATGCCTGCTGAAGCGACGATCCTGGGTTCGATCCTGTCAGACAGCTTTCCGGTGAGAGGCGAGAAAACTGCCTGCACTATCGGCGCCACAATTAAAATGATACCGGCAGTCTGGGGCTCAAGCCCTTTAGTGTACTGCAGGTACAGGCTGAGCAGGAACGCGACTGCAAACGTGGCACTATAGTTGATTAGGGCGGCTATATTGGAGAAGACGAAAACATGGTTATTCCTGAAGATCCCGACTTTAACCACAGGGTTCTTGTGCCGCAACTCCCACCAGAAGAATGCGATCATGATCAGGATACTCACTCCGATCAGATAAGCTCCAGAGATATCCGGCACCTGCGCCAGCCCGTAGATCAGCGAGAATAGCATCGCCCCGTAGAGGATCGTTCCCAGGATGTCGAACTTCCCAGTCTCCGCACAGCGCCATTCTTCCTTGACAAGGAGCAGCACCAGCAGCGAGACGATCAGGGTATAGACCGTGATCCCTGCGTAGATATACCGCCAGCCCAGGTACTGGGTGATGATCCCTCCGATCACCGGCCCTGCAGACAGGCCCAGGTACACGATCGCCACGTTGATTCCCAGCACTTTTCCCCTCTGATTCGGAGGATATACCGATGTGAGGATGGCCATGGACGTGCCGAAGATCATTGCGCTTCCCAGCCCTTCGATTACCCTGGCCGCGATCAGCATTAGTATAGAGTTCGACACGCTGCATAATAGTGAAGAGACGATGATGACCAGTAACCCCAGCCCGAAGATCGTCTTGCGGCCGAAGATGTCGGCGATCCTGCCGAACGGGACCACGAAGACCGCGGCCGAGAGCAGGAAACCTGTGACTACCCACTCAATCAAAGCCTGATCGGTCACCCCGAAGTCAGAATTTACCGCCGGCAGCGCGATATTTATGGACGCCCCCAGAAACGGTGTGATCCACGCTGCCATACATGTGATAATTAGAATGATCCTTTTATCGTTCAACGGAGCCACTGAGTACACCGGCCGGACTATGACTTGTGCTAGGAAATTGACATAAAAGGTTTACTCGTAACCCTATAAATACTACTTGCTTGAAGTCTGCTCAGGGGTTTGATCGCTGAGAATGGTGAAACAAACCATCCCGTGTTTAGGTAAAAGAGTAAAATCGAAACTTGGAACTCCGGGACGGCACCGCTACTCCGATCTACTGGACATGTGCGCCAATCACGGAAGAAATGGTAGGGCCGTCGGATTCGGTCCTGACAGAGGATTGGATCTGGCCTGAACTAACGTATGTATCAGGTTTACACTCGTTGGAGCCTAATTTGGCGTTTTTCAGGTGGCCTTTGGAATCTTATTCATCATGACTAGTAGCGCGCCGTTTGTCAGCAACCATACTGTTCCAAAGGCAGCCAGTATCATCGTCCGGGCGGTCGGATCCTCAATGGAGGTTGTCATCGCCAAGATTCCCTGTATGCAGAGGACGGTCCAGACGACTTCGGTCCGAAACAGGGCCAGCGTTTCTCTCATATCCTGGTGATGCCCTGAGTTGTCTATGACGATCCCATCGAAATACCGGAGGTGCTGAGGGAGCCTGGAGGCATACCCCACCAACAGGTACATCATGATGGCTATTGCCGGGAATATGGCTGTCCATAGCGTGATCGATGTTGGCTCGACGCTCGCTACGGCCAGGCTTATGATAATGCACAACAGCGAAGCGATCTCGAGCACCATTTCCATGTTCGTCAACGGTACATCTATCTCTAGGTTGGTTTTACTGCTCTTTATACTAATAGTGTTCATATACCCCACATCCACTAAGCAGTATATCGGTAGTACCAATATTTAAAATCTTAGATCGTCGAGGTAATCTTCGCTTGTTTACGAACGACTTATCATACAATCGCTACTACCTATCTACACCCGCACGCATAAAAACCTCCTTCGCAGAATTCAACCCGTTCAGCGCCGCCGGGAAACCCGCATAGACCGCCATTTGCATGATCACTTCCACGATCTCTTCCCTAGTCCAGCCAGCGTTCATGGCCGCTTCGATGTGAGACTTCAACTGAGTCTGGTGGCCGAGCGCCGTCAGCGCCGCTACAGTGGCCAATTCCCTGCTCCTGAGGTCCAACCCCGGCCGACTGTAAATATCCCCATAGGCAAATTCAAAAACATACCGATGCATATCCGGGGCGACACCCCTGAGGTTCTCGACCAGCTTTTCGGCGTTATTCCTATTGATCTCCATGAGCAGCGTTTTACCGCGCTCGTACCGCTCGTTCTCCATATACAATCCCGCTATAATACAGCAGTAAACAGTATAACGTTTCTGATGTCAAAAAAACACGATTATCTCGACGCTGGCGAACCCAACACCTCAACCCCAATTCAACGCGCATTCCACTACTAACCAGGCGACCGCATAACATTAGGGTTGACACATTATCAGATGCCGAAGGGACGGTTGATGCCGCCGCCCCGCGCTCATCTAACGTCCACTACGTCTACTATGTCTTCACTTTTTCGTCCCGGTCCCGGATCTCTACCCGGCGAATCTTGCCGCTGATAGTCTTAGGAAGCGCAGGAACGAACTCCACGATCCTAGGATACTTATACGGTGCCGTGACCTTTTTAACATGGTTCTGGAGCTCCTTTTTCAGGTCCTCTCCAGGTTCGAAGCCCTTTTTCAGGACTACGGTAGCCTTGACAATCTGGCCCCGGACCTCGTCCGGTACCGCAGTGATGGCGCACTCCACCACAGCAGGATGCTGGATCAGCGCACTTTCAACCTCGAAGGGGCCGATACGGTAGCCGGAACTCTTGATGACATCGTCCGACCTGCCCACGAACCAGAGATAGCCCTCTTCGTCCATCCAGGCCATGTCGCCCGTATAGTAATAGCCATCATGCCAGACCGATACGGTCCGGTCCTCATCATTATAGTAGCCCTCGAACAGCCCTACAGGCACCTGCTTATCCGTATTGAGCACCAGTTCGCCCTCCTCACCGGTCTCGCATAGCTTCCCTTCGTGGTTAAGCAACTCGATACTATAACCTGGGGAAGGCTTGCCCATCGAACCAGGCTTGGGCTCCATCCAGGGGTACGTGCCCACAGCAACCGTCATCTCCGTCTGACCGTACCCTTCCATGAGCTTAAGCCCGGTGAGTTTAAGCCACTTGTTGTACACTTCGGGGTTAAGCGGCTCGCCAGCCACCACACAGTACTTCAAATGTGAGAAGTCGAACTTCGTGAGATCCTCGTTGATTAGGAACCGGTAGATCGTTGGCGGAGCGCAGAACGTGGTAACCCGATACTTCTGATTCATCTTTAAAAGATTCAGAGGATTGAACTGCTCGTAGTCGTAAGCAAAGACCGCTGTGCCAGCGATCCATTGGCCATAGATCTTGCCCCACACCGCCTTGGCCCACCCAGTGTCAGCGACGGTATAATGGAGGCCCCCATCTACTACGTTCTGCCAGTATTTCGCCGTGAGGATATGGCCCAAGGGATAGGTGAAGTCGTGGATCGCCATCTTGGGCAGGCTAGTGGTTCCGGAAGTGAAGTAGAGGATGGATATATCCCCATTTTTCGTCTCCTCAGCACCGCCGAGTCGCGAGAAACTATCGCCGGCCCCAACGATCTCCCTATCGAAATCGACCCAGCCATCATGACTGCCGTTCACAACTACCTTATACTTCAATATATCCGGACATTCATTTTGAGCATCGTCCACCGCCTTGACGAGATGACTGTCCTCTGCAGCCACCATCATCTTGATATTCGCCAGCTTCAGCCGGTACACAATGTCTTTAGAAGTGAGCATGTGAGTAGCGGGAATCGCCACCGCCCCGATCCGGTGCAGGCCCAGCATGCAATACCACCACTCATACCTACCTTTAAGGGCGAGCATGACAGAATCGCCCTTTCCAACCCCAATCTTTCGGAACAGGTTGGCGGCCCGATCGCTCAACAGCTTCATCTCTCCAAAGCTGATGACCTTCTCGCCCCCAAAATCGTCACACCAAACAAGAGCGATCTTATCCGGGGACTCCCGGGCATAGACATCGACCACATCAAAGGCAAAGTTAAAGTTTTCCGGCACCTTTATGTGGAAGTTTTCCCTGAAATCATCGTAGGATCCAAACTCCGTTTTATCTAAAAATCTATGTAAAAGCGACATGGTCTCCCCCTATCACCCATCACATGATTATGGCCAGAAAGCGTGCCGGCCTATTATTCAAAGCCACCATAGCATGGTCACAGCCAGAATCGAAGTAGATCGAGTCGCCCTCATTGAGAGTGATCTCATGATCCTTGATCAGAAGCCTGAAGCTGCCTTCGAGGACGTAGTTGAACTCCTGTCCCGGGTGTGAGTTGGCATGTACCGGCACCCCATCAGGCTTCGGTTCGACCGTCACGATAAACGGCTCAGCTTTCTTGTTGATAAAGTTGGAAGCCAAGTTCTGATACTTATACTGCTTCCTGCGCTCCACGCTCGCGCCCTTACCTTTTCGAGTCACTGTAAAGTAGTGCATTTTCGGCACTTCACCAGTGAGCAGTACGCTCATCTCCACCCCAAGCTTGCGAGAGATCTCATATAAAATGCTGGCAGGAATATCCTCTTCGCCATTCTCATATTTCCGATATATATCCGGACTGATCCGAAGATAAGCGGATAAGCTCTCCTGGCTGATCTCCAGGATCTCCCTCAGCTCCTTGACCCGCGCCGCAACTTCCTTGATCTTTTCCTGCATATACTCCACCTTGTAACGATGACCTCTTTCTCGTGATGACCAACGGTTATCAAATAGTGTTTATGCCTTCACCCGACTTAAGAGTGATGCCCTGAACATTATAGATCAACCGGTTGATTTGTCATGATTATGCTTACTTGACAGATCGTCAGACGCTATGTCATTGTGTAGCAGAGCTATTAAAAGCTTCCTGAATTCTGCCATATTGGATAATTCGACTATTCAACCTGATCTCGACCCTTTTAACATTACCCACGAGCATAACCGCCGTGTTATGCCACCATAAAAATTCTACGAGCGCCACATATCTCGAAACCGATCCCCCATCAATTTGATCGTGTATCAACCGTTTATCAACTGCCATCCCAAACTCGGAGAAGAGACGAAAGAATCAAAAAAATTTTTGTTTAGCTTATATTTCCAGCGTCAGGAGTTGGGAGATCTTGCTCTGGATTATTATCGTTTGATTCGATGGTGATATCCGCGAGCGATGGGTCGATGCTGGCAACTGCGGATGATTGGTTAATTGGGGAAACGGTCGGAGTAATATTTACGATAGGCGTGGTAGGCGTGGTCGTATTTTGTTGTTGGGCGGCTGTCGGCGAAGTCAATGTTGGTGTCCCCACAGTACTTGTCGGAGTCGCAGATACCTGTGACGCTGGCGTTGGAGTATTTGTAGTGCATCCCGATATGAGAGAGACCAATAATGCAAGAAAGATTAGGGATAGGGTTTTGGGCTTCACGATAATACCTCGATAAATACCATAGTTTGTCTCGAAAGGGTTAGTGGTTGTTTGGAACAGTGTACCCTTGTTTGTTCTGTCCTCCTTTCATGTTGTTGATGATCGTTTTGATCTCACTTGATGCGCTTTGCAGAGTATTGTAGTATTGAGTCTCTTGATCGCCGGTGTATGGGTTGGTGCCGATCTGGTTGAGCAGGCTCTGTGCTGCTGATAGCTTGGAGTTAACATCGGAGATCTGGCTGCCGTACCCCATGGCGGTGGCGTTGGCCGAGATCTTCGCGGTGATCGCGTTGAGCCGTGCGAGGTCCATCTTCGCAGCCAGGTGGTAGCTGTAGGGCGCACCGTTATACATACACGTGGATGTCAGCTGCTCCTTCGTTGCGTTGATATCCCCCGAGTTTATGGCGCTCTGTAATGGGTTGATCACATTGGTTTGGGCGCTGCTGACAATGTTTTGCATGGCAGACGTATCGATGCCCTTGGAAGAGAGGTTGGCAATCTGGCTGTTAGCATTGTTCATATCATTATTATACTGGGAAAGCCTGGCGTTTCCTAATTCCGCGGCCGCCTGTTGTACGGCCGAATCGAATGCGGCCTTTCGGTTCTCGATATCCGTCTTTAATTGATCTCGGGTCGCCTTGGTGATATTCCACGTTTTAAATTGTCCTACGTTGGCTTTTAGCGCGTCCTGTGACGATTTCAAGTCCGTCGTAATCGTGCCTTTAACGTAGCTGTCAAAACCGGAATTGTCAGATGAACCTACATAACCATTCAACGTGTTCAGATCTGAGTTGAGAGCGCTTACACGGGAAGTTAAATCAGATGCTTGGGGCACCAACGATGATGTGTCACCCAGCACACCTGACATGTAGTTGACACGTGCAGCAACAGTATCATACCTCGCCTGCAATACCTGCTGATCATTAGAGCTCGTCGAAACTGCGAAAACGCTCATCGAAACCATAACAGTCACAATAAAGAAGACCGATGCCAGCAATATCACAATGATTTTTCTCATCACCAATTCCACTAAGTCGTGTTAGTATAGGGGTATCCACAGTTTCTAACGAAATTTTTCCGATTGACACAGATAAATTTGACGTATTTGACGACCCGCTCCTGAACATACAAACGGAATACTCAAATGCACGAATTTTTTTTTAACTTACCTGACGCTGCCCGCTTTCAAGTAGTGGATCGTCGTCTTCAGTCTTTAGTAGACGCCTTCCAGGCCATTGCCACCCCACGCCTAGTTGCCCTGTCCGTTTGCATATTGGGTGCAACCGCCCGACCCCAGTGGAAACGAACTCTCGACGGAAAAACAACATGTACTGCATGAAGGGCTCAGAATTCGAGAACAGATACCTCAACAACCTATAAATAAACCAGATCAACCCATATTCCGCTAAACAACTTTTTTAAACGTTGAAGTACGCCAAGCCAACGTGTCTATACATATAATGTCTAAAACCTTAACAATATACTCCGAAAACACTGTCAAGGACAGAAGAGAGAAAAAGGCTCTCTTACGAGAGCAAACTTCTCTCCAAGCCCCGCTAAAGGACGGGGTTGTTGACTTGAGTTGGATACACTCCGAAATGAAAAAAACACCCGCTATGGTAGAAGGACCAGGAGCCAGTGGACATGGAAAAAGCTACTGCATACTAATATACTATGTACTAAATGATACTGGGAAAATTTTTATAAGTTGGTAGCCTGGTAATTTCGCGATTTAAATGACGGGAAAAACGGGTACTGGTTATATCTTTAGTAGTGAAAAGGATTCGTATTACGGATTTTTAATAGCGTTTGCTGCGATGGGATTCCTATTCCTGCTGGCACTTTTATTTGGAGTATGCCAAGATTTAGGAATTGTTTTTATTAGAGTCCCTCTCCTGTACTAACTTGTTTGGGGGCTCAAATAGTAGTTATCTATAAAGTTAAGGGTTGATCCCCCTGTATATTTATCGATTTTAAGGCTCTGTGCAAGACCATAGCTATAGCAAGACCATAGCTATAGATACATCCTATTTTAAACACCTTTGTAGATACACCCTATTTTAAACACCTTTGTAGATACATCCTATTTTAAACACCTTTGTAGATACATCCAGTGTTCGTTAGTATATAGTAGATTGGTGTGATAGCTTTTTCCATGTATAGAGGCCAAAAACGGCAAACATGGTTGGCGCCGTAAACCTTCTGCCTGGGGGTTATTTTTGTATACGCTTATACAAATATGTTGCCTTTTTGTATACTGGTGTCTCCTTACAGATCAAGCGGATTCTATGGCAGACTATCGATGCTGTCGATGAGTTATCACGCCGTTAACCGGCTATTATCAAGAATTTATTGTTACAAATAATCAAAATAGTATATACGATTTAGTATTCACTCATATCTGTAATTCTCATGGCATTGCTAGCCTCGATCCGGTTTCAGGCGTTTATACTAATCTCCCTGATTGTCGTCGTGCCGGTGGTTATCGTCGGCGGGGCCGGCATATTATACTATCGCGATGTCATTAAGCATAATATCTGGGACAGCAACATGGCAGAGGCAAAATCGATATCCCGTTTTACTGCCAATTATGTGGATCTGGCCCTGACATATATCAAGAGCGTAGCAGACAGGTCGTCGCTTTCTAAAGCCTTATGCGAGCGCAACACCGAATTCCTGGACTTTGAGGCTAGGTACATCGTTAACCAGAGCAATCAGATCGATTCGGCCTTTTTTACCGATAAGTCCGGCACGGTACTGTCCAGCTATCCGTATACTCAGATTGTCGGACAGTCGTATCTGGACAGGCCTTACGTAGGGGAAGTGCTCAATACTTCCCGGCCGGTCGTCGGCAATGCCCAGAGAAGTGACATAACCGGCGAGCCGACCGCATATCTCGCGGTCCCCGTAATCGATGAAAATAATACGACAATAGGCGTCCTGGTCGGCACTTTAGACCTGTTCGCTCTCAGGGATATCATCGAGGAGACGCACGCGGAACGAAATCCACGCGTATACCACGCCATTCTAAATACCACTGGCCGGATCATAGTCCACACCAATCGCACATACATGGATAATATGACTGATTTCAGCATTTTGCCGGCCGGTGCTAGCTTAGTAGCGGGGAAAGAAGGCATCATAGAGACGTACTTCGTCTTCGAAAAAGAGTATCGTCTCGCTGCGTTTTCCCCCGTGCCAAAATTGGGCTGGGGCATCATAGTTGGAACCCCATTATGGATCGCGTACCAGCCCATAGAAGAATCGACCAGGGCATTTATTTCGTTAATTGCCGGATTGCTTGTCCTGGCACTGTTGATCTCATTCATTATTGGAAAGTATATTACAGAACCTATTCTTCGCATCAATAATGCCATTGCCCTGGTCCCAAGCGGGTTATCGAAAGATGTCGAGCGAAACCTGCCCCTGCAACGAAAGGACGAGATCGGCAATCTAGCCAGATCTCTCCTGTCCATGGCAGGTATTATCAAAAGCGACCGAGAGAAAGTGATCGCCGCGCGGAATCTGGCGGAGACCGCCCGCCTTCACGCCGAGCGAGAACAGGAGCGGGCGAAAGAAGAAAAAAACCGGGCAGAGCTCTATGTGGATCTCATGGGACACGACATCTCCAACATGCACCAGATCATCATCGGGCATCTGGAGCTGGCGCAGGATCTCATGGAGGAAAAAGGTGGGCTGAAGCTTACGGATAAGGAGCTGATCGATACGTCTGTCCAGATGTTGTTGAGAAGTGCCACGCTGATCGAAAATATCCGTAACATCCAGCGACTGCGGTCCGGCGAAGTCAAGTTCGAGCGCCTGGACATGGGCGACGTCCTCGACGAAGTGGTAAAGGCCTATCCGAAGTCGCCCGATAAAGACATCAGGCTTGATTATACGCCTGTCCACGGGTGTTATATCATAGCAAATACGCTGCTCAAGGACGTGTTTAGCAACCTGCTAGACAACGCAGTGAAACACTCGGGCGCTTCAGTAAGAATCGGGATAACTATCAGTCAGGTCAATATAGATGGCCGCAGCTACTACATGATTGCGATCGAAGATAACGGCCCGGGCATCCCAGATGAGCGGAAGGGAATAATTTTCAACAGGCTGATACGTGGCCAGACGAAAGCAAAGGGAACCGGTCTGGGCTTATACATTGTCAAAACTCTGGTAGAGAGCTTTGGCGGCTGGGTCGCTGTCGAGGACCGTGTCAAAGGAGATTATTCGAAGGGTGCACGGTTTATAGTATACCTGCCCACGGAGGAACGTGTCGGAAAATGAAGCTTGCGTAGGGGTCGTGGACGACGAGATCTCTCTCGTTAGAACCTACGAGCTGCTCTTTAAACACAAGAATATACCCGTCTGCTTCGTGGCGCTGGACGGCCGGGAGGCGCTGAAAAAGTTCCAGGTCAGCGATCCTAAACCAAAGGTGATGATCATCGATTACCGACTGCCGTTTGCCAGCGGCATTGAGGTCATGCTTGAGATCCGGAAGATAGCGCCGGAAACGAAGACGATCATCATCAGCGCAGACGGCGAGATCGGCGAGGAAGCCTTAAAAAACGGCGCAACCTTGTTCTTTAAAAAACCGGTACGTACAAAGGTAATGATAGACTCGATAATCTCCCTCCTGAACAGCTAAGGATATTCTATCAGAGTTACCTAAATCTCAAAGACTTAGCGCTAAACCCCGCCGGTAGCTTCACTCCCGCTGCCAGACCGGTGTACTACTGGCAACAGGGAGCATCACGATGACCCCGACACCTTGAGACCTCTCCCAGCACCCTACTCTATCACCACGTTGCCTTTTTTGTATAGACGAGGAAAAACGGCTGAAAAACTCTTTTCTTACGTCCGGGTAAGCACGGATAAGGGTTGATAAGGGCACGTGTTCGAGAACCAAGGCGGCCATCAAGAACTTCCTCCATAAAGATGTAATCCTGGCCAGAGAGTTCAAGGATCCGGGCCTAAGTGACACCAGCAGGGGATCGCCCGAAGTTTAACAAGTGATGTCCCTATTGAACGAAATTGACGGCATCTGTGTATACGACAATGACCACCTTGCCCGCGATTTCGATCTGAGCATAGAACACATGCTAACCCTGAAAAGGCTTGCCAAAAAGCTCTACATAGCCCGGAAAACAAGGTCATCGACTTCAACAGGCAGCAGGAAGATATGCAATCCACATCATCCAAGGGTGGATGGCGAGCAGCAGCGGGAGAAGACAAAACAGTGCCAACTCGAGGGTATGAAGCGTTACCGAGAAAAGGGCGGATCGTGGAACGGACCAGGAAGAAGGTCAACTGGAAACAATACGACGAGTAAAAATCGATCGGTCTTTCCGACTTTGCGATATCTAAAATTTTCCAGATGGATTGACAGACCCTGAAACTAAGAATTTCTAGAAAAACAAGAGAAAGAATGATACCATTATTTTGAATCGGTTATTGGTGGGTAATATAATAATGACTTTAGTGTCCAGTGTCATGTCTCCTGTATCCGATCCTCGGTACATACTACCAATCCAAACCATTAAACCCGTTTCCCCGAATATCCATCAGGCTTCCATGTTCTTCTGCCGTGCTGAGCCGGAACCCCAGCAATAACATTGCATTCTGTCTGGCACATACCCGAAGCTGTTATTATAATGTCCACTGTAAATAGATGCCCTAATACATAAAAACCCGGTATATCAGAAAGTTTGGAGATCGAGCTCAAATATGAGCTGCACGTTTGATAAAGAAAAAAAATAAAAGTTCGGGATGTGAACCCGAACTACCTTAAGCCTCCGGCGAGATTTGAACTCGCGACCTGCTGATTACAAGTCAGCCGCTATACCGGGCTAAGCCACAGAGGCGTCAATAGAAGCATATTATAAATGCCGGATGCCGTATTTAAAATTTGCGGATTGACTAATGTACGACCGGCAATCATATTGGGAGTACAATTCTGTGATTGTTCTCACGGTTAAGGCTCGTGGGTTTTCGCCTGTTCTCCGCTAGAAAGGATCAT
>DATHCY010000057.1:0-10952 GCA_035319305.1 Methanocella sp.
TATGATGTCATCGTGGTCAAGGATTGGACATCTCTAACATGGTGAATAGACATATCGTATTGTCAGGATGGCATCAAGGGCGAGACAGACGTTAAGAAAGAGTGCCCATGATGCTGCGCGGGTGATTTCACCCGTAAACTCGAATACAAGGCGGAAGGTGCTGGTAAACGAGTGATATAAGGTCGAAGCCAAAAACATAACCCAGGCATGCAAATGTGGTGGGCTCGTCTTTAAGGACATCACTACTATGACACATCATTGTCCGTATTGCAGGTGGTAATTGACCGGAATGGGAATGCAGCTGTGAATATCTTAAAGAAGGGTTTGATGGTCTTACGGAACGGTTCCCGGCCTCAACCCGCGGAGAAAGACGCCCCCACCATTCTCGTTCGCGAGAATGGTAAGCGTCTTTCAATGAGACAGGAAGCCACACCCTATAGGGCGTGGTAGTTCATATCTGATCTTTGACCTGTATGTTCGCCTTCGGTACTAGACCCCAGTTAGCCGCGGTGATCGTAATCTTTGTATTACCGGAGTTATACGAATACGATGTCTGGTTGCCGGGCTTTAAATCTACTATGCTACCGTTCAGTGCGATCGAGACCCGGCCGTCTGAACCGGTGAACTTTACAGGCACATTCACATATGAACATCTGCCGATGTCATAATCGTATATGTAGTGGTTGGTCACCCCATTATCTTCGATGTAGCCGAAGTAGATCTGCGAGGAGTTATAGTCGGTAGTGTTCTTCTTCTTGAGCATCAGAATCTTGTTGTTCTGGTCATACTTGTAGTTCAGAGTCACGTTCGGAACATTGAACCCTTCATTGGTGGGATCTATGGACGTGACTTGTTTCGTTACTTCGACGAATATGATCATATCTGTCGGGATCATCGAAGAGATATCTGTGAACTCAGGGGCAGGAGTTGCGGACGGCGTTGGGGTTGCCGCGGAGGCAGTCTGAGGTGCAGCTACCTGCGTAATCGGAGCTATGGAAAGCATATCCACGATCGGGTTCAGACCAGAATTGACCATGTTTTCGGTCGGCTGTTGGGAAGCCCTCGAAGGCTTGAAGAACTGCATGTTCTTCAGCGACCCGTAGTTATCAGTATATGACTTCGCAGGGTAGGAAACTCCAAGGCCGCTTCCGGCAGGATTGCTATTTGACCCGGTGGACGCGCCCTGTCCGGAAAGGCTCATCTTTTGCAGATTGAACGGGCTCGAAACAGCCACAGCTGTCGATATCATCAGCGTGGCGATCACTAGGAAAATTAACAGAACCATTGACGTTCTCACTTTACCACCCTCGTCTCAATACATTGTCGGCTAATAGTTGTCCACATGAGCCGATAATAGCAAGCAATAATATTACCGGAAGTCCCCTGATGGGACAGTGATAAAAAGTGTAATGACTTGAACCTTCGGCGTTTTAAGAGCCTTTCAGCTCTGCCTTTACAGAGTAAAAATGGAATTGGATTTACCCTGAAAGATCCCCCCATAAAACGGGGAAAATTTTATAGATCAAGCACGGAGCGAGGAAACCCCAGTTTTAACATCAGAGGAAATCGAGTCTTATTCGATCATCAGATATTTAAGCTGAAACCGCTTAGTACCCCTACAATGACGCCTTTGAGCATCATTCGCTCGCAAGGCTGCGAATACTGACGGTTGGTCGTGGGGGAGCCGGGAACCTGCCAGGGCGGAGAGAAACCGGCGAAACCTAAAGGAGAATTTGCACCTATACCATCCAGGGGATGGCAAGCGCTTCTCTATGAAACAGGAAGCCACACCCTATAGGGCATGGTAGTTCACATGGCCCTGCGATTATATGCCGGAATGCAATATGCCCTCTGAAACTTGTGAGTTTATCTGCAAAGGCTGCGGTGATTGCTGCCGAAAGCATGGGCTTTACCCGATCACGTCCAGCGATCTATCCATGCTAGCAAGGGGCCTTGGGATCACCGTTGACGAGGCGATGAGGGACTATTGTATTCTCACAATCCACGACGATAGGCGGGGTCTATTTTTGAAGGGCCTTGCTGGCGAATGCCCGTTCCTGAAGAACGACCGTTGCATTGTTCATGCGTTCAAGCCTGCAGTTTGCAGCATTTTTCCTGATACAGATGGATTTGTCATCACCGACCGACTGATCGCCTGTCTGAAAGAGACCGCGATGCATGGCAAGGGCTTATCCCGCTGTGCAGTCTGGGATCTGCCACCGGACAGTATCCTGGCACCGAACCTTGAGGAGACGATCCGGTTCAGAATCAAGGAGGACACCGATCGCCAATATTTTGCACGTCACTCAGAGATCGATCCGGACAGGGTGGAATTTCTCGTCCATCTGGCAGAGAACAGGCTAACCGATCTTCCGCTGTACGTGCTTACAGGTAAAAAATATGGCCTGATACGCAGGTTTCATGTTTCCGGCATCCAGGATATACCACAAGTGATCCAAGTGGAGCGGGACATCCTCTACAGGTATCTGGCCACATATGTCGAGACGTGCATGATGGACAAGACGACGCTTGCCAGCAAGGGCATCAGGGCCACGTTCGTCGGAGCAGAGCCGGGGATCATGGTCCTCTGCGATGGGTTTCCGAACGGCGTCGATGATGGACGGTTCCTATGGAAACGCTACGGAGAAACAGGGATCTTTGCCGTTTCGGTGGAGTCGGACCAAGCCGCCTATCTGACGGCCTTTACCATTGAGACGCCATTCCTGGACGATATCGTGAGATATGGAAAGCTCCAGTTAATGATGAACGATGGTAAGCGGAAGCTGATCACCTGCTGTCGAGAAGGCATACTGTAAACATGTAAACGTTATCACACGAATTCGTGTATCCCCCCGGTCCAGCAATACAACGTCCGCCCCCGACAAGGCTTCTGCCCTGACCCTGAAATCCCGAAGGCAGACACCCCGGTTGTGATTGATATCGGCTTTTTCACCGAACCAGTCAGGAGGCATAGGACCTTGAGGAAGCCGAATCGATATGCAATTATACCGGCGGTACGCAGCATAAACCAAGATCAGTGCGACAGTCGTTTGATCCATTAATGGGAATAGTCGATCACCGATTAGGTAGTTCGCTGTAGGCATATACAGGCACTGTTACTATACCGTTACTATATAATGAAAAATAATATCGCGGACTGCAGAATAGTGCTGTAACTCAGCTGAACTGCATGCTTTAAAATATCGAGTAGGATTCCCCGACGCCTAGCAGCACGACTGTTATATCGGGCGCTTTCGACTCCAGATCTCTCTTGAAATCCGCAGGGTTTGATCTTAGCTGGTGCATTGGAATGACTATAGTAGGCTTGATTAATAGTGCAGCTTCCACCGCGGTAGCCGGGCTCATTGTCACCATTCCGGCGACGGGCAGCATGGCGATGTCCACATGTCCCAGACGGCCCATCTCCGGTATCAGGTCAGTATCTCCCGGATGGTATATAGTAATACCATCGGCGTTCACCAGGTAACCGTTGCATTCGCCTTTCTTATGCAGCAGGCGCCCCCTGATGCCCATGTTATACGCTTCGACGGCGATCACCTTTACCTTTTCCATGACATACTCTTCCGGGGGCTTGATCGGCTGAGTCCTGCCCGGCAAACCGTTCAGGCACGTCCGGGGTCCAATGATCACGGTATCGGGCCCGCAGATGTCACTGAGCGCTCTTTTATCACAATGATCCCTGTGCCCATGGGTAATCAGCACCAGACCGGCCTTTTCATAGGCATCCGGACCGGTTTTCTGCGTCCCATAGTACGCCGGATCGATATCCACGGTCATTTCATCGGTCGTAATCCTAAACCAGGATTGGGATGATAGTCGCTGAATGGTAACTGACATGAGAGGTCTTAATTCTGAATTAGATCTTGCTGATCTCCTGCTCGGATACCAGCCGTATCTTTGCCGCCTTGAGGACCTTCTGCGCGGTCGGAATGTCGTCCACTCGCAGGATCAGCAACGCTAGATCGGAGCGGGTGACGAACGCGTAGGCGTAGTCGATATTTACCCCGCCTTTTCCTAGAGAGTTAGCGATCTCGAACAGGCCGCCCGGTATATCATTCATCTCGACTCCTATGACATCGGTTTCGGATACGGCGAAGCCCTGTTTCCTAAGGCTCTTGTATGCAGAGTCGGGATCATCGACCACCATGCGGACCACGCCGAAATCCCCGGCTTCGGCGATGGTGAAAGCGCGTATATTGATCCCAGCTTTGCTGAGAGTTTCGGCGATCTTCGCTAGCCTGCCTGGCTTGTTTTCCGCGAAGAGCGATATCTGCTTGATCGTCCCCTTCATAATAGATACTCCTGCATGCACGTAATTATATTTTTCTTTTATCAATGACCTTCTGTGACTTGCCCTGGGACCGCGGCAGCGTTCCCGTCTCGACCAACTCGACGTGGGTCGAGAGGCTTAATACCTTCTGGAGCTCGTACGCGATCTTCTGCTCGAGCTTCATGAGATCAGCCAGCTTATCGCTGAATGCTGCTCTGGTGACTTCCACCCTAACAGTCAGATTATCCAGCTCGCCCTTTCGATCAGCAATGATCTGGAAATGCTCCCCCACCTCGGGGATGCTCATCAGCACCGACTCGATCTGACCAGGGAACACATTAATGCCCCGGACGATCAGCATGTCGTCCGTACGGCCCATGATGCGCATGATCCTCGGGTGAGTCCGGCCACAATCACACGGCTCATGGTTTAAAATAGTGACGTCGCCCACGCGATAGCGGATGAGAGGCAGCGCCTCCTTGGATAGCGTTGTCACGACCAACTCGCCCTTTTCGCCGTCGGGCACCGGATCGCCATTATGATCGATAACCTCCAGCAGAAAGTGGTCTGCCCAGACGTGTATGCCCTGCTGTGCGCTGCACTCGGTGAACAGCGGCCCTGACAGCTCTGACGTGCCGTAGATGTCGTAGGCCTTGATGCCCAGGCTCCGCTCGATCCTGCCCCGGGTCTCCAGCGACCAGGGTTCGGCTCCCAGGAAGGCCATCTTCAGATCGGTATCATCCTTGATGCTGACGCCCATCTTCTTCGCCGTCTCGTTCATATGCAGCAGGTAGGACGGGGTGCAGGCGATCGCTGTGGCGTGCAGGTCCTGCATCAGCTCGATCTGGCGCTCTGTATTTCCCACGCCCATGGGTATTACGCTGGCGCCGACCTCCTCCGCCCCGTAGTGGGCGCCAAGGCCGCCGGTGAACAGCCCGTAACCGTAGCTCACGATCACCACATCGCCCCGGCCCAAGCCACATGATGTCATAGCCCTGGCCAAGGACGTGGTCCAGCAGTCTATATCACCCCGGGTATAGCCGACGACGGTGGGCTTGCCCGTCGTGCCCGACGAGGCATGATAGCGCACCACCTGGCTCAGCGGGGCGCAGAACATCTTAGTGGGGTAGTTATCGCGCAGGTCCTTCTTGTAGGTAAACGGCAGCTTCGCCACGTCCCCTAGTTTTTTTATGTCATCAGGCCTTACGCCGGCATTGTCTAAGCGCCGGCGGTAAAAATGGGAATTTCGGTAAACATTATCCACAAGATGTCGCAATTTTCTGAGCTGTATCTCCTGTAGCTCTTCCAGGGGAGCTCGCTCGATACGGGAGTTCCAGAAATCCAGCATGGCTGCCATTTGCATACCTCTCTATACTAGAAAGATCGCTTTTTATTTATAGGCATAGGGCGAAGCTGGCTAGCCTGGACCGATTATACTTTGTATCCATATAGCCACATAATGCCTGATATTATCGCCCTTTTGCTGAGTATACCCATTCGTAGCGCCTTTCAGGCATAAATATAGATGCCTATGACGCCGGCACTTGTAGGGAATATGGGTGCCGTCACTCTGAAGAAATATTTACCTCCGAATTATTCAACCAAGCGACATTAATTTCATCTGACCCGTATCAATGATACTACCCGCGTATCATAACAACAGCTTAATCATATAGTGGTTGACGTAGACCTTAACTCAGCAAGCGTGAAGAAAATCGCTTCAGATCTGCCCGGCCTAAGCGGCAGCGCCCGGTAGGCTGTTTTACCGAAGCAATGATAGAAAGGCGATATGCTGCGGTTGAACACGCGGTGATCACCATGGCTGCCCCCGGACCAAGATCCGGTCGCTGTACGAGGGCTGCATCGAAGACTGAGAACTTGCTGACATCCTAGTTTCATGGCCATGCTCAACTGTGTTTTGATAGGCCAGAGGCGCTGCTGGGATCATGCGTTCTGACAGCAGAGCCGGCGGCGAGTAGCGTGTCAAATGTTACCAGTGCCGCAGTATTGTCCTTCTGCATCGATATGCCATAGTGAGCAGCTGCCCGCCGATAAGGTGATCGTCGCTATATAGAGGTCCGCAGGTCTACGACTTTCTTGCTCTTGCCCTCGACCCTAGGAAGCGTGCCCCGGTCGACCAGTACCACCTTGGTCCGCAGGTTGAGGGCTTCCTTGAGCTTCTTCGCCACAGAATTCGTAACTTTCTGCAGGTCGCCGAGCTCTCCTGAAAACGCCCGATCGCTCATCTCCACCTTGACTGTCATATCGTCCAGGTGGTTGACCCGCTCCAGGACCACTTGGAAGTACTCGCCCACTTCGGGCATGTCCATGAGCACGTGCTCGATCTGGCTGGGGAATACGTTCAGGCCTCTGATGATCAGCATGTCGTCGACCCGGCCGAAGAACTTCGAGATTTTTACAGAGGTGCGTCCGCAGGGGCAGTCCTCATCCATGATCGCGGTGATGTCGCCGGTCCGGTAGCGGATAAGCGGCAGCGCCTCCTTGCAGAGGGTGGTCAGGACCAGCTCCCCCTTCTCCCCAGGGGCGCACTGCTCGTTGTTTTTATCGAGGATTTCCACGATGAAGGAGTCCTCCCAGATGTGCAGGCCGTTCTGCTCTTTGCACTCAAACGCCACGCCCGGACCCATCATCTCCGACAGGCCGTAGGAGTCATACGCTTTGATGCCGAAGGATTTTTCAAGCTCTCGGCGGGTGTTGGCCGACCAAGGCTCTGCGCCGAACAGCCCGATCCTCAACGGTAATATGCCCGGCTCGATGCCCATCTGTTTGCAGGTCTCGGCGATATATAGCGCGTAGGACGGGGTGCAGTGCATGGCCTTGACCCCGAAGTCCTTAATCATCTCGATCTGCTTATGGGTACTCCCGGTGCCGCTGGGCACGACCGTGCAGCCAAGCCGTTCGGCCCCCGCATGAATGCCGAGCCCGCCTGTAAAAAGGCCGTAGTTGGCCGCGTTTTGGAACACGTCGCCAGGGCGGACCCCGACCATGTAGAAGCATCGGGCCATTAGATCGGCCCAGACATCCAGGTCTTTCATGGTATAGCCGACCACGGTGGATTTGCCGCTGGTGCCAGATGAGGCGTGGATGCGGTTCACCCTGCCTATTGGCACGGCGAACATACCAAATGGATAGTTGTCCCTGAGATCCGCCTTTTTGGTGAATGGCAATCGGGCGAGATCATCGAGGGTTTTCAAATCGAAAGGCTTGATATCGGCCTCTTTGAATTCTTTCTGGTAGAAGGGCACGTGATTATAGACCTGGCCAACGGTCTTTCTGAGCCGTCTGAACTGTAGCTCCCGCAGCAAGCCACGGGACATCGTTTCATACTTCGGCTGCCAGTATTCCATCGGGACCACCTCATATCCTCTATTTGATATGCTATACTAGAACACGGCTTAGAGATAAATAGATAATGTGACTGCCACCGCTGTGTTGAAGGGTCCAGGATTTGTTCGCCTTGTACCCGGCCCTTATAGGATAACGAGCGCATTGCGAGAGGAAACCAGGTTGCTTTAGCGCCGCGTCGAATCGAGTCTGGGGAGATGAAAGCGCTAACGCTGCGCTATGTTAACTAGTCTGATCTCTCGGATCTCGGATACCAAACATCATTCTGTTCCCTTCAGCTCACTGAATGCCTGGCCTGGGGTTGATCGGCGACATGACATCGATTGTGTCCAGTATGGACTTCGGTGCTTTTGGCGGCAGCGTGATCAGGTTGATGATACCGTGGCCCTCATCGATCTTGAACGTCTCGATGTAGTCCAGAGGTGTCTGGTTGATGTTCCGGTCGGTTGCTAGGGCCTGCGCTTCGATCAGTGCTGAGTTCAGGTTATCGACCGAAGCGTCATCATTGTAGATCAGCACAATTTCCTTGAAAGGCGCATAGACGATGGCCCGGTCACCCAGATTCACCTTGAGCTCGTCAAGCAGACTCTTGATGAAGGACGGGTGTGTCATGACGTCGCAGGCACGATTGCTCAGTACCCAGACGATGGTGTCAGCATCATACTTACCCGCGTGCGCCTCGATATTCAGCCTTAGGACGTCAAGCTGGTCCATAAATAGCCCGTCCAGCGCGTTGCGATCGGCGGTCCATTCTGCCAGATCCGTCTTCATGACGGGGCTGGTATGTTCTCCGCAGGACACATAATAGAGAATGACGGCGTTCTCCTTTTCATCGTAGACGTAGTTGGACGAATCCGGGGTGGAATCCAGCCACGATATCGGCTCGATCGTCTTGAATACAAAACAGTCACGGCCGCACCTGCATCTCGGGTGGAATCGCTCGTTTTTGCGGAGCGCCTCGTGCATTCGGGATATAAGAGACTTGATACCACCGTAGGGGAGTGGCGAGTAGATATCGATACACTCAGAGAGGCCGTTGTACGGATTGGTGATCTCGAGAAAATCCCCCTCAATCGTATACTGGTATGTCGGCATGTCCTTCTGGATCGTGTTCAGGATATTATCTGCCGAGCGGATGCGGTTTAACGCGACATCTACCTTCTTCTCAATAATCTCTTGAAAGCCCTGTCCAGTGTAAACAGCCTCCCTGGCGATTTCTTTGGCGGAGAGCATCGATCTGAACGGTTTACTGACTACGTTGACTGTATCGCCCTGGACCGTAAATTCCATCGACTTACTAGTCAAAAGTTTTTTGATCAGCATCAGCAATCGGGACTGATCGATGATGGCAGCGGCGTCTACTCTGCCGCCCATAATGTCGTTGATATACTCGGGCATCCAGTCCTTATATGTATCTTCGAGGCGGGGTATTTTCTCTTTATCAAGGTCTTTTAGCCTTATGATTATGCCTGACTCGCCTGGCCAAGCAGGGCCAACGATCTCGCGCATATTTACCCTTGCTCTGGGGCTGTCCATTGGAATGGCGATGATCGTGTAGCCCTTTTCCACGCTGAACAGCTTGACACTTCGGGTCTGCATAGTCGAGCTGATCATATGTTTCCAGCATTCCTTAATGCTCATGACCCGACCGAACGTATCGTACATGAGTTTGAAATCCGGCGTCTGTCGAATAGGCCTCCGGGTTCCGGACATGTCCATCCTGTAGAAGGTCACGAATTCGCTGCCTGCAGTCACCTCCGCTTGAAAGTCGAGCTTGGTCTCCTGGAAAAAGTGGCTGTACTGGGCGATGTTAAGATTGCTGGAGGTAAGCCGGGTCCCGCAGACGCAGGTATGCGCCTCGAACCGATAGTTGGAGACGGCCTGCATGAACGAGTCCATCGTTAGATTATTGAGAAGGAGCGGCTTGACGACAGTATTGTTGTGGCTACACTGCGGACAATAAAATGTGAGAATTATCCCATCATATTGTTTTTTCTCGTTGATAGCGTAGAGCCGGGTCTCGATGAGCTTGCCCACATGCTTCGGGCCCAGTCCGACATTAACTTTGCCGTTATCCCCTCCCTGGAATGACATAATAAGTGTTTATTGAGTAATCATAGATAATAAGATTTGTGCACTCCTTAAAAAAGATTAAAAAAAATTATCCTGTGAAAGAAAAAATTTTAATTAGGATATCGTCTCAGCGGTCCTGAGGATGTGCGACTGGCTTTTGTCGCTTAGAGTATTCGTTCAGCCACTCTAGGAGCGGGGCGACCGGTTCAGGCACCGACCCCTCATCCACGTCGATGGTGTGCTTATGATTCTCGTCTTCGATATCAATCCGGTACTGATACCGGTCAGCCCCGCGTGATCTTGCCTTCATATTCGAAGGCAACTTTTTGATCTCCTCGTTGCTCGCTAGGCTTTTCAGCTCGTTAGCCTTTTCCTGCGGCAATGCATCCGAGTCGATGATAAAAGATCTGGTAATGCCGGCAAAGCCGCCGGATCGGTGAAAGTGTACTTTCAAGGATAATCCTCCTTATGGCCCTTTCATGGTAGATATGGCAGGGTAGATGGCGTGAACCCATCGCGTCCCAATTCTAACCATTTGACGCTCACTGTAAATATTTTTGCTTCCGCGTGAACAGCCCTAACTCACGTCCTGATCGTCGGCGCTACCAGCTTGCCGGTCGTCTTGATCCCGACTTTATTCCAGGCGTTGTCGACGGCTTTCTGTTCCTCGCTATTATCGCCGTGCAGCTTGCCTGCCACTTGGACGAGGGCTTCCGCGGTCTGCTGGAAATCGGCTACACTGTTCAGGTACTGGGTCAGGGTGATATACCAGATCATCCCGGCCTTTTCCCATGCATAGCCTCCGATCTCGGTGGCGGCATAGTAAAACGCATGGTTAGGTATTCCGGAGTTGGTATGCACACCATGATTATCATCGTCAGTCTGAACATAGTCCTTCATGGTTCCGGGCTGAGGGTCTTTGCCCAGAAGTGGATCGTCGTACGCGGTGCCCGGATTTTTCATTGATCGTAGTGCTTTGCCGTTGATGCGTGGCATAAACAGCCCCTCGCCGATGAGCCAGTCTGCTTTATCGGCCGTCTGGTTGAGCGATTTTTGCTTGAGAAGCGAGCCGAAGACGTCGCTGAAGGATTCGTTGAGCGCGCCGGACTGCCCGTCGTACTCCAGTCCGGCGGTCTTATCAGTGACCCCATGGGTCAGCTCGTGCCCGATGACATCGATGCATTTGGTAAACCGATCGAAGATCTCACCATCGCCATCACCG
>DATHCY010000058.1:0-3515 GCA_035319305.1 Methanocella sp.
GCGATCGACTGCTGGAGCTTCGAGGAGAAAGGCGACATCCAGCCCACTGACCTTATGAAAAAGCTGGCGGTGACCGACGAGCCATACAAGTATATAAATACAGATATCAAGTTCTCGTATGCGATACTGCGTAGGGACAAGCTCACAAAGCGGACCTACCGCGTACCGGCGAAGTCCGGATTCGTGAAGCTGGTCTGGCTGAAGACCTGTATCGAAAAGCGGGTCAATGTCGTCGCATCCATTATGTCCAGCGATCTGGGTGATAGGAAAGATCATGTCTTTAAGGTCTGCGACGGCACCCCTGCCGGCCCCACCTATGCCATGCTGGCACAACACAATGCCAAACCAGAAAATGAAGCGCTGCTAAAGGCCAAATACGGCGACGTGCTGGAGTTCGACAATGTGCTGGTGCGGTACAATAAGCAAAACGACTCGATCAATCTGCTGGTCAGCAAAGGCACATGCGTAACCCCTGCTGAAAAAGGGTAAATAACGAGTTTATATTACAGGGTGTTAAGGCTATCGGGGACACCACGGACTCCGGGCCATGTATGAATCGATCCATCTCATCTATCATTGTCTCCCGAAATTTTTTTATAATCATGCCCTAATGCTCCTAAGAAGTTGATGGGATACTTTATGGAATGGCCATTAATATTCAAGGATAAAATTGGCGTCGAAAAATCTATAGTCCACAGTGATGGGAGAGGTATTGCTACTGTTTTGAGGGGTGTTACCTTTAGAAGCACTAGCTTTGATGCGTTAGAGACTGATCAAGTTAGCGATTCTTCATTATTAGATTCGTTCTCCTTTTGTCTGGGCGGGCTATGTAGCTGTTCATTCGAATGCTATATCGATATACCGGTCTGGAAAAATGGGGATATAATCTGCGGTCAATTAAAAATGGTACTAGAGCTTGGAGATCCAAAGGAGAATGGGGCGATAGACAAGGAAAATTTGATTCTGACTTTGTTCTATGATGGTGAGACGTTTGCCAGTTCAGGATCATCTGGCTTCTTTGAGGACGAGCTTCTGGAGATCCAGAAAAAACTACCTGAAGAGACGTATATGAAAGCTTGTATCAACTGTGCATACTCCGATTACAGTCCTTTTGGAAATGGACTTTTTGGCACGATGATGTGCTTCAGGAATATTAAACGAGAATATTTGCGTGTAAAATCCAAAGACGAATTTTTAGAGATACAGGATAGATACGATAGTACGGTCCAAGAAACTTATTGTTGTTATGAATTTGCATTAAGAGTTAGCGGTACTGGCTATAGGGGTTGATAATGATATATCATCCCAAACTTCGAGAGGGGATTTGGGCCATTAATTATAGCTTATCCTCTCTGGTATAGTCCTTGGCCTTCTCCCCTGAGGTCCAGAACCGGTCCTTGACGATCAGGATGCTTTTACGCAACTCCATCAGGGGTCCGTAGATATCATGGATCTCCTTCTTCCACATATCTGATGTCTCCTTCTTCTGGCCCTCATCGAGCTTCATTAAAAGCAGGAACACATCGGAGTAGTGCTCCAGGTTGCGCACATCCTTTTCCAGCTCCTCCTCGTCGGCGAGCATCTTGGCGATGATGGCGTTGATGTTGTCGGTAGCGTGATCGAGTACTTCGTCCCTGGTCGGCATGTTCGGTTACACCCTCACTCAAGCTATGGCTAGTACATAGGCTTATCGTATATGCATTATGGGTTTATTCGATAAAAATGTAAGCTTGCATAGGATAGCCTTCGGCTTTCATGTGGTGAAAACGCAGGCGGTCTGCAGGTAAAATATCATCATTTTACCTGGAAAACAGGTATCTTGCGCGCCCTGGGGTGGGCAGTCTTCTCTAAGGTGCTCCAGTGCCTAATACCCTGGGATTTTTCTTCCTTCCCAGCAGTCGTAAAATTATCGGCGTACACCGTCGCCGGATGTATGGTAGAGCCCTGCGGTGTCTCAATGGCCGTTTTGATGCGCACGTAGTCACGACAATTAGGGTAGGAAGCAACCGTAAGCGATGCAGCTCATATGCATCCGGCGGTGGGATAGCACGCTCCCATCGGCGCTCAAAACCGATATCTCCAGAGTCGTCTGCATATGCATACCATCCTCGGCCTCGAAAAGTCCCTTGTAGTTATCCAGCTTAATGATGGTTTTCGCAAATTCACCATTGTCCGTCCTGATGACATATAGTAGCTTATCGTTGAATAGGTATAGCTTGCCATCATAGATCGCTGCGCCGAGGATGTCATTGTCGAACTTCATGCTCCGGAGGACACGGTTGTCACTCTTATTGATAAGATAGATGGTGCTGTCGAATGGGAACCGGTTATAGTCAGTCATGACAACGACTGCGGAAGTATTGTCGCCTAGTAGAAGTGTTCCGGTACCTGTGCCGGGTAGTGTGTAGTTAACGTCGTGTGGGATGTGAGAGCCGGAACTCAGCGGGTCATTGATGCATGAAGCGGGTATCTGTACACTGTCGTACGAAAAAACCGGCAGTATGACGTAAGACAAGAAGGCTAAGGCGACTACTGTGATGAACACGGCGTTGCAGACCATCAGTAATGCCATAAGTTTAAACTCTTTTGCCATTATAGTAGTGAGAACCCCTCCTGCGAGGGGACCGCCCAGTAATATCAGGCCTGCAAACCAATAGAATTGTGCACTGCCCTCCTGAAACAGGTGTGTATACAGCAGATCAAAGGCGATACTCAGGGCTGTGCCGATGATCATCCCGAACACTACGGGTATTACTGGAAATCCGCTCAAATTTTTCATTACTTTCATGCCCTTCACCATTCTATCGTATTTACTTTCTAGTCTGTACGTGTCCTCGACCTTCAGCCGAGCTTTACCATTCCTTTCTCCGGTCGCCGCTCAGTTCTCTGGTCAGCGCGCCAACCAAGTCGCGGTGCTTCTTCAGGATATCGTACCAGGCCCCGCCCCGCTCGGTCATGGTGTAGCCATCATCCTTGTTTCCCGTGATAAGGCCTTTTTCAATTAGGTAGCCGATGTTACGGTCTGTGTGATAGGGGTTGCCGGCCCGGCGGTAAAAATCATACCACAGCACTTTGCCCCGTTGTGCCTGCGCGGTGCGGACGATCTCCAGGTACTCCATCAGTCGCTCGGCCGCCTTCGATGGCGGTGGAGCCTTACCAGATGGCATCTTCTTACTCACTCCTCCGGATCTCGTTCAAACCGGACCAGCGAGGAATAGCGGGACCTGAGCCTGAAATACCACCTGATCAGCAATGGGCAGGCAATCAGCAGCACTATAGACACGATCGTCTCGCCGATCGCGGCCGCAGAGTTAATCGGATCCGTACTGCCGGCGGAGATGCGCAGCCAGTTCGCCAGCGCGTAGGTGGAGATGATAAGACCGCCAAGCACCGCGAAAAGCCCGACCGCCAGATACAGTAAAATGCTGTTGTTCAGGTCTATGGCAAGAACTCTGGCATCTTTCCACAGATCGTCGTACGTTGCTTTTAGCTCGATCAACTCGTTCTCCTCCCCG
>DATHCY010000059.1:0-8551 GCA_035319305.1 Methanocella sp.
AATATTATCTTTTATTTTAATAATTAGCTCTAATTAATACCCAGAATGCGATAAAATACTTTTGAACGGTTACTTTTCGTATTTTTAAATAATAATATATTTATTTTGTATACCATAAACAGAGTATTGCAGTTTCGGAGGTGTAGTTATGAGAATGGCAACAAAAGTGATCGTAGCCGCGATCATCGCGCTGGCTACTTTGCTGGTAACAGCACCCGCTTTCGCCCAGTTCGGGCTGGGAGGATGTGGCATTGGGGCTGGATTAGGATGCGGCGGTCCGGGGATTGGAGGACCGCTGGGAGGAGCATGCGGACCTTGTGGCGGACCCGTAGCATATGGACCGCCGCAGGACTGCATCGCGCAGATCTACTGCAACATACCAGTCACGTCTCAGGTACCCGTGACGGTACCAGCGACCGTACCTCAACAGGTACCCGTGACGGTTCCCGTTACAAGCTTCGCGCCTGTGACAGTCCCGAGAGCAGTGATCGTACCCCAGACAGTACCAGTCCCGGTCGTTACGCCGGCAGTGACTTCGACAACCGTACCGGTTACGGTGCCTGTCCCGTCCAGCGTACCTGTGACGTCAGTGATCCCACAGGTCACCACGGTTCCACTCGGATGTGGCGGACCAGGTCCGGCAGCAGCGCCCTGTGGCAGCCCATGTGGTGGAGCGTCGCCCATTGGCAACTCGTGTGGTAGCCCCTGTGGAGGTATTCCCAGCGGCAACGTCTGTGGCAGCCCCTGTGGCACTAGCATCGGCTCCGGCCTCGGTAGTGGCATCGGAGCAGGTCTCGGAGGCTATGGCCTCGGCAACGGAATCGGCTCTGGCCTTGGCATGAACCGGGTTGGCCTGGGGATGAATACCCTCGGTACCTCCGGTCTGGGCATGAGTAACCTTGGCACCGCTGGCATGGGTATGAACACCCTTGGCACCGGTATGTCGAGCCTTGGAAACACCATGATCCGCTAAGCCAGCAGAATAAAAAGACAGAAACAGGTTGGGAATCAAGAAACAAATGATTGATCGACGGGCTGGAGGCTCACTCCAGTTCGTTCCAGTCATTTATAGTTATTTTTGAAAGGGGTTTTAGGCTGGCACGGCTTCGTAATGGTTATTGGCCGGGCACCTTGTATCTATGCTGTCAGACAAATACGATCGCTGCCTGTGCCAGAACACAGATAACGCAGACACTATAGAAAAAGATAACATGCACAGCTCAGCATTCGTTGTCACAGCGCAGCATTCGTTGTCCTTCCCAGGCTCGATACAACCGCTTTATTCGCACCATCAGACCAATCCACACGAAGCACAATGATTATTTTATTCCCAAAACGGTACAGGGACAACGATCAATCCAATTCTGCTGAGCACAAAATTTCCAAGGAAGACTGTAAAATTCAGAGGGCGTCAAATTACCAGGCATTCACAGGTCAGCAGGCCTGTTTGTTCTTATTCCGGTTGCTGTGTTGTGGCTGTAACCGAAAAGTACGTACGTGACTCGCGCATAGTTGGTACATATAACGCCTGCATGGCTTGCGCATATAAATATACCGTTATCAGGGCTATTTTTTATTTGTTTGGTATATTATGCCTTTTCTATCAGTTCTGACGCTTGTAGTCGTTACTTCAGCTGGTAATTTATTTATCCGGCGGTGCATAACTACACTTGATGTTGCAGAGGTGTTGCATGCTCAGGTATATCTCATATGTCGTCTCTGTCCTGCTCTTGCTTTTGTCAGGAATAAGTATGGCCCATGCAAACAGCTACGCCGGTCTCAACATGTACGGTTATCCGCTAACCGTCGGAGCCGGCGGCAGTGGAGCCCCAGGGGTACCGGGGGCCGGCTATACGTATATCGGCGACGGACTGAACCTCCCGGAAGACGTCACGTCACGTTATGGCGTCGTCAACACCGGGGTCGGGTCCCAGACACAGTCCCCGACATATGGCTGTGCGAGCCCTGCCTCTAGCGATATACCGCTCGGGGTCTCATTCGGGTTCCCCTCTGCGACACATGATTCGGCGACGACGTCGTTCGCACGGGACATGGATTATGAGGCGGCCCTGGATAACGCGTTTATCTCGTTCCCGGGCGTCGGCGTGGGCTCCGAGGGACTGAGTACGCCTGCGATTAACAGTAACCAAGCAGATGTGAAATATTCAGAGAGCGTGCGATTCGCGCTCACGACGGACAGCGATACGATCCCCATGTGCGGATTTGGCTATCCCCTTGGCCTGGGGCTTGGGTACGGCAGCGTCGGCGTGGCAGGCGCAGGACTTAACACGGGAAATAATGGGGTTGGCACACCATACTAATGCTAAAAACCCCGTAAAGCGGAGGGCAAATGATACTTCAGCTAACGAAACAGGGGGACACGGAGGCAGAGGTTGCCCTCAGCATGGCGTCTTTCTTTTACGATAACTGGTACAAGATCCTGCTCTCGCTCGCTATCCTGCTCGCCGCGCTCGCCATCATATACTCTTTAAAGCTGGCCTCGGGGCGGGTTGGCAGGGAGTACGCCCTGCCATCCAAGACGACTTGGATGATCAACACGCTCATTACCTATGGGATGTTGACCCTTGCAGCCATCAGCATACTGGCGGTCTTTAACGTGCAGCTATACTCGCTGATCGTGAGCCTGGGTTTTTTCAGCGCGGTGCTGGTGCTTGGAACACAGATCATCATATCTAATCTGCTGGGTGGCATAGTCATTTCTATCGAGAAGTCTTTTATCGTCGGAGACGTCATCAAAGTGGGGGACAACATAGGGGTCGTGGAAGGGATCAATATCAGGTCTACGATCATGAGGGGCCTCAACGGCCTAGTGATCACCGTGCCCAACTCCACCTTTCTGACCACCCCAATCACTAATTACACTAGGTCCCGGCAATATCTGATCAAAGTGCCTTTTTCCACACCCAGGGCGGTCAACCCCTCTGGCCTATCTGAGGCGGTCCTGTCAGGAGCATCCTCTATACCCGGCTTAGTGTCAGATCGGGGCGGGACGCTCTTTAAAACCGGTGTCAGCAGAGACGATGTCCAGTACGAGCTGCAATTCTGGGTCACCGATCCACGCATATCAGACGATGCCCGATCAAGAGTCGTCGACATTATCGATGGTTTTTATAGCCAGTTTTATCATTGAAGCTGCCGGACGACGATATTTCAACTATTTGAAACCGAAAACTACATATGCTCGGATGGCGTTAAGAGAATCGCATCGCCATCATTGTGGCGATTACCGTAGGATAGGATGGCCCTATCCGGCGAAGGGATCTGAATAGATCCGAACACGAAAATCGTGTGAGTCAGGCTAGCGGAAATGGCGAGAATACTCGAAACCACCGACTAATGGCCTTACGGAGGCAATTTCATGAAGAAAATCAAAAAGACTAATCCAAGAGTGCTCAAGCTCATCAACGACCTCAAAGCCAAGTCCCGAGAGCAAAACGTTGGGATCTGGAGGGACGTCGCAGAGAGGATGGAAAAGCCCGCGAGACACTATGCGGCGATCAATATCAGCAAGATTAACAGGTACAGCAAGGACAACGAGACTATTCTAGTACCTGGCAAGGTGCTGGGAACCGGCGACCTTGACCACCCCGTTACGGTAGCCGCCCTCAATTTCAGCATGGCCGCAGAGGACCTAATAATGGGCGCACAGGGCAAGTGCATATCCATTGAACAGCTTATGCAGGCGAACCCCAAGGGCAAAGATGTCCGCATACTCAAATAGGGAGGAAAAGACATGGTTTTAATCAACGCAGACGGGCTAATCGTCGGCAGGCTTGCCAGCACGGTCGCAAGGAAGCTCCTGGAGGGCGACGAAGTCACGATCATCAACGCCGAAAAGGCGGTCTTATCCGGCTCCCGGGTAAACTGTTTTGCGGAGTACAAGCAAACCTTTGATCGGGGCACCACCGAGAAAGGTCCGTACTTTCCCAAGCGATCCGATGCGATCCTCAGAAGGACGGTCAGGGGCATGCTGCCGTATAAGACGCAGCGAGGTAAGGATGCCATGGCAAGGCTCACCGTCTACATAGGCACCCCGACAGAGTTCGCCGAGCAACCATCGGTGACGCTGGAACAGGCAAGCTTTAACCGCCTGAGCTCGTATAAATACATCAAGCTGGGTGAACTGGCGAAGTTGCTGGGAGCAAAGTACTGAAGGTGATCAAATGGCCGAGAAGAAAGTCCTAACTACAAGCGGCAAGCGCAAGACCGCAATCGCCCGCGCAACAGTCCGGAAGGGCACCGGCGTCATCAGAATCAACAAGATCCCCCTCGATATCATCGAAAACGAACTGGTCCGGCTTAAGATATCTGAGCCGCTGATCATCGCAGGCCCCGAGATCGCAAAAATGCTCGATATCAACGTCGAGATTCGCGGTGGAGGGTATATGGGCCAGGCCGAGGCGGCTCGCTGCGCAATCGCCAGAGGAATCATCAACTGGACGAACGACGTAGCGCTTAGGGATATGTTCCTGGCACATGATAGGAATCTGCTGGTCAACGACGTCAGGCAGAAGCTGCCTAAAAACTATGGCGGCTCCGGCGCAAGGGCCAAGTTCCAAAAATCGTACCGTTAGTTAGCTAAACAACCAATCGGGGGATACCCCCGTTTAATGGAGATACTCATCAATGATACCCGTCAGATGTTTCACCTGTGGCAAGGTCGTCTCAGAAGTGTGGGAGGAATATAAGGCCCGCGTGGACGAGCGCAAAAAAAACCTGCAGCAGGGCGAAGTGCTGAAGGTTGGCGACATACTGGACGAAATAGGCGTGGATCGGTACTGCTGCAGACGCATGCTGCTATCCCATGTCGAACTCGTCGATGTGCTCGCACCGTACCAATAAATAAAGATATATGGGATCGTGGGGTAGCCTGGTCCATCCTTTCGCGTTCGGGACGCGGAAACCTGAGTTCAAATCTCAGCGATCCCACCACACATCTTTATTCACAATGCGAAACCGCATTGTGTCGTGACCATCCGGGGGGATTCCCGGGAAAAATCCAGGGCAGATTTACCAGCGAATCGCATGTCAGACATTTATTACTCGCATTCGAAAAGCCTTGCTTTTAGCTCACACCATGCAACAGCAGGGGGTGTTTTATTGGAAGTCAAATCAACCAGTAAAGAGATCAAGGATAAATATACCCGCTATGAGCGCGCCAGGATCGTCGGCGCCCGAGCGCTGCAGATATCAATGGGGGCCCCGGTGCTGGCCAAAGACACGAAGACCGTAGAGCCGATCGAAGTCGCCATCATTGAACTAGAGGAGAACCTCGTGCCGATAACGGTAAGAAAGATCAACAAGTCAGCCAGGCGTGCATGAGAGATTGCAACGAAATCCTGATACTACATACCACATCGATGTATTTCGTATCAAAGGAAAATTTTCAGGGGAGGTAAAATTTTGATCATTGACGAGATACTGGCGAGAAAAATATTCGACAGCAGGGGCAACCCGACCATCGAAGTCGAAGTCTATACTGACAACGGCCTCTTCGGGGTCGCAGCAGCACCTGCCGGCGCTTCCACCGGCTCGTACGAGGCAGTAGCCATTCCGGTGGACGACGCGATCGCGAAGCTGGAGTCCGAGGTCGCGGACCAGCTGATCGGCGAGTATGTCGCCGATCAGGAGGAGATCGATGCTCTTCTCCATGAGATCGACGGCACGAAAAACTTCAGCAACATCGGCGGCAACACCGCGGTGGCAGTATCCATGGCGACCGCGAAAGCCGCAGCGGCAGCGTTTCACATGCCGTTGTACAGGTTCCTCGGGGGGTCGTTCCCGACCATACCATACCCGCTTGGCAATGTGCTCGGCGGCGGCGCGCACGCCAAGGGTGCCACCGATATCCAGGAGTTTCTGGTTACGGCCATAGGCGCCCCGACAATCGAGGCGGCGGTCCATGCCAACACCCTGGTCCATAAGCGGGTGAAAAAGCTGCTGACCGACGATAGTATCATCTGCCACAAAGGGGACGAAGGCGGCTGGGCTCCACAGATCAAGGATGAGAAAGCGTTTGAGATCGTCAGTAAAGCCGTGGGAGAAGTCTCCTCTGAACTGGGCTTCGAGATCCGCTTTGGCCTGGACGTCGCGGCTACCGAGCTATGGGACGGCAATCACTATGTTTACAAAGACACCAAGCGCACGACCGACCAGCAGATCGATTATATTACAGGGCTCATTGACCAGTATCACCTGTATTACGTCGAAGATGGGCTGCACGAGAACGATTTCGAGGGCTTTGCCAGACTCACCGACACGGTGGGCGACAGATGTCTGATCTGCGGCGATGATCTTTTCGTTACCAACGTCTCCCGTCTCGAGCAGGGGATCGAACATATTGCGGCAAACGCCATTCTGATCAAACCGAACCAGATCGGCACGGTCACCGATACTTTCAACGCGATCAAGCTCGCGAAAAAGTTCGGCTACGCCACCATCATGTCCCACCGCAGCGGCGAGACAACGGACAATACGATCGCCCACCTGGCGGTCGCGTTCGGCTGTGAGCTGATCAAGACCGGCGTGGTCGGCGGCGAGCGCATCGCCAAGCTGAACGAGCTGATCCGTATCGGAGAGGAGACAGGGAACGAAAAGATGGCCGAAAGCCCTCTGTGATGTTCGTTCCCGGATTAAAGATTTACAACTGATAGAGGAGTGAAAAAAATGCCAGAGACAGAAAATGTCAGAGAGATCAGAGATGAGAATTACCAGTCATTGATACCGATGGATGAGTACCTTGCTGCAGGCGTGCACATCGGTACGCAGCAGAAGACTGAGGAGATGAAGAAGTTCATTTACCGAGTGAGGAGCGACGGCCTATATGTCCTTGACGTGCAGAGCACGGACGAGCGCATCCGCGCCACGGCGAAGTTCCTAGCCAAATACGATCCGGCCAACGTATTGGTCGTTTGCGCCAGACAATATGGCCAGCATCCTGCAGAGATGTTCGCCAAAGCAGTCGGTGCTAGGCACATTGTAGGCAGGTTCATCCCCGGCACGCTAACCAACCCGGTGTATATGTTCTTTGAGGAGCCGGATGTCGTAGTGGTAACGGACCCGATAGGCGATGCACAGGCTGTAAACGAAGCCGTAAATATCGGCGTGCCAGTCGTTGCAATGTGCGACACCAACAACATGACCTCGAACATCGACCTAGTCATACCGAGCAACAACAAGGGCCGTAAGGCGCTCGCGCTAATATACTGGCTGCTGGCCCGCGAGGTCACCAAAGAAAGGAACGAGCAAGGCTTCAGTTACACTGTCAACGAATTCGAGTCGGAGATATAATTAAGCCGGAGATTACGCCGATCATTATGAGAAAGCCGGCCGTTTCGGGACAGTTTTACCCGGGCTCAGAACGGGAGCTGCGGGGCCTTATCCAGAGGCTCGCTCCTTCCCCAGTCTCCGCCGATAGAGAGCCACAGACAAAGATCAGGGCCTGCGGCGTCGTCGTGCCTCACGCTGGCTACATATATTCCGGCGGCGTCGCAGCGGAAGTATACGCTTCGATCGAGGGCGCCCCCACATTCCTGCTGCTGGGACCTAACCATTACGGCCTGGGCTCTCCCGTCGCTGTATCGACCCAGCCCTGGGTCACCCCGCTGGGCAGGGTTGAGGTAGACCAAGAGTTGGTCGGACTGCTGAACGGCATCATCGATCGGGACGAGATCGCACACCAGCAAGAGCACTCGCTCGAAGTGCACATTCCGCTTCTGCAGTACTTCTTTGAGGATTTCAAGATCGTGCCTGTATCCATCGGCATGCAGGACTACGATACGGTCAAGGAAATAGCGACGGAGCTGATCGCAGCGCTCAACAAACACACCGGACGTGTAGTCATCGTGGCTTCAAGCGACTTTACTCACTACGAGGACGTTAAAGCGGCAAGAAAAAAGGACTCGACACTCATCGACGACATTGAAAAGCTCGATGTTCCGGCCTTCTACGATGATCTATACCGGTTGAATGCAACCTGCTGTGGCTACGGGCCCATCGCGGCCATGATGATCACGTGCGGGGCCAGAGGCGCCCGGACGGGGAAGCTTCTCAAGTACGCCACCAGCGGAGACGTGACTGGCGATAGCCAGGTTGTCGGATATGCAGGGATAGCAGTCCTGTAGCAGGTCATTTTATGGTCAAATATTCTGCGCCCGGGAAGATCTTTTTATTCGGAGAGCACGCGGTCGTGTACGAAAAGCGCGCAATCGCCTGTGCCATCGACCTCCGTACTACAGTTGAGATCACCTCCGCAAAAAGCGGTGGAATGCATATACAGTCGTCTGCATTCAGGGATGAGCCAGATAAGAACGAGTATATCAAAACTGCCATCAACAAATTCGGACGGCTAGCAAATATCGACGGGATTAATGTTCGCGTTTATTCGGACATCCCAGTTGCATCAGGCCTGGGCTCATCAGCGGCCGTATCTATAGCCACGATCGCAGCGCTCAACGACGAATACGGGACAAAAATGAGTTTGGATGAGATCGCGTTCATGGGCTACCAGACCGAGCTGGAAGTGCAGGGC
>DATHCY010000060.1:0-4122 GCA_035319305.1 Methanocella sp.
CACTGAAAAATAGGATTATCAAAGTCGGAAATACGGATCCTACCAGGGATTTCCTGTACATTGACGATGCGATCAGGGCGTTTCTGATTGTGGGGGAAAAGGGAACCGGGATTTTTAATATTGGATCGGGGAAGGAGACGAAGATCGCCGATCTTGTGATGATGATCAGGGATGCCATCGATCCGTCGATAGAGATCGTCAGCGCGGAGGAGAGGAAAAGGGCGGGGAAGGTGGAGATACCTCGGCTGTGTGCTGATACTGGGAATATAAAGAGGATCGGATGGGGTGCGACAATCACCCTGCCCGAGGGTATAGAGAAAATGGTGATCAAATAAATTTTGAAGGGTTTTTAGACTATCGCCGTGCGGGAAATCTTTCAGGTCCTTGTTGGTCCGCTCCCTTTTTAGGGTTACCATGGGGTAACACGAAAACACAAAAAACTTTTTTAGAGGCGCGCTAATTGCTCGAGTCTAAGCTCACAGTTAAATCGCAAATTACACGAAGGACACTATTGATTCTCTAATACACTGATACACGGTCTTAAAACACGAACTATTATTGTAGTCGAGGACCAAATTGTTTATACTTTCAATAGCGTTAAAAGCAATAGCATATGACTGATTTTCATTATAATACCGTATAAAATGTTCAGACATTGACTATAAAAACGATAGTTATTTCATCTTCCTGATTAAAATAACTCTATGCTCGAGCCAGAAAAAAACGCCTATTATGCGTGGCCTCCAGGACATTATTATTCTCCAATACCTAACCTGAATGAGGTTATAGAAAATAAGGAGCGAATATTCAGCCAAGCCGACTCTATTCCTGGCGTACACTTGAACGATCGGGGCCAGCTCCGATTATTCGATCGACTCTCGCGGCATTATCATGAGTTGCCATTCACACCTGAAAAAACCGAACAATATAGGTACTACTATAATAATGGCTACTACTCTTATGGCGACGCGATCCTATTTTTTTGTATGATCCGACATCTGAAACCCCAGCGGATCATCGAGATCGGGTCGGGCTTCTCATCTGCGATCTCCCTCGATGTTAACGAACAATTTTTCGATAGTCGGATACGATGCACTTTCATAGAGCCATACCCCGACCGACTTCTATCACTAATCAAGGATGATGACATAGCCAACATCACATTATACAAGAATAAGCTAAACGAGGTCGATCCAAAAATTTTCGGAGCACTATCTAAAAATGATATTCTCTTCGTTGACTCAACCCATGTTTCTAAGATTGATAGCGACGTAAACCGTATCCTATTCGAAATACTACCTATATTAAAGCCCGGCGTATATATTCATTTTCATGATATATTCCATCCTTTCGAATATCCCTTATCCTGGCTATTAGAGGGTCGGTTCTGGACGGAAGCGTATTTGCTCAGGGCCTTCCTGCAATATAACCGAAAATTCGAAGTCCAGTTATACAGCACATACTTTTATGGCAAATATGGAAAACTGGTCAGTGAACGGATGCCCTTATACGAAAAATGCAGGGCTGGACATATCTGGATTAAAAAGAAAGGTTTTATATTTCCTTGATCCTTCTCCAGAGGGCCGATGGAGATATCCGTCATTTTTGCTATGCTCGAATTCGAGATGCCATGGGTGTGTAACCACTTGCTGAAACTTCATAAAGTATGGAAGTGTTATGGATTTGATGAGTGAGAAATGTCGAAGGATAATCTGGTAGCCTTAGCGATCTATGCTATGGCCATCGTTGCCTGCGTATTATTTCTGGCGTGGACAGTGGACCTGTGGGGAAAAGACCTGAGCCTCCCATTTAGCTACGACAGCGATGCTATATGGACCTACACGACGATTAAGACCATTCAAACTGCTGGTTGGTACCTTCAAAACCCTCTGCTTGGGGCCCCGTTTGGCAGTTATCAGCTCTTTGATTTTCCTCAGACCAACAACCTGGATGCTTTGATGATCAAAGCGATACTCGTGGTTACCGGCAATGCCGTCCTTTCGACCAACATCTACTTTCTATTGACATTTCCCCTCACGACCGTGACTACTCTCTTTCTCCTGAGACAGCTCAAGATTTCCTTTCCTGTTGCAGTGCCAGTCAGCCTGCTCTTCACATTTTTACCGTACCACTTTTTGCGGGGTATATCGCACCTGTACCTCAGCTCCTATTATACTCTGCCATTGATGGCGCTTGTGCTTCTCTGGATTTACAACGGAGAGCAGTTCATGTTCAAAAGATCAGATGGTAAGATAAAGCTAAACCTGGAGGGCAGGGCCATCGCCAGCATCATCATCTGTCTCCTGATATCATCCGCCGACATATATTATCCGTTCTTTGCCTGCGTCTTTCTACTGATCGTAGGTATATCCGGGATGATCCTGAGAAAGGACCGGTACGTGCTGATAAGTTCATCCCTGCTTATCCTCATCATCGTCCTGGGGGTACTGATAAATCTCTCGCCTTGCCTTATCTACTGGCTCGAGCACGGTATGAATACGGAAGTGGGTTCCCGAAACCCGCTGGAAGCGGAGATTTACGGCCTGAAAGTGCTACAGCTTCTGATGCCTATTCATGGCTACAGGATCCAGGCGATCGCCGATCTTGTGAGCCGCTATGATGCAGCCATGTCATTCATGGTGAATGAGAACTCAATGGCGTCTCTAGGCGTTATGGGAAGTATTGGCTTTATTGTACTGATCATTTGGGCGATCTTTAGAAAATCGGGGATATCGAACGTTTTCGGCGCCAACACGGAAACGATGGATGGTTTGAGCCTCATGAACCTCGCCGCGATATTGCTGGCGACCACGGGCGGTTTTGCGCCGATCATTGGGATCTTATTTCCGTACATCAGGGGGTATAACCGGATTAGCGTCTTCGTGGCATTATTCTCGCTCATCTCGCTGGCGATCCTGCTGCAGACGGTCTACGCAAGATTATTCACATCGTCGGGACGGAAGGTCGCATTTTGCATGCTGATGAGTCTGCTATTGCTCGCCGGAGTACTGGACCAAACCACGGCCGAATACATCCCGCACTATACCAATATCAAAGCCGATTATTCGAGCGACGACGCGTTTATCAAACAGATCGAGACCAGCATGCCCGCAGGTGCTATGATCTACCAGATGCCATATATGTCGTTTCCCGAAAACAGCCCGATAAACCGCCTGGGCGATTACCAATTATTCAATGGATACCTTCATTCGGATACATTGCGATGGAGCTATGGCGCGACAAGAGGGCGAACAGGGGATGCGTGGCTGGAGTCAATATCCAATGAGCCGCCTGACGAGATGGTCAGAGATATCACCATTGCAGGATTCAGCGGGGTATACCTGGATTCCCGGGGGTACTCAGCGGAAGATTACGCAACGCTGAACGCGAATCTCCTGCGCATAATAGGTACGAAACCACTGATCAGCAGCAATGGCGTCCTAGCATTCTACGATCTGTCCGACTATGCGGATAAATTAAAGTCGGACTACACTCCGGACCAGTGGAAAGCCATGAATGTTGAAGTCATAGACAGGCCGCTGATCACCTGGGGCAAAGGCTCGTACTGGATCGAGGGCTCGGGTAACTATACTTGGCGATGGTGCTCCAGAACTGCTGAGTTAAACCTCTACAATCCTTACAACCGGAGCATGGACATCACGCTAAATATGACCCTGGCGACCGGATTCCCTGACGGGTCTCACGCTACAGTATCGGGACCAGGCTTTACCGATCAGAATGTGATTAATGAGACCGGCTCGGCGTATAGCAGGCGGATCACTATACCGATGGGTAAGACGACCCTGGTTTTCTCGACGGATGCGGGCCGGGTGAATCCTGTCGGAGAACCGGTTGACGAGAAGCTCAGGGTGATCAATTTTAATTACTCTGTTCATCCAGGGTATTAGCGTATGAAGAAAAAGTATTGGCATTTCACTCTTTTATTCTGGTATGAAGTTTTTTCATGAAATTTTTCCATTAAATCATATTTCAGATCTTCGATAATTTATTTACATATTCTAAATTTTTAATCATGCTTGTACATATAAAAAATTATTATAATTGTATATAACGACAATACTTATATAATATTCCCGTTCTAAAGAATCTGTTGTAGAACAT
>DATHCY010000061.1:0-16306 GCA_035319305.1 Methanocella sp.
CAGGTACAGCTCGGCCTGGGCCTTCGCCTCCTTAAGCTCGTTCTCCGCATTTTTACGCTCGGTACTATCTCGATTACTTCCCCTAGCCCCTAGGTATCTCCCCTGCATATCAAAGACAGGCTGGCAAAGGTGATGGATCCATCGTACTCCGCCGTCCCGGCGGACGATGCGAAACTCTAGCTCTCCTGTGATCGTTATCTCATTCGTATATGCCTCGTTGTAGTGGTCTCTGAATAATTTTTGATCGGCAGGGTGTACGATGTTGATGTACAGGATAGGATCGGCGATGAACTCGCTGGCGGTATACCCAGTGATGCGGTGACAGGAAGGCGATATATAGATGAACTTTTTATCCGGACCCAGCCAGAATTCCCAATCGTAGGTGTTGTCCGCCACGACGCGGTATTTCTCCTCGCTTCTGCGGAGGGCCTCTTCGGCTTGCTTTCGCTCGCTGATGTCCCGATCGAACGATATCACGTACTCCTTGTCGTTGTACATTATGTAGTTGCAAGTGATCTCAACCGGGAAAACACGGCCGCTGCGGGTTTTATGCCTTGATTCGAACTTCATGCCGCCCTTGCGTCTTAATTCCCCGATCACTTCAGCATACCGATTCGGCCCGTAATCCGGGTCGATATCCCATATGTGCATAGACAGTAACCCTTGCCTGGAATATCCGAGACGGCTGCAGGCGGTTTCGTTTACGTAGAGGATCGCCCCATCGGTCGAGAGCCAGACGGCCGGATCGCTGAACTTATCCAGCGCGAACTGGGTAAGCCTGAGCGATTCTTCGTACTGCATGCGCTGGCTGATATCCCTGGCAATAGCTACTACGTAGTCCTCGTTTCCAAAATGCACTCTACGCATATTGACTTCGTAAGGTATCTCCTTATTATCACCTGCTCTCAGCATAGTGTCTAAAACTATGGATTCGGTCTTCCCCCTAAAAATTTTGTCTAGCTCCACCTTGTCCGGGACCAGGTCATACATAGATTTGTTAAGGCATTCCTCTTTGGTGTAGCCTATCGATCGGCAGGCAGATTCGCTCACCTCGAGAAAACGGCCGGACGGCACCATTGATAAGAAGACGGCGTCATTGCTATGATCCAGGAGGGTCTTATATCGCTCCAGGTCCAAGAGTTTCTCCTGCAGCTCGGGATAGTAGCTCTTTCGGAAAGACCGCTCGCCAAGGCCTAAGATCCTCTTGAATTCTGTTTTATCGTTCTGTTGGTTAGAGGGCTTCCTCATAAATTGCAATCACATCTTCCAGCGTTGCTGAGCGTGGGTTGGTCATCATGCAGACATCGTCCATAGCATTTCTGGCTAGCCTAGGAATATCCCTTTTATCAACGCCGACATCCTCAAGCGTTCGACGCTGTCCCATATCATCCAAAAATTTCCAGATCAAGTCTATGATGGCGGTCTTTCTCTTTTCCTGGCTTAAGCCCTTCAAATCGAGGCCCATTGCCTCGCCAATCTTGTCATACCGTTTGGGTATCGTATCGTAGTTGAATTTCACACCGTAGGGGAATAGAATGGCGTTGCATAGTCCGTGGGGTGCGTCGGTAAAGCCGCCTACGCTGTGGGACATCGCGTGGATAAGCCCCAGACTCGCGTTAGTGAACGCGAGGCCTGATTCCAGGCTGCCGAGCTTCATCTTCTCCCTGTAGTCGAGAACTGCCGGCTCTTTCACTATCTTGGGTAGATTATAAAATACTAGGTCTATGGCGTTCAGCGCAAACTGATCGGTGATGGGAGAGCTCGCTTTCGAGGTGTAGGCCTCGATGGCTTGGATAAGGGCGTCGGTATCTGTGTCCTCAGTCTCATCTGAGGACATTGTGAGGTTTGTAGCTGGGTCGATCAGCGATGTGTCTGGAACGAGGGTTTTGCTGACGATCGCCATCTTCATTTTCCTCCTCGTATCCGTAATGATAGCGAATTGCGAGACGTCTGCACCGCTGCATGTTGTCGGGACACAGATAAGTGGAGGGCCGGGCCTGGGTATCTGATCCACGCCCTTAAACTCCAAAATATGTTTTTTATTCGCGCTAACAATACCAATCCCCTTCGCACAATCGATCGCGCTCCCACCGCCGACCGCTACAATCACATCACAACCCTCTCTGTTATAGACTTCCGCCCCCCTCATCACCTCTTCTGCTTTCGGGTTGGAGGTGAAATCCGAATAGAGCGAATAGGACAAACCCTCATCCTCTAACGAGTCGATCACTTTCCCACTCCACCCCGCCCTTATAACGTTCCGGCCGGAAACAGCCAGTACCCTATCCCCACCGAAATTTTTAGCGTACTGCCCTGCCAGCATCAACGCTTCCTCACCGAAAACAATTTCAGGACATACAAACTTTCGCAACTTAATCAATGACGAATCGGGTATAGCCATAATCCACATTTATCAAACTCAATAACCGGATTTATATAGTAATTTACAGATATAACTGGATTTTGACACCGTTTACAGCTTGTAACACTACCGTAACCTACTCACACAACAAACAAAACCAACAAAACAACCTTACACCACATAAAAACACCGGGAACACCACCCAGAACATTATCATGTTCCTACAGTCAAACTTGGAAGCCATTTGTGAACATCCCTCAATAGATAAGAAATACAACTCCAAGCTTTGAAGTGTAAATACCAAATAGCCCAATAACAACACATTAATACTTAAATGATAGAAAAAGGTAGGGGTAAACCCCACAAATTAGACACGTTTACACCGTCTTTAACAGCATATCATATAGGGCGACCACGTCGTCGAAGTCAAGTCTACCATTCCCATTGATATCCCCGTACAAGCCATCATGATTAGGTCGGTGGGCAGCATGATCTGCCCGGAGAACGGTTTCAACTGGTTAACATTGAGACTGCCATTAACGACTACTGATAATATTTGGTCTCCATGGTCGTCCATGGAAACATTGAATAATCCAATGGTCATGTTACCCTGCGTTCCCCCGAACGGTGACCGTAGCTAGTGTCACGTTTGTAGCTCCATCTTTTATTCTGGTCAGTAGACCATGAAACAATGCAAATACTTGAGATCCTATTCGAAACCATGGTATGCCACCCCTGTCAGTCCAGAACGGAGCTTTATATGTGTATGCCGTTTCATAGACGAGTCATACGCCGACCGGAGGCAGTTGGTCGCACGTCCGACGTAGTCAACGCCATCGAGCATGGTAAGCAAGCCGCCAGATTTTTAACTCAAGACAACCGGATCGCACCGATGACGATCGCTTCAATGATGTTCAGAGAAATAGAGAGTCAGTAGCGGAAACACACCCCGAACACTATTCATACGTCGCTCGCCATTCTTCCGTCCGGCGCCCTCCCCCATTCTTTTTATCATCCCTCGATTATCTTCCTGACACGCTCATCTTTCCGGAAATCATCGAATATAGGAAGCGTCCGGATCTGCTCCATCATACCCTCATAGCCCCAATAGTCATGCTTTTTTAATAGGCCGACGCATTCCAGCGCCTTATCGTATTCGTCCATTTCCACGTATAGGTAAGCCGCATTACAATAGATCTTCGGGGTTATATGGCCGTGGGGCAGGCATTTTCCCAGGAATTTTTCGTTCATCTCCCGATCCACAGGCAGGCCCGTATGATCCTTTCGCATCACCAACAACGCATTACAGAAGAGCGGCATGTGAGGTGTCACAATATCCATGGCCATTTCGAACAGTCGTCTTGTCACGAGAAAATCGGTTTTCTTACTAAGTTGCCGGTCCGTATAGTGGTATATGGTAGATGTAAAGCCATCGTAAATCGGTGATGACGGGTCTGACGCAAACTTGGCGATCATGTCTATGGTTTCCCGATCATCTTCGAGTATCGCCGCGTGGGCCGCGAGACAGATCAGTTTCCGTAGGTTTTCCATCGCCGCGTAGTCTGTGAGGCAGGTCACATCAAACAGGCCTCTCGCTCCATGCTCACCCGAAGAGTGGACGATCGACCTCAGGACGGAAAACAGTCTCTTCCGATCGTCGGGATCCTCGACATCAACCCTATCCTCCACTAACCAGACGATCCTGGCCAAGCATTCCGGCTGCCCTTTACACCGCTCGAAAAACTCCCGGACACCTGGAGAATCACTCCGACGTAAAATGTGCAGGATCACATCGAACCTCCTATCAATTTCTTGGTCCACCTTTTTTTGCTGATAGCAAGCAAGGCAAGAATTCCCTTCCTGAACAAGCTTACGAACCAATACCTCGCTCATCAAATCGTTAGAGACGGAACCGACAGAATCTGAGACGTCATACAATTCTTCGTAATTCCTGCTCGCCTCGATTATCCTGTCTGCAGCCGCCTCCGAATTGATCTCGGCCAGCATTTTGAAGGCCTCGCTTTGAATAATCGACCCCGCCCCTACCACTCCAGATCTAGAGTACTCGATGATAATCTCGGTAGATTCCGGAACATACCTCATACATCTCAAAGCACTGACCTTCAAGCTCTCCGATCCATGCTTGAGAGCGTCTAAGTACATGCCCTCGCCCTCCTCCTTCATGACCCTGGCGATCAACTCCAGTCTGCGCCCATCCCCCACCCTACCCTTAACATTGTAGCCGCTGAGAAGCTGAGGCAGAACAGCCTCCCCATAGGCAGGGAGGATCTCCCCGCAGACTAGGTCGGCAACGTCACTGCTAGGGCTGTACAGCAACCCAATGAACGTGTCCAGCAGCCTCAAATCCACGAACCCCCCACCTTCACAGACCTTCTCGAAAAGTCTCAGCCTTCTGGATCCGCGCTCTTCCATCGCCTCTTTCACCCGGGAGATCGTCCGATACGAAGCAGTGAGGGGGAGATCAGGCCCGCGGCTCTCCGGAACGATCAGCTCGCCTTCAACTCCTACAGCACCCTGAGTGTATAATAGTGCGTTCGTTAGTGTGGCAGCCTCCAGAAGATTACCCACAGGACTACCCGCCCCTGGATTAGCCAGCAACTCGATCGGGTCTGCGAGCCTGGCAAACATGGGTACGGTCTCACCCATTTTTCGGACATCTAAGGATAGGCGCTTCACCCGACCATCACCGATCGCAATATCACTGCCGGCGACGGCCAACCTCCTAACCTCAATTTGCACATCATTTACTACAGAACTACTCATGGCATAATCACTCGCAATTATCCTATTATTTGGGCGGCGCTTATCGCCTGTCTCCGTCCAGCTATACCCGATGTAATCGCTAATATCACAATCGGATTAATTTCTTATAGGCTACGGAGTTTATAGTTATTTCATAAGATAAGTCATGATACTACATTGATTCCGGGGGTGATGGGTGTGCCTGGATCCTGTATCGATGCACTATGAGCAACGTCGCGCATCGTTAACGGCTTGGATTATCATCGGAGCCGGAATTTCGCTTTATAACATGTCCATTATGCTTAAACCAACAAATTGAAAGGCAAATGTCCACGATCAAGTCGTCTTAATATTTTGCTATTATGCGTTTTTGCCGGTGTTATTAACACCATTCTTTTAAGTCTCTTATTCTTCTCGAGAATACAAATAACCCACACGTGAAACAAACAGTATAAATACTACAATATGGTATACAACCAATGGGGGTCCAAATGAAAAAACTATTAGTTATTCTACTCTTAGTATCGATTGTACTCGTGCTCGGCTGCACCAGCCCAACCCCCCAAACCAACCCAATCTCCCCCACGGGAAGTAGGGGCGCTATGATGGGCTTGTGGAATATCCTCGGGGAGGTTACGCCGGGGGCTGACAGTTTCTACGGCAGCACGGACTTTTCGAACGAGTCTATCAATACAATTCCTACGAAAGTGTCGAAGCAGTGGTTAATACTGGATAGTATTGACGAAGATTATTCTGGTGTTGCCATCGGCCCTAATAACAATGTGTATGTGACTAATGCCTATGCATCTGCCATCAAAAAGATTTATCCTAATTGGGTTTCGGAAGATATAGGCAATGGGTTACATCATCCTATGGGTGTGACAGTGGATAATCAGGGAAACGTGTACGTCGCTGACGTCGAAAACAATGTGGTAAAAAAGATTGACCCATCAGGGTCAATTAGCTCTATTGGGAGTGGTTTCAGAAGTCCTATGGGCGTCGCTGTCGATTCTCAAGGGGATGTGTATGTAGCGGATACGGGCAATCAAGCTGTGAAGATGGTCTATCCAAACGGTACTACAATACGGTTGGGCGACCTGTTAGACCCGTGGAGTGGAGACCAAGACTACTACATTAATGTGATGAATTCTGGCAAGACTTTTGAAATGCCGCAGGGCGTTGCGGTTGATAATCAGAGAAACGTGTATGTGGCCAACTTTTACGGGGGCGTCAACGAGATATTCCCAAACAACACTACGATATGGTTAGCGGAAAACCACCAATTCCATAATCTTCAGGGAATTGCAGTTGACGCCTTTGGAAATGTGTATGTGTCAGAAAGGAATAATGGTACTGTTGACGTTATTTATCCTAATGGCACAGTTGTGGCACTCGGCGGGTTCGTCCATCCTAACGGAGTCGCAGTAGATTCTCAAGGGAACCTATACATTACAGATGATAATACCATAACCGAATTATCACCGCCCCAAAACACTGACATTTTACCGTATTTCAACGTTGCAGGCAATCCCTACTGGATTCTAATTCTACTAGCACCAATACTCGTATTTATAGTGATTTATCCTATCACTACAAGTTTAGGGAAAAAATGGCTTACGATTAGGAGTATTGCTTACCTCTACCTAAAAATCTACTTATCCGGCGCTGCCATTTACATGCTAATTAACATATTAGCGTATAATTTCCTCAGTCGTTTAGGAGGGCCGAATGGCGGGTTTTTCCTTTTTGCCATTGGGAGTTTCATCTTTGGATTGGTGTTTTCGATTGTAAGTGGAAGCATCCACATATTAAAAGTCAAATCAAAATATCCTATATCCAGCGAGACAATAAACACCAGACACGTCAGAGAAATAACCGTAAATCTCCCACAAGCTGAAACCTTCGATATATGTATTGCAGCTTTAAAAACTTTAAAATCCATTAAAATTAAACGAGGAGACCAAGACGCGGGAAAAATAGAAGCTCGAACTCCGCTGGATAAAAAAATAGAGTTGAATATTCACCGAGAAACCGACACCACCAAAATACGAGTCGAAATCAGACCAATCATGCCATTTACATTTTCTGATAATGGCAGAAATCTCGACGCCATCGAAACAATCTGCAAATTTATAGAGAACCACAACAGGTCGCCTGGTAGTCGAAATGAAATGTTACAGTAGTTATCAAAGAGTATGGACAGTACATCCTCAATGATATGGAAAAGCGACTGATTCAAGAGCGAAATAAGCGATGACAGGTTTCAGGATAACCAATTAATGGGTTGGTTCTAAAACCGGATGGTTAGTGGTTGGTGGCGGCGGCTTGATTTGAACAAGCGGCGCCCCTGCGGGCGCGGACTCTGAATCCGCTGGCGTTGACCTGGCTGACCCACGCCGCCAAATGGTGGATACGGCTGGATTCGAACCGGCGTTGTTAACCTCTGCAGGCGGGGTTCTAAGCCCCGTGGAGTCGACCACTGTCCCACGTATCCAATTGGTGGCTGGCGTCAGATTCGAACTGACGATGACCCCTACAGGCGGCATTTTAAGTGCCGTGCAATCGACCGCTATGCGAGCCAGCCAAGTAGCAGGCGCCGGAGTCGAACCGGCTAGCTCCTCAGAGAACGGATTTTGAATCCGTCGCCATCCCGCTAGGCGAGCCTGCTATGATTAAACTAAGCATCGACGGGAGAACCAAACTCCCGACCCAGTGGGCACTGCCTTAGCAGAGCAGCGTCATACCACTAGACCACGCCGACACCCTCTTGAACGTTTTGTTTTTGAGTTCGTGTATTTTGAGTGCGTGTAGCTGGATTCGAACCAGCGCGTTACCCCTGCAGGACTGACACCTCGAGCCAGCGGAGTCGACCACTATCCCATACACGCAAATTACACACGAATAGCGTGCCATTACATACGCGCACGCTTCGCACAGTTGTTGAATTTTTGTATTGTGATGCCCAGACCGTATACGTGCCATTACATACGCGCACGCTTCGCACAGTTCCAGCAATACGGCCGGGAGAATCGAAACCCGGCATCAGCAAGCGAATAGTGAGCGGACCATTGTTGCCCCAGGGCAACCCTATAACTCAACACGTCTCAGTCCTTACGGACTAAGTAATGGCGAGGTGGAGGATAGCGACAACGATAAGGACGGCAGGCTAAGCGATAACAAAGACGAGTTGTAGCCTGAAGTTGTGTTGTTCTGCATTTACTGTTCCTCTAAGGCGTTCTCATACTACCATATACTATATATAAGTTATGCTAAAGACTAATTATTAGAGTATGGTGTTGGGATGGAAATTCTTGCTATCAATTCCAGTCTTCGTGGGGATAAGGGCTATTCCAAATTTCTGATTGATAAGATATTTCAGGGCGCTGGGGAAGCGGGGGCGAAATGTGAATCTATAACGCTTTCCGCGCTGAATATTCACCCGTGTGTAGGTTGTCTTGTATGCCAGACTGAAAAGCATCATTTGAAATGTGTATTCGAGGATAAAGACGATGCGAAAGACGTGTTTGACCGGATGAGGCGTGCGGACATTATCATTTTTGCCACTCCCGTTTACGTGTTTGGCATGTCCTGCCTTCTCAAAGCACTTTTGGAACGTGTTCATTCCACCGGAGACGTTTTTGACTTTACCATGTCGAAGAGCGGCATGTTTGCACATACGATAGACCGAGACCTCTGTTCCAAGCCGTTTGCCACACTCGTTGTCCTCGATAATGTCGAGGACGTTATGTCAAAGAATATCACTTCGTTCTTCGACATCTACTCCAACTTCATGGATGCACCCTGCCTCGGACATTTAGTGAGAAACGCCGGCATGTTAACCGGCCGCGGGAAGAATCCGGACAAGGAAAAAATGTGCCCTCGCACCTACCAAGTCTATGACGCGTATATCCAGGCCGGAAGAGAACTGGCAACAACAGGCAAAATCAGCGGCAGGACACTACGTAAAGCCAACCAAGAGGTCACACCAATACCGTTTTTCAAATACCTCAAACATATGAAACCCCTAAAACCGCTCATGATTACGAAAGCGAGAAAAATGATGAAAGAACCAACCCAGAAATAGACATGAAAAACGAGGTGCTAAACCCTTTTACTATCCATATCTCGCTTTCACTGACTATCCACATATAGATAATTCGTAAGTGTTTATAGAGCATGATTATCACAATGGAAATTAAGGGACTTTAGACCATTACCGATGCTCGGGGGCCTTTGCGTATATGCTGATATTTAGCCAAGGGCATGAGAAGACCTGCAAGATTATCACGTTGATAGTTCTTCGACCTTACTTTCTATTTCAATAAAAAGAATACGGGCGTCTATGCCGGCTCGTCGTCGGACTCGGTTAGGTCCAACCTAGTAGCACATCTTCATTCCTTGTTGGGGCTTTTCTGGCCTCGTTTACTGGGTATCCAAAGACCATTGCAGCTATTGGTTTGTAGCCTTTGGGGATTTTCAGTTCTGCGCGTGTCTTTTTATCGTTTCCCAGAGGCATGGCAAAGCCTATCCAGCAGCTTCCGACGCCCAATGACTGTGCAGCGAGCAACATATTTTGAGTGGCGGCCGCGCAATCTAATTCGACTGTGATGCCTTTCGGGGCGAAGATGAAGACTAGTGCTGGCGCATGGTGGAAAATGTGCAAGTCGGACGTCTGCATCATTTTCACTATTCGAGCCACCTTTCCACCGCCAATTCCGAGCAGGGCCGCCATTCGAAGCGGAATGAATTTCAACCACAATTTCTTTGCGCGTTCCGAATACCGGTCAATCACAGACTTATCTGTAATGACCGAAAATCGCCAGACCTGCTGATTCGCAGCCGTCGGAGCATAGATGCCAGCCTTTATAACCTCAAGTAGAATCTCATCGGGCACCAAGTCCGGCTTATAGTTTCGAACAGAGCGGCGACTATAAATACTCTGCAGCACAGCATTCGAATACTTTTCCGAAGGAGAGTCGCCCGTCGGCAATTTACAGGCAGTAGATATTTGCCCCATCATACGATATACCTCAAATCAATAGAAGACATAAAAAATCTTAAAGATACCCCCAAGCATATGTAATCGGTCTTTTGTATAACTAGATTTTAATGGCTTCACATGTTCCATTTTGATGTAAAAACTAAAAGAGTTTTGTGTTTGCCCATTGTTCTGGGGAAGGTTATGTTCGGTTTACGACGGCGTCGCTGGTCATATAAGTCGATGGGTAGTGTTAACGTATCTGTTTTTCGTTATGTATCGTTCACCTTTGCGGCATACTCGATAATCTTTGTAGGTCTTCCTGTGCCTTGTCTTTATCCGGCATATACGCAAAGGCCACCTTCAAAGCATCGATAGCGCTCAGTCTAACATATCTATCTCTGTCTTGTGTTAGTCTGTGTAGGTCTTCCCACGCCTCTTCTTTATCCGGTAAATCAGCGAAGACCTCTCCCAAAGACTCGGCCGTGCCTTCTCTAACATATTCGTCTTTGTCTTGTGTTAATCTGTGTAGATCCTCCCACGCCTCTTCTTTATCTGGCACATCAGCGTAGGCCAATCCTAAAGCATCTACTGCTCTTAATCTAACATATTCGTTTTTGTCTTGTGTTAGTCTGTGTAGGTCTTCCCATGCCTCTTCTTTATCTGGTAGATCAGCGAAGATCCGTCCCAAAGTAACGGCCGTCCTCCATCTAACCTCTTGGTTTTTGTCTTGTGTTAGTCTGTGTAGGTCTTTCCACGCTCTGCGTTTATCCGGTACAAAAACGAAGACTCGTTCTAGAGAGCCGGCTGCATTAAACCTAACATGTTCATGTTTGTCTTGTGTTAGTCTGTGTAGGTCTTCCCATGCCTCTTCTTTATTTGGCAAATCAGCGAAGGCCTGTCCCAGAGCATCTGCCGCACTCCCTCTAGCACGTTCACCTTTGTCTTGTGTTAGTCTGTGTAGGTCTTCTCGTGCCTTATCCTTATCCGGCACAAAAGCAGAGGCCCGTCCTAAAGAACTGGCCGCGTTCAATCTAATACCTTCTTTTTTGTCTTGTGTTAGTCTGTGTAGGTCTTCCCACGCCTCATTTTTGTCCGGGACAAAAGCGAAGGCCCATCCCAGAGCATAGGCTGCTCTCAACCTAATATATTCGTCTTTGTCTTGTGTTAGTCGGTGCAGATCCTCCCATGCGTTTCTCGTGTCACCAAAATCATGAATATTATCAATAATGTATTCTACTGCTTTGACTCGTTCTTTTGATGATTGGCTTTGTGCTTTCTCGTGGATTTGAACTGGGTACTCCACTATAACACCACTATCCAACACATACTACATGTTTACATATTAAACTTACTTATCAAATAAAAAATAATAAATATTCTCTAGTCTTTTTACGTTTAACTGGGCACAAAGGTTCTAGACGAATTGTACGGTTCCCGAATCGTAAAAGGGCGCTGGCTATGATGGAAATGCTCCCTGGTATGGTGGGTATGGAAAACTGCTGACATTGAATAAGTTATCTAAAGGGTGCCGGGTTCAATTTGTTGTTCATTAGTCGGATTCGTCCACATCGCAAAAATAATATATGAAGATGAATATATACTTGTTTGGATAGTATGGTAGAGTCGGTTGCATATCGCAAAGCTCCAATAACACCAAAGGCTGTTGCGATACTATGTGTGGTTGCTGGCACCATCCTCTTGATTGTAGGGATATTGCAATGGCTTAGCGGTAACATCAAAGAGACGACCATACTCATACCCCTGGGAATCTTCATATACCCATGCGCCATACTCGCATTATACCCAAACCCAAAAATGATAACGCTGCTTTATACCCTAACCGGTACCTATAACATCATTTTAGGCCTATGGTATTACTCAGGGGGATTCGACCACCTAATCCAAACAACAATCCTTGTTATCTATGGCGTCGGATTATACACCGGAATCGGACTTTCATTGTATAACATGGACATTAGCTTAACCAACAAAATGAAAGGCAAAGCCCACGATTAGGCTCTTAATATTCATTGAGGCCCCATATAAGGGTAAGATACCAAAAGGCGCTCTTAAAGCTGCAAAAAAGTATTTTTATGAGGTTTCAACAACCCATTAATTATAATTTTAATTTTTATTAATAAAATTGATTTTGCTTTTACTTTCATAGATAATTTTGCTGCGCGACAACACGATTTTAGCACGTTACAGGACAAAACCCACCCGCCAGCATCAAACTAGAAAGCTCGGCGCCAGTTGACTTAAAAATTGACTTGGATAAGGCAGGATTAAGGATCCCCAAGGGAATTCTCGAATTCAAATCTCACCCCGAACTACCCCAATTAAACCCAAAGTTGTGATTTCTCGACGCTAGTCAAAAATCATCGGAAGACCTGATAGTGACGTTTTTCCCTCTAGTTCCAGGTTTTCGATACTGCAAATTTTGTCGATGTCCCCCTCATCCTCAATTGTAAGATACGATTGCTGTTCATGTGCCGAATTACTCAGCCATGACTTGTGATCTTTTAAAAAACATAAGTCTTCGGGGAGATCGGGAAATTGCCAGGAGTGCAACGTGTCCGATACCTCGCTAAGTATTTTTTGGGCTTCTTTATCAGTCCTGTAATAATACACCGAAACTGGTATTTCACCTTCCCCGCGTCCAAGTTTCGTCCCCGGCCACTCAAACTGATCTTTCTTTTCGATTAAAAAGGGGGATAATCGTTCCAGCAAAACAATGGACTTTTCTGACAGGGGCAGGTCCGGCCTAGCAACTAATAAAAACTCATCGCATGCCTGAAAAGCACACTCGATTAAGGCCCGATAAACATTTCCTTGCGGATTGGAGGCAATATACAAGAATGTCATATACAGATAAGCTCGAGTAAGATAGCTGTTTTTGACTTAAGCTTATCCTATCCAGGTAGACAAGCATGGTACAACAGCCGGAGGTTCTGCGACATTCGCAAGGTTAGTGTTAACCAGCCAGACCAAAGGCGTAAGACTTAGGATCCTATCTCGAAGGAGTTCGTGCGTTCAAATCGCACCCACTCGCACCAATAACATGGGTTAAATCTTTCATTAATCGATTAGTTGGATTGTTACTCATATGGTGGAAGCTAAAATCGACTTGCGATTATAGAGTTCGTCCCTAATTTTCTGTAATTTCGGTTAGTCCTGTGTCCTGATCGATTGGGTGGCTTTCCAGGTTTAAGAATGTGTCTGCTGTCATCCACTCTTCGTTCTTATCTATGAGGATGCTTACGGCGAGTCTGAGTAGGCTTTGATCGCAGGGGAATGCTCCTACTACTTGGCTTCTACGTTTTAGTTCTCGGTTGGTGCTTTCCAGTAGATTGGTGGTCCTGATTCTTCTCCAGAAGGGTTTGGGGAAGCTCATGTAGTTGAAGAGATCGTAACGGTATCGTTCTATAGTGTTTGCTGCTGCCGTGTATCCCTTCTCCCGTAATTCTTCGGCATACTCGCTCGTTCCATTGGGATCTTCGTGGAGGTTTCTCAGCCTTTCTCCAGCCTCTTTATGCATGGTCTGTGGGAGTTTTCGGAGGATTGCCCTTATATAGTGGACGTGGCACGTCTGCCAACTGGCTCCGGTGAAACAGTTCTCCACTGCACTCTTGATTCCCTGGTGGCCGTCGCTGATCACCATTCGGACGTCTCGAAGGCCTCGTTCTTTCAGTTCCTCGAAGTACTCATGCCACAACCCTTCATCTTCTCTTTCAGCGTTCTTGAGGTTGTCCATATCCACATCGTAGAAGCCTTTCGACCTTGACATCGATCTTTGATCAGAGGGTATCGTCGGCTTCCCCGAACATTTTCATCTCGGTGGTCAGCAAGTGCAGCTGTCTTTCCTCGAAGGCTGCGAAATCGGCGCAGCAGATCACCCGACACTTGTTGAGCATGATCCGGTCGTTCAGGAAGTGGACGAACTTCAGCAGCGACTCGTAGTTGTTCCTGGCCATGAGGTACTCCAGGCCGTCCAGCAGGATCAACCCGTCCTTCGCCTCCCCAATGAACTTGTTGACTGTGGCGCTCAACCCGGAAAGGTTGTCCGGCTTGAGGCAGATCTCACCCAGGACTCCTTCGTTGCCAGTGAGCCACACGACGGGAGTCTTTTCCAGGCCGTAGCGCTCCCTCAATTTCCCAGGGTTCTTCCTAGTGATACACAGACCCTGGATGTTGTGGTTCACCTGGTCAGTGAACGCGTTCATGAAATCGTGGTACTGGCCGGTCTCGAACAGGTAAATGTAGCCCTTCTCGAAGTGGTACAGCTGGTCAGTCTCAGCGGCGTTCTCGGCGACGGGCACCACCTTGAAGCCTGTGATCGCGGACAGATCTTTAAGGGTGATGATGTGCCCAGGCAGAGTACCTTCCCTGTGGAGTCTGGAGGTTGAAACGCTCAGCGTGACCGTGGTCTTGTCCCTGCACACGAAGTCCATGACGTGACTCCCCGTGTCAGAGTAGTCGATCTGCTGCCCGTTTAGCAATAGCGAAACGTTGTTGCCGATCACGGCGGCCGGATCGTACTTTAGCAGGTCGGCCGCCCTCCGGTTGAACGACAGGATCGTGCCCCGGGCATCCGTGGTCAGGATCGGATCCGGCGAGTCATTGATCACGTCCGCCAGGTAGCGATTGGTATCCTGAACTTTCTTGAAGAGGCGGTGGTTCTCGATGGCGATGCCGACCTGGGAGCAGATGGCGGCGAGCACCTGGAGTGACTCATGACGCTCTGCCCCATCACAACAGCACAATGACATAACGCCAAGGGGCTGCCCGTTCACTGACAATGGAATCAGGCACGTCTGCCGACCTCTGTCCAGCGTGCCGTCCTGGGACTGCTGGATGTAATGGGGTGCATCGGCTTGCTCGACAGGTTCGTTATAATGCTCTATCTGCTGGTACTTGACTGTGCGACCTGATTCTGTCCGGGCCTCCGCTGCTACCAGGTACATCTCCGCGGGCCGGTCGTCTTCTGCCAGGTAGATTGCGCCAGCGTCCAAGCCGGCCAGCTCCAGGGAGAGGTGCAGCACCTGCCGCAGCTTATCTGGAAACTCGACGGCGCTGTTCAGCGTCGTGGCGATCGAGTTGAAGAGCTCCAGCTCCCGGTTTTTGGCGTTGATGGCTTCTTCCGCCCGCTTGCGGATAGTGATATCCTGGATGAGCGACAGGTAGTAGAGCGGGGCGAGGCCTGAGTCCCGGACGATACGGGTGGTCAGCCGGACCCAGATGATCTCCCCGTCCTTCTTGACGTAGCGCTTTTCCAGTTCGTACATCGGGATCTCGCCCGCCGCCAGCTTCCTGGCCAGCTCCACGTTACCGTCGACATCGGCCGGGTAGGTGATCTCGGGGAAGGTGAGGCTGAGCAGTTCGTGCTCGGGGTAGCCCGTGATCCTGCAGAACTCCCCGTTGACTTTTAAAAACATGAAGTCCGGCGACGAGATCGCAGCCCCGATAGGCGACTGGTCGAAGGTCAGCCTGAACTTTTCCTCACTCTCGGAGAGGGCGTTCTCGGCCTGCTTACGCTCGGTGATGTCCCGTATCACGCTCAGCAGCACCGGCCGGCCGTTGATCAGCCCGCCGCGGGAACTCACTTCCACAGGAAAGGTCGTGCCATCTTTCCTGTGATGGACCGCCTCGAACAGGATGCCCCGATCCAGGGCAGACTCCATCTGCATCTTGACACGGTCTGCGGGATCGCCAGCCCGGAGATCGTAGATATGCATCGAGAGGAGCTCCTGCCGGGTGTAGCCGTAGGCCTCGACCGCGGCGGCGTTGGCCTCGATGATCTTTCCATCCGGGGTGACAAACAGGAAGATGTCCCTGGTGTAGTCGGAAAACAACCGGTATTTTTCCAGGGCTTCAGCAGTCCGCTTTTGATCCGTGATGTCCTGTTTCACCGCCACGAAATGGGTGATCTGACCGACGCTGTCGCTCACCGGGGAGATCGACGCGCTCTCCCAGTAGAGATCACCGTTCTTCTTTCTGTTGACCAACTCGCCCCTCCAATCCCGACCGGCCATAATCGTTTCCCAGAGCTCTTTGATGACCGCCTTCGGAGTCTTACCGGACGAGAGGATACAAGGATTCTGCCCCAGAACCTCCTCAAACCGGTAGCCAGTGACCTCGGTGAACTTCGGGTTCACATACTCGATATTGCCAGCCACATCTGTGATGACGATCGATTCCGG
>DATHCY010000062.1:0-4387 GCA_035319305.1 Methanocella sp.
ATCTGATCGGAATGGAGTTCACCCGGCTCCATCCTCAAGAAGATGCAGAATTGCACCGGCAGACTTTCCAGCATAACGTGGAAAATTCCAGCGGAGTGAACTTTGAATCCGAAGTCCTGCACAGGGATGGCCGCAGAATACCAGTAATCATCAATGCCAAGCCTCATATGATCGAGGGCAGGAAACTGATGATGGCCTTCTTCCTGGATATCACCGAGCGCAAGCGGGCCGAGAACGCTCTGAGGCGCAGCCAGTATATCCTCGCCAAGTCGCAGGAGATCGCCCACGTGGGCAACTGGGCATGGAACGTGCAGACAGACACGATCACCGGCTCCGACGAGATCTTCCACCTATTCGGCCACCCTGAATTAGGCGGTCAAGCCGATCTCTCCCTGTTTATCTCCCTCATCCACCCCGATGACAAAAAGGTCATGGAAGAGATCATCGAAAAAATGGCCAGCGACGGGATCACAGTCCAGCATGACTATCGCATCGTGCGACCCGATGGCCATGTCCGTAACATGACCCTGATCTCGGACAAGATCGTTCGGGACCGGGACGGGAGCGTGAAGCTGGTCTACGGCATCCAACAGGACATCACAGGGCGCAAACAGGCCGAAAAAGCCATAGAAGACGCAAAGGCCCAAGCAGATCTCTACCTGGATATCATGGGACACGACATCAACAACCTGAATCAGATCGGCATAGGCTTCCTAGAAATGGCCCTCGAAACGTTCTGGCATAGCAAACAGGAAACGATGCTGCTGAATACATCCCTGGAAGCGTTTATGGCCAGCTCCAAGCTGATCGAGAACCTCCGCAAGCTACAGAAGATACGGACTCAGGAAATGCACCATTATGAAGTCGATATCAGTCACATATTAGAAAAAGTGCGCGACGAATACTCTGAGGCGCCGAGCAAGAAATTGAAGATCGATTACCAGCCCCTCGAAGGCTCCACCGTAATGGCTAACGAGATGCTATGCGATCTGTTCTCGAACCTGGTCGGGAACGCGATTAAACACACGACTAACGATCCGGTTATCAGCCTGCGGCTGGAGCGACTATGCGACCGGGACAAGAGCTGGTATAGGGTTAGTGTTGAGGATAATGGTCCTGGCATCCCCGATGCTTTGAAGGAGAAGATCTTTAACAGACATCTTAGAGGCGGCACCACCGCGAACGGCAGCGGAATCGGCCTGTACCTGGTGAAAACCCTAGCCCACGACTACCACGGTCACGTGTGGGTGGAAGATCGAATCCAAGGCGCCCCATCCAAAGGCAGCAAATTCGTCGTCCTACTGCCAGCGATCGAAAGGTTAATGGATTGATCTGCATACATCGGGCAATCTTACCGGTGGTTATCGTCGCCATTAACATCATCATGGGGCCGTTGCATAATTATCTGATGATGGTTGTTCGGGGATCTGCTTTGCATTGAAGTTGGTAGAGTACCTGGATCTGTCTTGCCATGATTGTCAGTCCGGCTTTCACGCGATTGCGGATTAGTCCTATCGTTTTTGTATCTTCAAGGTGGAGGTGTTCTTTTAGAAGGTTGTTTGTGACCTCGCAATTGTTCCTGTTTTTATACAAATGGTTGAGTCGGTGTCCGTGTACCTGGCAATAGTCCTGCAAACGGTATTTTCCCTTTACTCTTTTCGTCTTTCGCTTATTCTTCCGGTTTATCATGGTGATCCCAGCAGCTGCGAAATCTTCGACGTTAGCTCGGCTGTCGTATGCTCTGTCAGCGAACAGGCATGCTGTTTTAAGGATTCCTGGTCCGAGCCGTCCTACCAGTCTGCGTAGCTGCGTGTTATCATGCACGCTGGCACTTGTCACAGTATAGGAAACCGGGACCAGCAGCCTTGTATCGTACAACAAGTGGACTTTATAGCCCTTGTAAAAGTTCCTGTTAATATGATCGTAGCCCCAGCCAGCCTGCTTATCCTTTTTAGTGTAGACTTCCAATTTAGTGCTATCAACGCCAAGCTTTACAAACAGATCAGAGTCCTCCTGACCGAGCATTCCGGTGAGCATGGCGACCATCCTGTCCATGCTACCGCCCAGCTCCCGCTTGAACCTGCTGAAAACACTATCACTGGGTAACTGGTCTAGGCCGAAATTTTTCATTTTATAGGGATCACGCTCGAGAATCCTAAGAAGTTCATGGACGCTAGGAATCCCCGACAGTTCCATGTACAAAAAAGCTTTGAGCAAGCCGATCCTACTATGAACGGGATGCCGGCCCCTGCCCTTATACCGCTCTAAGAACAAGAACACGGTCCAGTCAACCATTTCTATTACTTGAAGAATCGGGTCAGAAAGTATTTTACAATGGCAATCAAAGCAAGAAACCGGCATCTGCCAGCCGACACAACCGTTTTTACTGGACATAAAAGCGATGACAGCTCAGATGCCCATATACTTGTCAGCTAATTCCGCAACAGCCCCATTATAGGTATAATGACTGTTACATGCACTTATTGATTAGCCTGCAAGGGCTCGATCCATCCCACGACTAAAATCACGGACCTCCCCCTCCGCGCTCCAATTACCATGAGCATTGATACACCCCTCTTAATCACCGCACTTTTTCTAGAAACTCCTCAAGGTATATCGTCCCCGGCGCTGGCGTAGAGTTCCTGGACGGCTCAAAGGGCACGATCTTCAACGCCTCTGGCCTGCAGACGGCCACGCACCTTCCACAGCCTTTGCATCGAAGCCCGTCGATCACTGGCCCTTCCCGCAGGTCGACTTTGATGGCATCAAACGGGCAGGCGGGCACGCAGTTGGTGCATCTAGTGCACTTATCCAGGGAGGCGACCCGCGATACGCCGAAGCCTGCGATGCCGTCCAGAAAAGTGTGAGAAGCGTGTTTCGTCTTGAAGGCAAGGCAGCAGCACGGACAGCACGAGCATAGCTCCACGGTATGAGCCGGATCAACCCTCAGGGCGGAAAGCTCTACCGAGGACCAGATGGCGTTATTGATCAGGCCCAGCCGGCGAGCGCGGTCAAGATGGGCAAGCGCTTCCTCCTTCGTAATAGGATGCGCCCGGCCATGCAGGCTCATCTTCCTGGCGCCCTGACCCAGGAATAGGCAACCCAGGTCAACCGGGTAATCCTTGCAATTCCGGGCATCCCGGCACACGCAGGTATCGGTGCGCAGGATGTGGGAAGAGGCTTCGACGAGCTGTTTCGCCGCGTCGTAGTGCAGCACCGCCATAGGGCTTCGATCGAACCTCGCCCCGACGGGCACCGTGACCACCTTCAGCCGGCGCCGGGACGCGGCGAGGTCAATGATCCAGCCGATGATGGGCATTCCGGACAGGCGCAGCCCGAAAGATGCCATGGAATACACAATATTGCCGGCGAGGCCATATCGCTTCGGCTGAGGTGCTGCATCCTTATCGGACATACTGATTACTGTACGATCCGAAGGTTTAAAAACTTCTTCTTTGAGATGCGCCTTCTGCACGGGCTTTTATGCAGTAAAACCTGGTCTACCCATACTATACGACAGGACCACTATAGGGACCGCTCCCACGGCTAAAAGCCTGTGGGGGTTCGCCACCCCTGCGCACCGGTCACGCCTAAAATGATATCTGGTTCACCATTCTCTCCCATCATCACTGAGCTCTCTGATCAGTACCCCGGCTATGTCCCGATGCCTTTTCAGGATATCATGCCAAGTCTCGCCCTTTTCGTCATGTGATACCCTTCGCCCTTATTGCCGCTGACCAGCCCGCCATCCTGGAGGTACTGGATCATGCGTCAGTGTGATGCGGGTTGCCTGCCCTGCGGTAGATATCGTACCAGAGCGCTTTGCTACACTGCTCCTGAGCGGCCTTTACTATTTCCAGGTATTCCCGAGACCCTCAGGTTTCCATTCATATATCAGAAAGCCTTATAGCACATCTATGGACCGGATGACGTTTATCCCTATAGGCCACGTGAATAATAGCGCCGGGCATGACACCCGATCTGATGAGTTCGAACACCTGATCTCCCGAATCGTCATCGATGAGAGATTTGGGGATGGCCTGGACGGAATAGAATTGAATGAGTTGATCACGGTGGTCTTTTACTTCGACCGTAATAACGGCGAATATCGGCTTCGGATCCACCCCAGGGGCGACGAGGCGCGTCCTATCACTGGCGTCTTCAACACCCGTAGCCAGTTCCGGCCCAATCCTATAGGTGTCACGGTAGTTAAGCTTATAGAAAGGGAAGACAATACCCTGGTGGTCGAAGGCCTGGACGCGCTAGATGGCACCCCGGTGCTGGATCTAAAGCCATTCGTGCGGACTTTCGACGAAGGAAGGGAGCCAGATGATCCCAGGCAAGATAGAGCTCTCAAATCTCGCTAATTGTGGTCTGGTGGAAGGCG
>DATHCY010000063.1:0-8693 GCA_035319305.1 Methanocella sp.
GAAAGCCGGGACCCGCCACACGTAAACTGGCTGTCCAGCCCCTGGCGATGAGAGCAGGTGTGAAACCCGTGACAATAGACGTCAAATGCGCAGGATGTAATTCGTATTTTCCCCTCTCCCTGGTCGTGCAGGAAGACAACGGGTACTACTGTAAAAAGTGCCTCAGGAAACACAGGGAGAAGCTGCGGCGTGGCTCGGAAAGCGAAGCTAAATGTATCTTCTGCAACAAAGTGCTTCGAGAAGGCGACTGGAACACCCACGGCGGCTACAGGTACTGCAATGACTGCCTGAAGACCATAGCCGACAAGAGCAAAGATAGCAACCGGTATAAGTGCTCCGTCTGCGGCAAGCTAATGTACCCTATGGACGCCCGAATGGTCAGCAACGGAAAAGAGTTCTGCGAAAAGTGCTATCACAGCATGCACGACAGCAAAGGCGAGGAAAAGATATACAAATGCACGAACTGCGGCAAGCTCATGGGCCCATTCGAAGTGAAAATGCGCGCAGGTCAGAACTACTGTCTACAGTGCTACGGCGAAGTGACAGACTCCTGGGAACAAGCCTTTAAAAAAGCGCTTCGCGCCGAGAGCATCCTCAGCTCGAAGGATATCAAGCACTTCCTCGAGCAGAAGGACGGCGGCATCGTCCCGGAAAGCCAGGCACAGCAAGGCGAAAAGATGGGGGAGAGAAAGCCCAAGGAAGTTTACGCTGATATCGCACAGCTCTTCAAGTGCCTGGGCGACCCCTGCCGAGTGAAAATCATCGAGTCGCTATCGGATCACGACATGAGCGTGTTCGCCTTCGTGGAGATCACCGGCTTCCAATACTCAGCGATCTCATACCACCTTAAGATGCTGAAAGATATGGGGCTGGTATACTCATTCCGCAACGGCAATTTCCAAGTCTATTCTCTGACGAACAAAGGCGCGACCGTCCACGAATTTATTAAAAAATCGACGGGTCTGAGCAAAGATTAAAAGTTTTAGTTTTGCGGTAGCCGAATCTTCAACAGGTAGCCGCAGACGCCCGCGACGATGATCAGCGCGCCGCCGAGGACGAACGCGGTCGGCCACAGGTAAAATCCCCACGGAAACAGTGAGGATGTTAGCCCCGCGATGCCTATGGCAGCCATTACTAGCCCGGTGAAGATGCTCCACATCCCGAAGAAATTCTGGAAAATGATCAGCCTGGCCACACCCCGCAGCACGAGAATAGAGCCGATCGCTACCAGGATATACATCCAGACGCTGGACCACGTGACTTGATCGATAGCTTTTGAGGCCGCCAAGAAAAATAGGCCGCCAAGAAACACCACGAACATGCCCGCCGTGATCGCATTAAGAAGGCCCCATTCCGGCGACGCCCACAGCCTCCGCCGCCATGCACGCCCGGCCGCACGCCCGGCCCTTCTTTCCGATTTATACGCGTATCTGGCCGCGCGTCTCGCCCCTCGCAGGTCGGCACGTAGGTACGGGCCGGTTTTCGTATAGCCGCAACCGGGACAGTAGTTTGCATCCCCCGGCATTTCCGATCCGCAATGATTACAGAATACCACTTGTATCACATCGTGAATGGAAGGGAGGTTAATCCTCCTTCCACTTTAAAATCGCCACGCCGATGCAGAATAGTAGCACGCCAAGAACGCCCACGATCGCCAGGTTGGTCAGGGCATCGCCATAGTTGCCAGTGATCATCGCGCTGCGCAGGCCGTCGTTTAAATACGTTAGCGGCGACACATTAGCCAGATCCTGCAGGAACCAGGGCATGCTGCTGACCTGTATGAACGAGCCGGAGATGAACATTAGCGGAAAGGTGATCGCACTAGCCGCGTTCTCGGCCGCGTCCACATCTTTCACGAACGCCGTCATGATCATGCCCAGGCCCGAGAAGACAGCGGCTCCCGCTACGACCAGCAGAACCGAGGCCGGGTTGATGTTGGGCTGGATATGGAAGACCAGCCAGGCCACAGTCAGGGATACCGATACCGAGATCATGATGATGATTGTCTGAGTGATGATCCGGGCCGCGTTCCACTCGATCCGGGAGATTGGGGTGGTCGCGAGCTTTCTGAACACGCCTGTCGCCCGATTCCGGGCCGTCGTGGACACTGTGCCGTTTACTGCCGAGGACATGATAGACATGCCAATGATGCCCGGCAGCAGGAAGTCGAGGTAGCTGATGTTGGCCGTCGCGACATCCGTGGCAGAGACTTTGACGATGTCTTTAGCGCCAGACATGTTCATATTGATATTGGCCGCCGCCAAGCTGATGACGGAGACAACAGCCCCCGAAGTAGGCTGGTACTTATCGCAGTACATCTGTAGGGTGGCGCTCGATGTATTGCCGCTCATCTTGGCCGAGACCACGTTTTTCTCGAAATCCTGCGGTATTACCAGATAGGCCGTGATTTTCCCGTCCTTCAGCTTCTGCGCTAGGTCCATCCCCGTGCCATCGTGCAGTTCCACAGCGCCGGACGAGTTCAGCCCGCTGATCAGCGCTTTAGAGATGGAAGAGTTATCGTTGTCCTGGTAGTACAGCTTGAGCGGGCCTGATACCCCGCCGAACAGGAAGCCCATCAGCAGGAACAGGATGATCGGAAAGATCAGGGTCCAGAAGAGCGCTCCCTTGTTCCTGAAGTAGCTCATCAGACTGTACTTGATATCGGTGATTAGCCTCGACATCACGCATCCCTCCTCGCGGGGTTTTTCCTCGCGAGCGCTTCGATGATCGCTGCGCAGATCAGCAGGCCCGACAGCCTGAGCAGATCGGCTCCAAGATAGGTCGGCAGTAGGGTATCCAGTATATGTGTGAAGTCCGCCAGGATCGTGGCGGCAATCTGAACGATGATATCGAGCATCTCACCGACCTCCTTCGGTGAGCTTCTCGCCTGTCAGATTCAGGAACACGTCCTCGAGGGTGGACTTTTTGACATATAATTCCTTGCAGGGGCTGTTGCCCGCGTTTAGGATCTGGACCGCCCGGGTGATGCTGACCATGCCGTCGTCCCGGGGCAATGTCGCGTACACGTCGCCGCCCTCCACTTTGCTGTTCGGGATCTCTCGGATCAGCTGCTCTTTCGCGGCCGGGCTGCACTCCCGGATGATGAGGGTGTTGCCGCCGCCGTACTGGTTAATCAGATCTTCGGGCGTGCCCTCTGCGACGATCTTGCCCTTGAAGATAATATCGACCCGGTCGGCGAGATAGTAGGCCTCGTCCATGTAGTGGGTAGTGAGGAAGACCGTCTTGCCGCGGTTCTGGAGCTCCCGAATCGCCTCCCACACGTCCCGCCTTGCCCGAGGATCCAGCCCGGTAGTGGGCTCGTCGAGGAATACGATTTCAGGGTCATTAACCAGTGAGATTGCGATGCCGACCCGCTGCTTCAGACCGCCCGAAAGGTTCTTGAACAGGACATTGCGCTTGTCCTTCAGGTCGAACATCTCGATGAGGCTGTCAACGCTGACCCGCTTCGGGTACATCTGTCCGAAGTAGTCGATGTTCTCGTAAACAGTAAGCCAGTCGAAGGCGTTGAAACTCTGGGGAAGGACGCCGATCTTCTGCTTGATCTTCATCTCTTCCTTCCTGATATCATGCCCCAGGACCGATACGGTACCGGCAGTGGGTGTTTTCAGGCACTCGATGATCTCCACAGTGGTCGTCTTACCGGCCCCGTTAGGGCCTAGGAAGGCGAACACTTCGCCTCTGGAGACATTGAAGGAGATCTCGTTGACGGCGGTAAAGACGCCGTATTTCTTGATAAGGTTTTTAACTTCGATTACATTCTCAGACATAGTTATTCGCCTGCTATCTTTTTATAGGGGCTCGCCATCTGCGTGGCGCCCCTGCCATAGAATTCTTTTCTGACTTTCGGAATTCGCATCAGGTTCCGAAGGCAAAAGTTCCGGAGCCTGGCCCTATAGTCCTTTTGTGGATAATCGAACAAATGGTGCTTTTTGTAGTAGCGGTAGTCTGCGCCGAAGACGCCGCTCATCCGGTACACCAGATCCCGGAAGATCATGTGGCTGCTGACGCCGAGGAAGTTTGCCGGTCTGCTGAAGCCTTCGGCAGCGCCCCATCGCATGCGGTCTGCCAGGTCCTGCAGCATGGCGGTGGTACGCGCCGAATCCCCGCTCTCATCGGTCACGAACCCCTGGAGATCGTTGTTTCCCGCGATCACACGAGCCTCCAGCTCCTGGCGAAGGTCGGGAATGGCGCTCAGAGGGCCTGACACGATGTACCCGATGTGCTTCAGGCCTTCCGTCGCCCGAGCGTGGTTTATGAAAAATGTGCGGTCGAAGAACATTTTCCACCTCGCTGACAGGCTCCGGTCTTTGATCGCCCCGGCGTAGACTATGGCGTCGGCGGCCATGATCCGATCAAAGGCTTCCCGGAAGCCATCCCGGTACACGCAGATATTGTCGCAACTGCACCTGATGCATCCGAGGCAGCCGCCGTTGATCTTCACCTGGTGCAAGTTGACCAAGTCCACGTTGCCAGCGAGCTTTCGGAAAGACTCGATCATCCGGTTCAGGTTGACATCCTGGGCTTCGGCGTCTGTTACGAGCACGATCTTTCTTCCGGCGTCACCGGCTGTCGCCGGCAGATCAGTCGGAACATACTCGGGCATCTCACGCTGCACCCTAGGGAACCGCACCTCCGCAGGCCGCCTCTTCTCGACGATCTCGAAGAACAACCGGAAAAATTTGAGCAGCAGGTCGCGCTTGCCCTCATCCATAAGGTCATCCATATCGGCCGAAAAGCCGTCCGCGTACTGCATGCCGAGATCGCAGGAGACTGCGTTGATATAACTGTGCGCCGTGTGGTCATAGAAGTGGACCGAGGTGGTCAGCGCCGTGGCATATTTGCCTTCGAAAGCCGCGGGGCTTTTCTCGAATGCCAGTTCCACGAACCGTTTTAGCTGCGATGGCACGGAGTAGTGGTACACGGGAAACGCCCACAGGATGCCGTCGGCCGCTTTGATATCGGCTACGATCTCGCCGAATACCTCCGGGTTTGCCTCGATCTTCCCGATATCCCGGCCGATGTGCCTTACGACGAACTCCTTTTCCGGGAAGTGCCTGCTGACGAATCTAACGTACTGCAAGGTTATGCTGTTTTCGCCCTTCGGACTACCGCTCAATACGAGTATCTTCATTGCAACGATCCTCCGTTTGCTTCGTATGCCCCTGGCAAGCGCTCTCCGGCGCCACGATTCCGTTCAAGACAGCAAGGCTGCCGTACATCTTTTACGAGGAATCCGATCCTGATCACGTCTTCTGCCATATGCTCACCCTCCACATATTTCGATAGCGGCAGCTACCTGCTCATGGAATGGTAGCGTCGCTAGTTCACTCTATCTGTTATTCAGCAGGCTGGGGCCCACCATACTGTATCCGAGCAGCCTTATGGCGTCTCGCATGTATTGGTCGTACCCAACGCCGTGCTCCTCCAGGCGCTTTTTCATGGCGGGGCGGAGGCCCATAATGCTTTCCGAGACGGAGATTAGGAAAATGGTTAGCACCGTTGGGTCTATGTCGTTTCGGATGGTTCCATCTTTCATGCCTGCCTCGATGGCCTGGCGCATGATATCCTGCGTCTGGTGCAGCAGCCTGTGGACCGCCTTCGCGTCGTCGTTGTACTCTACGCCGAACCGCCCGGAGCCGAAGTAGGTCAGCAGCTTGTTGTAGTCGCCGTAGCGCTTGGTGAACTCGAAGTTCGCTAGGCCGATGGCCTCCAGCTTATCGATGCCGATCGTCTTCGAGTCCGCCGCCTTTCTGAAGCTTTCGTTCATGATCCGGACGCCCCGCAGCACCACGGCGAAGTACATCGACTCCTTGTTTTTGAAGTAGAGGTACAGTGTGGCCCGGTTGACTCCGACGGCCTTCGCGATGTCCTCCATCGCGACATTGTCGAAGCCCTTCTCGAAGAACAACTTCTCCGCTGCGTCGATGATGACGTTGCGCTTCTCCTCCTTCTCCCGCTCTTTTATATCGGAAAACGACACTCCGATCACCTGCTGATAGCACCATGTGAGTTAAGTAACACCGTGTTACTTAACTAACACTGTGTTGTCCACTTACATGGTGTTACCAAACTATTTAAGCGTTTCCTCCCGCCACTCAATCGCCCGAGTAAGATTCACTTGACATAGATGCACTGAAACGTAGGCCAGCCCACAGGAGAGTTTCCCGTCCCGGAACTGATCTCTTTAAGCCCGTGCCGTCCCAGGATAGCCCGTATCTCCTCAGCGGGCATGCCATGCTTCTCCCTAGTCGGCTCCCGAAGATAGACCCTGCCACCCCTCTTCAGCTTGCTGACCAGTATCCCGATCTTCTCAGACCGCTGCGACGCCGGGATGTCATGGAGCATGAAGTGTACGAAAGCCCCGTCATAGGACTCATCCCCGATCTCCAGATCCGAAAGATCCCCCTGCAAGAACTCTACATTTGGATACCTACCAGCAGTACGCCGAGCAAAGCGCATCCACACCTTAGAGATGTCCACACAAGTCAGACATCCCCCAGTCAGGGTTCTCGCCAAGAACGCTGAGGCGACACCCGGGCCGGAGCCGTATTCAAGCATCCTTTCGCTTCCCTCCAAATGAAGGCTTTCTATATATTTTTCATAGTAGCCGCTCCGATAACGGGCGGCGAACGCCTGCAGGTAAGCCAGCGCCAGCAATGGTTCCCGGAAGGGCTTCTCGTCGTTACCACTCATCCTTCTTCCACCAGTGCCAGCGGTAAGCCACCCTCACGTGCGCTGTCTCGTGCAGCAGGCCGCTGAGAACCCCGCCGATCAGCCCGATAGCCGCCATCAGCGCGGCAGTCTCAACCCCACTCAAGCCCGTCAACGCATGCAACCCGCTCAACAGCGCCCCATTGAGCCTGGGAAACAACTCTATGAAGCAGCCGAGCAAGTAGCCCAGCACCAGCCCCATGAACGTATCAAATAACAATCTTAATACCATGTTTAGTCTCCTATCACCTTTTTAGCGATTCCTTCAGTCCCTGCAACCGCTCCGAGATCCGGCCCAGCCGGTCGGCCTGCGAAGATAGCCGATCCTTCGGAACGTCCTCCAAATACGAGATGTAGCTTTCCAGCTCGCTCAGGGTGCCTTCGATGGTGTACGGCCCCTGATCAGAATGATAGCGATGCCCATGCCCATGCATACCAATCTCCTCCATACCCAGCGATGTTAGCTCGTATCGCTGGTCATCACGCCTCCGAATCATCGCCTCCTCCGTCAGCTGGCTCAGCAGCGGATAGATCGACCCGGGAGACGGCCGCCACGCACCCATGCTCATCCGCTCAACGGTTTCCATAATCTCCGCACCGTTTTTGGGCGACTCGCTGAGAGCGTAGAGCACCACGTAGCGCATGCCGCCCCAGCGGCGGAGCTTATTAATATTTTTGAACATGCTTTTGTTCCAGTCTTTATCCCACCACATATCGAGTCTCCGATATCGGGTTTTTAACACCGGTTACAAGTGCGTTACGACAATAACATACCGCCGCACCACATAACATCGCGTTTACGATATCGAAAATACGATATCGGTTTTTCGATATAAAGGTTGCGGTGAAATAACATGAACAAAGACAGCCAGCATAAAAAATAGATAGATACCACCAACTAAGCGCCTAACCAGAACCAAAATTCAAAACCGAATTTTCATGCCAGTAGTGAAACGTTCCATTCTGTCCCGCAGAAACGGCTTCATAATCGAATAGCCCCGAGTGCCAGTACAGTGACCCGTGTAGATCTTGCCAATACCCTCCTGCAAAGCCCATCGAGCCGCCGCCTCAATGTTTTCCCCCGGCTCCTGCGAATCCCTGATACCCGGAGCCTCGTAATGAAACCCGCCGATCACCGCCTTGATCTCACACCCCGGAAAAGCCACCTTCGCCGTACTAACAATATTCTGAAGGCCCAGGTGACCGCAGCCAGTAAAGACGACAAGACCGTCCCCCTCCTTTGCAACCATAAACAGCTCATGCTCAAAGCGATCGTTTACAACCCGCCCGTTCTCGCCAGAGAATAGAATCTTATTGCCAGTAGGGAGCGGATAAGTCCTGCTAATCACCGGTATAACATACAACCCATATCCGATTTCAACGAGCTGACCGGCGAAATTCAGCCGATCGCCATGTTCAGCTACGATCCTGGGATCAGTGGTGACATTCATCTCCATCTGAGGTGTCTTCGCGTACAGCGGGATCAACGCCTCCCTCTTCAGATAGACCGGCGCACAGCTATTGACCTGAAGGAAGCTGAGCAGCCCGCCAGTATGATCCGCATGACCGTGGGAGATCACAACAGCATCCACATCAACCAAGTCGACGCCGAGCGCCGCCGCATTGTGAAGCAGCCCGTCGTTCCTACCCGTATCGTACAGCACCCGCCCACCATCCTTCTCGACCAGCATGGAGAGCCCATTATCTACGATATAACCAGTGCCTTCCGGTTTTGTATTCTCGAAAAGTATGGTAACGTCCATGATACACCCCCATATCAGTCTATCAGCAGGATAGCCATTGGCTCCGGATGTCCCTCGACCGGGAACTTCAGCGGCATCCCGGCCGTCTCCGCGGTCTTCTTCATATTGATCCCCACCGCATGCTCCGGGACTCTGGCGATATGTGGGTGCAGGCAGACGCCAGCCTCGACGTTGCACTTCTCGCACAGCCGACAGGAG
>DATHCY010000064.1:0-10562 GCA_035319305.1 Methanocella sp.
GTTTGGTTTTATTATTGCATTATGTTCTCAGCCGATGGCGAGGGGAGTGCCAGGTAGCTGGAAATATCACTATAGGCCCTGGCAGCCAGAGTTTGTTAATGCTATGGCCGATGAAGAGCATGATAAATTCAGTCAAAAGTATGCGAAATGGGTATTAGCGTTTTCCATGTTCATGATTGCAGTGGGAGTATTCGCGGTAATATGCGGCATCTGGTCTATCATGAACCCTCTTATCCTTGCTTGTCTGTGGATACTAGTTTTAGTTATAGTAATCATATCAGCCTATGTACATATGTATGTTTCCAGGCGTAAAACTCATAAAGCCGACAAAAAATGTGGGATGGCTAAACAATTTTAGTCTTTAGGCTTGCGTGTTGTGTCAGAGTAATCAACTTGTTATCACCTTTAAGTTCGATTTTGCAAGTCTCTGTGGGTGTCTTGTCATCAAGGAAATCGAAATGGCACTGAGGTACATCGAAACTTATTATTCGAAAGTCTCATGATAGTTTTATATAGTTCCATCACAAAAACATGATAAAGCATGTAAATATGAATTACATGAGGATAAAATTATGATGGAGCTAAAAAAAGGAAAGTACATTTTCGGGACTGTAAAAGTTGGCGAGCGCGGACAAATCGTCATACCTAAAGAAGCTAGAGAAATTTTCAACATAAGCCCAGGCGACGAATTACTCATTCTCGGCGACAAGGATCAAGGTATTGCGATTGCCAAAGCCGACCTGATGAAAAGGCTTGCACTAGGGATACTGGAGGGTACGAGCAGAATCAAAGACAGCCTGGAAAATGAAGAGTGATAGATATTGAGGATTGATAGGAAGCGCGTGGTACGGTATGAGAAAGAGAGTTATTGAAACAAGCCATGGAATACAGGAAGAATCAAATGTCCAAATCTATAACCAAATGCAAAAGAATCTACGCGATAAGGGCTGGATCGAAACAAACGACATAATCAAATCGGGGCTTACCAGCGGAGTAGCGCTTGAAATCGGTTCAGGCCCAGGTTATCTGGGTTTGGAATGGCTCAAAAAAACTAGTGGAACCAGCCTTAAAGCAGTCGAGATAAGTCAAAGCATGATAACAGTAGCCCAAAGAAACGCTGAAGAGTACGGTGTAACCTCGAGATGTGAATATAAAAATGGGAGAGGTGAGGCCATCCCCTTTGAAGATGACGCCTTCGACTCGGTCTTTACTAACGGTTCCTTACATGAATGGAGCGAGCCTGAAAAGGTATTCGATGAAATTTTTCGCATTTTAAAACCAGAGGGCGTATACTACATCAGCGATCTAAAACGAAACATGAACCCACTAATAGCGTGGTTTTTACAAATTAACGTGAAACCGAAGGAGATCCGACTCGGACTTAAAAATTCAATTGCAGCTGCATACCTTAAAAGCGAAATTGAGGAGACACTGGCGAGGTCAAAACTAAACTCTGCACAGGTATCAGAAAATCTACTCGGTCTAAAGATAAAAGGTGTGAAAAGAACAACTGGCTGATTTATCACCGCCCAGTGTCCTCGATTAGACTGCATAATAGTAATTGGCGAATTGCCCCCATATAATCGGGGACGCTGGAATACTATAGTTTCATCTGTCAGCAACAACCGGAGACTCTACAGAGCTGCATTCTTCATTTACGATGGATTGGAGTAGAAAGGTTATTTTTTAGAGCGCTTTCTGCCAGGTTAGGAGTTAGGCCCTTTATTTTATCGTGGACGTGCCCGTCAATACGGCTTATGACACTGTCCAGTTCAAGACCGGTCAGAAAAGGGAAAGGATCCAGAGATAGCCATTAGATTACGCGATGCCCTTGCACTCTTCCGATTCACATGGGACTTCTTGGATCCTCTGAAACCGAAAAAGACGCCGGCCCAAAAAAGGACTGACTAAACAGGTATTAACAGCGATTAACAGCGACCTTTACAGGTCGAATATTTAAAAATAGGGGTTAAAGGGGTGTATGGGTGTATGATCATATCATATTCTCTTTTAAAAGATTAAAATACCTGTAATACAGGTACCCGCAGTAGAATATCGTATTGCTCATGGATAGAACGATCAGCGCAGTCACCGCTCCCATGGCCATGGGGTTATCCAGTAAATTGCCCGTCGCATACCTGCTGAGGAACCTGATCGCAAGCATGGTTCCCCAGATGATGAGGCTGAGGATTGAGCCTTTTACCAGGATGGTCCCGCTTTTTTCTCCCAGCTTTACGCTGACCCTGATGCCTCGGAAAAAGCCGATTAGACCGCCGACGGCAATGGCCGGCAGGAGCAGGATCGTGGCGTAATACGTGGATAAAATACCTTGCTCAATGGCCGCATAACTGATGTATAGCATCAGGACCGGTGTGACCCACAGCATAGAGACTTTTCGGGATCTTTCTGAGAGCTGGCCCATCGCGATCCTTGCCAGCAAGAGTAAACCAAGTAGCACTAGAATGGGGCTGGTCGCTATTGTAGACATATCAGACATATCCGTCTTCCTTCTGACTACGCTTACAGATTCTTGATCAGACTTTCCCTGTTGAACGTCCGCGTCCCTATCACGTATAAAGCTAATACTGCAGGCACCAATAGAACAGCGAGTCCGGCGTTGAACTCCAGGCGGTCGATGTTCAATGTGGCGACGGCAATGTTCATACCCATGAGAACGAACACCGAGAAGATATTCACGATGTACGTTTCCCTAGCCGAGATATGGCTCGATACAATTATGGTCAGAAGGATGAGCATAATTACTAGCGTCGGGCAGATTGCTAAGGCCATGATGCTGACGGCCTCGTCTGACAGCACGTCTGCGAGAGAGACGTGGTAATTAAGTGTAATGAAGCCGAAGACCACCAGGTACATGAGCGCCATTCCGGCGATACCAGCGATGGCGGCGGCGAGAAACTTACCTAAGAAGATCTGACGGTTAGACAGTGGCAGAGACAGCAGATACTCAAGCGTCTTCTGGTCCCGCTCCACTGGGAACGCCATGACAGATATGCCGCCTGCCATGTTCACAGGGAAGATGGCTGCTAAGGCAAGTAACACGTCGAGACTGGCTGTGATTACCTGCGCCGTCGAGCCGTACTGTGCGACTACCCGCGTAAGCTGGTAGATGGTCAAGGCACCGAATAATACCAAGAAGAAGGCGTTCCGGAAGATAGTACCCAGATTGGAGTAATAGGACGACAGTTCCTTTCTAGTGATTTGGAGCGTTGCACTATCCATGCCTTAAGCCTCCATCACTCTGAAGTATACGTCATCGAGGCTTGCTTCCTGGCGGTGGATCTCCAGCACTGGTATATTCGCTTCTACCAGTTTCTTGTTGACAGTCAACATCGTCTTATCAAGGCCGGCGCCAAGAACCGTGACCGTGCTTTCCGAAGTTTCGACCCCGGGGAGCATCGTCTTGAGCAACTTGGCTGCCAACCCGGCACTCGCTTCATCCTGTAATCGGATGATCACAGTAGGTTCGGAGTATTTTTTCTTGATGTCCGAAATTCTACCCGATGCTATGAGCCCACCCCCTTTTATTAATGCCACGTAGTCGCACATCTTTTCAGCTTCGGGCAGTATATGGGAAGTAATAAGAAACGTCTTGCCATCGTTCTTTAACTCAGCTATCAGGTTTTCGATGCCCCTGGAGGCGATAGGGTCTAGGCCCGACGTCGGCTCGTCCAGGAAGACGACCTGCGGATCGTTCACCAAGGCTCGGGCAAAGCCAACTTTCTGCCTCAAGCCCTTAGAAAGCGCCCCAGCCTTCATATTCCTGATGTCCGACAGCTCAAGCCTATCAAGCAGATACTCTATGCTGTCACTTCGATCAGTCTTTCTCATGCAGTACAGCCTGCCAGTATAGTCGAGTATGTCATAGACGGTCATGTCATTATACAGGCCAAACACCTCGGGCAAATACCCGACGACCTTTCGGACCGAGTCAGGCCTTGTTATAACATTGAAGCCGTTTATCACCGCACTACCAGAATCCGGCTTTATCAAGCCGATGAGAGCCCGCACGAGCGTCGTCTTGCCCGCACCGTTCCTGCCTAACAGGCCTAGAGAAACACCATCCCCTATCTCAAAGTCTATACCATGTATTCCATGTACGTTATCGTACATTTTCGTTAAATCGTTAATTTCGATCAATTCTTTCACCTTAAACTTATAGACGCATTTTACGAATGACAACCGGCATACAACGTAGTGACTCATAAGGAAGCCTGCGCGAACGCCCAATAGGCACACGATGGCAAACTTGAGCAGCGAATGAATATGCACGCCGATGAGAGGTACCGCAGAAACACGACGATGAAAATGTAGACGAAGTATGACGACCAAGATTAACAGCAAGATTCAGGCTATCCAGAAAGTATAAGCGAGGTGTAGTGATCGACTCGAAGGCGCTCACGCTCATGCCACTATTGATAGTCTCCAGCAGGCCCTGGAATATGCCATTACCGATACTTGGGATCTTTTGAGTCTCGGACATTTTAATTTGTCCGCTTGTTTCGACCGTGAATATCACCAACATTCTGTGCGTTCGCATTCCTGCGGCAACAGACTATCGGACAGGTGACTATATAAGGAAAATTTTGACCAAATACTATCAATCATTGACTGTCAACGGTCAATACGGTATACGCAGAGGCTGTTGAACCATTGTGGATCGTTAGGTTTACGCACTGGAAAATCGATTGCAAGGTATTGACCAGAGTAAATTTAAGCGAATTGACAACCGGATTTCACGGGGTCAAACCTGTGGTGCGATGAGGAGGCATAATGATGCCGCGAGAGGAATGTCGAGCAAAGATATTTATCCCGACCTCTCGATTATCGATTGTGCCAGCTAAGAATATCGCCGCCGTCCTCAACAACGAGTCAAACTTGCGCATTCTGGAGAATCTTAAGATCCGACCGTTCTATCCCAGGGAACTGGCAGGTGAGATGGGGCTCAGCGAACCGTTCATCGTGCGCCGCCTCAAAGCTATGGAGGAGCACGGCATCGTCGAAGGCCGATGGGAGACGGAAAAGAACGGTCGAAAAGTGAAACGGTATTACCTGAAGGATATCACTATGCAGCTCGGCAAGAATGGGTTGCAAGTGAAGTCCGGAGAAAAGCCGGAAAAGAAAACGATCGACACAAATAGAGAAATCATCCGATCTATCGTATATCTGCCCACCATATTGTTCGTCGCTAGCGGCTTTCTCTTGGTTCAACCGGTCATCTTGGTGGTCTCCGGCCTGTTCTTCACATGGCAACTCGCCATAAACGTGGCGTTCTATCGAACTTACCGGCATAAGACAATGCTCAACGCAATCTTACTGTTGACAGTCGGCATAATATCAGTGCTGACCTTTATATGGCTCTATATCCTTCATAATACCGTTCCGACTCAGGCGAGCGCGTACGTTGGGCTGATCTACTTCTTCATCGGTCTCATCTTCTTTACAGGGGTGATCAGGCATATCCGTTTTTCCCAGATCGAGGGACAGGATATACTAGACGATAAAAGAGAGCTTGTGAAGAATCTGGATTCTGCACCCATACCGCTGAAAATATTTTATCTGCCCCTGGTCATACGTTTAAAGTTAAACGAGTACTTTGGACTAATTTAAAGGACTAAGAGCGAGAACGAAAAATATGTCGAATTTTAAAAACAATACCCATCACATATACTAAAACCAGCATACCAGGTAAAAATACGATTACCCTAACAAGAGCTTCTATCCTGCTATACAATACTGTCTCATCCCTCAACACATATTTTTGAACTTGTATCTTACCTATGAATATCAAAGGAGACCCTCTTTCACCCCTCTAATATCGCAGAGTTCGGGCATCAATTATGCATTCAATGATGCCCTGACCCCGCCCGCTGATAGTTGCGGGCTAGGATAATCGGATTGTGCTGATTGAGCGTTAGGGTTTCTTTATTCGACCTGGTTCATAGTATTCAAGGGATTTTTTTGGGGAGTATCCTAATTTTACTGTAGTTAGTATATAATGCTAATCAGAGAAAATCGTGTGGACAACTATCCGCTGAATGTCAAACCCGGCGAAATCGAAATGTTCCTTTGAGAATACTACCACATTATGGATACCGGACAAAATACCCTCGTTCAGACGAGCACATTGTACTTGGGTGAATGATTTTTTATTCGTCTCTCGGCGTTATCAATTCCCAGAACAACCATTGACATGGAAAAACTATTGATGTACTAATAAGCTATCCACTAAAGGACAGTGGATAAAAATTTTTTACGATTTGAATTGTGTAACACGCTCTGAAATAATTACATAGATCACTGTGTCAGTGGCGTGAGCTGTATCTGTTTCGATAGGTTATAGGCGGTCGTCAGGTCGCTATCATTATAGACGAGCACTCTTCCGAGGAGGCTCACTGAATTGTCCGAAGAGGCTATCTGGGTCATTCCCGTTGGTATGTTTCCCTTCCAGCCCGGTCCGCTGATGAGGTAGCTACCTGCCGGAGTATCGGTAGTGTTTTGGCTGGCGTAGGAGGAGTCCCCCCAGGTGTCGACGAGCTCGATGCTGTAGTATCGTCCGTCCATGTTCGGCACGCTTAAAACCTGCGGTCCTTTGCTCAGGTCAAGCACGCCTAACGTGTAGAGCGTGTCGTGGTTTGCGCCTACCATATTGTTGTGTGTAGATGGGGAGGCTAAAGTGGGCAGTGTGTAGAGCGTATTAACGGGAATGCCCGAGGAATTTGGCGTTGCTCCGAAGCCATTATCGACTATCCTACCATACAATGAGCTGTACAGTAGATGTGGATAGTAATCGATGAAGGCGACGGTGCCGACTCCCCACACGACGAGCACTATCAAGGCGAACACGAGCAGCTCCTTGTGTTGAATCTCCGGCATCAGCTCACCTCCACGACTGGCGGTGCCTTGTACGAACCGTTCAGGATTGCCGGGCCGGGCCGGTAGGCGCGCAGCCACAACTTGAAGTCGCCAGAGGGCGCCGGTAGCCAGTTGGATTCGTTGCCGGATGGAGCCGCGTTTTGTATGTATATGTCGACGGACCCGTCAGTGTTCGGCGTAAGGTTAGACAATGAACCAAGGTGATAACGGTTTATCGAATTGTTCACCATATAACTCTCCAAGTCGGTCATTGTCAATGACCAGAAAGCATTGTTCGGCGGGAGTCCCCCCGGGGGGAAGTGCATTACATATTCGTGTGTTCCGTTCAGCTGGGTACCCGTGCCGTCCACGGTTGTCGACCAGTACACCGCCTCCGCAGGCAAATTAGCGGCCGGAAGGACCTGGGCGAATGCCGCTCGTTCAAGAATGTTGTTGCCCCATTCACCATAATTCAAGTAGGGGGCGCTCCAGCCGTTGACAGTCGTTTCCATGGTGTAAGACTCATACTCAATGAGAAGGAATCCAGTGATGAATGCCAGCGCCGCCCCCACGATAATACACAGCGCTATACCAGCGATGAATGTCATTTTGCGCAATTAACTCAGCCACCACGAATTAGATTGCTATAATTGTTGTATTTGCTCGTCACCAGATTTTTAATTCTTTTACCCACGCATATCCCTGTCATGCACATCTGTATTGCCGGTTTTGTATGTGTGGGGTGGAAAATAAACTTAAATAATCCCATGGCTGAACAACTCTATGATCAAGTAAATGAGCAATGGTACGCCTACCACGATCGCGGATTTGGTCAGGGTAAGCTTTTCGCCGTTCTTAATGGCGAACACGCCTAATAAGCTGGAGGCGATCACGCCCAGGAGCATTATGATGGACCCGGCTTTATGATAGATACTCTGGGTGATTGCAGTGGCCGAGACTGATGATATGATCGCGAAAGTATTCGTGCTCGTTATATCAACGGTGACATTGGGCAGCTGGGTGTATAGCAGGATAGTGATGATAATAGCGATTATCTTTATTACATCCGTATAACCCAAGGCCGTCAACATCTGGGGGTAATACTTACCTTTACCTCCGAAGAGCATGGCGAATCCGTGTAATATTCCTGTGATAACCAGCCACAATATCAACGGTGCGATGAAACCGTCTATGAACCGTATTATCACGGAAATGGTTTGGATGGTCTGGAGCCGGGATTGGGAGGATCCGGCGATACTATAAACAAACGTGATGTGACTTGACGAGACGTAAGAGCTTACCAGCCCCAATACTGCATATACGCCAACGATTAAAAGCGCCTCTTGAATATGAGGCTTATCCGCGATGTCACCCATCGTTTTATCCGGATTGGCGAATACACCGATTATCCTATCAACGAAACTCATACCAATCATCCTCAATCTTCAAAGCTTAGAATCTCGACGATGATCACATCGTCGGGCCTCGACACGAGATAACCCAATCTAAATTATATATCACGTTGTATTTATAACCATTTATCGTATCCCATTTAACCATCTAAGATCTCCCTTCGATCACTCACCTTTAATCGACATACTCCAAGGTTATTGAAATATCATAGACTATCCATCAATCGTGCATATTACAAAATTGTACACCGGCAGGATTTTTGGTTATCTATCAAACTAGGAGATCGCCATATATCTACTTTAAAGTAACGATTAACCTACAAATTCACTGTTATAATATGTGATATTAAACGATGCACGTCAGCGGGGAATAAATGCTTAATAATCAAGTCGCTGGCAAAAAACAAAATATCACAAATTAACCGATTCGGCATACATTAATCAATTAAAGCCTGACTTCCGGCTTTTTGGACACCACTGTCATAGCCTCATTCTAAATGGCATTTGAGCAGTCTTATTTTGAATAATCATGTTAGTTAGTATAACCGATTGGACACCATAAAAACACGCATATTATCCACTAAACCATCGAAGATAGCCGGATTGTAAAAATTAATGATAGATAGCCAAAACCTCGGAAGTCAGGTTACTAAAATTCAACGGAATATTTCATAATAGTAAAAATCAGTAATAAAAATCGACAGGAAGCGATATCTTTTAATATGTTGAGGTCAGATGCTCGCTGTGTTACTGCTTACTAGCTTCGATGAAATGTTTATGGTAGTAAAATCAGTGTGAAAATCGGTTGTCCGGTCTTGGAATGGGGGTGATGGTGTGGGCGTAGTGAATTATGGTGTAGGTGTTGTGGTGTTGTTCCTGTTTATCGTGGGTATAGCGGTAGTGGGTTATGTGTCTTTGGGGGGCTCTCATGATATGGTACGGGCGCAGGCCGAGGCGAGTGCGTCGCCCGGCGCCGGTGTCTTGAATGGCGCTCCGGCTCTCACCGGTACTCCGGTTGCGAGTGTTAATAGTACGGTTGTAGATGGTGTTCCGGTTCCTATGAGCAGGTTGGCTAATAATGGTTCTTATCTTCCTATTGTAACTTATTGGAGTGACGATACTGAGTTGACTCATCCATGTATTATTTATAGTGCTGAGGGTTGGAATGGTTATCATTACATCATGTCTTTCACGCCGTTTTATATGGGTGATTCGCGTACTGAGAATCCTTCTCTGCGGGTTTCTAATGATGGGTACAACTGGGTGAAACTCCCGGGCGAGCCGGACCCAATCATACCAGAGCCGGCTATAGGTTTTAACTCGGACCCGTCCATCCAACTCATCGGAAACACTTTGTACCTGTTCTACCGGTATGGTGATGATTCAATCCGTCCGAAGACTGTGTACATCAACTATACGACGACCACCGACGGCGTCCACTGGACCACCCCGGTCCAGACGGATTTGACGTGGATACTCAGCCAGACGGTCCTGTATAACGGGACTGGGTGGCAGGCGTGGGCGTTCAACCAGAATAACTCGTCGCATTCTCTCAAGTATTATACGTCTGCAGACGGTGTCCACTTCAAATGTGTTACCATGTCCAATTTATCGATGCCGGCACGTTCCACCCCGTGGCATGGCGAGGTGAAATATTATAATGGAGTGTACTATTTGTTGTGCGCTGTCAATCCTGGCAACGGTGACTATTCTCTGTATTTCTACTGGTCGACAGACGGTATAACCTGGTATAGCGAGCCGGACAACCCGGTTTTAGAAAAGAGTGGTTCGGGGTGGGATAACGGGTTCCTGTATAAGTCCACCTTCCTCCTGACCAACAACACCTGGAGAGTCTGGTACTCTGGCGTCGGCACCGGAAACCAGGGCGTACCCCAAGCTTTCTGTAGAATCCCGCCCAGCCCTTCTGACACTATCTGGTTGGCTTTAAATTTACTGCAAAACCGAAACATATTCGGAAACCACTGGCGCGTAGGGTACACTCAAACATAAGCCTAAACATTCAAACTGGAGTTGAAGTATGGTAATTTGGCTTAATATCGTTACGAACATTGGGATGATCGCGGTAGGCGTGGGCGCTATTGTCTACTGGTATGTGAAAAAGCGTTCTGGCATGGAGTATTTTCTTATTGGGGGTGTTTTCTGGGTTTTAGCTATTGCGTTGAAACTTGCGATGAACTTTACTATTGCTAGCCAGTTCACGTCTCAGGCCGGGATGATCTTCGCGCCGTTGATCACGGCTGTAGTGATAGGATTATA
>DATHCY010000065.1:0-21997 GCA_035319305.1 Methanocella sp.
TATCTGTATGTCCTCGCCAGCCTGGAATACCCCATCAGCAGCGCCGATCAAATGTGGTACCGACTGCTCCACTACCGCTATGGCATCCCAGCCCGCGACCTCCATATCCTTTCAAAGTCCGCGAAGAAAGACTGCATACAAGGCGTAGTCATGGGCAGCAGCCCTTCGGCGGGGATCTCTTCAGGCTCCCGCACCAAAATGTTGAGGCTGGCCGAGAAGATCGAAGAGCTTCGGGTATGTACCAACAAGGCCCTCCCTGACCTGCTACTGGACATATATGAGCTGTCCGGGCTATCCCGAGAATTCACTAGAGACACCGGCGACGAAGATCTGGGTAAGGACAAAGCCGGGTTGCGAAATCTAAAGGCGCTGTACGACCTTGCCTGTAACTTTCAGCACTTCCACGGCACTGACCTGCAAGGCTTTATCGAGTACATCGGGATAGCGGACGAGGTTGGAGAGGACCTCGAACCGCCACAGTATAACGGGGAAAAAGGCGTCATACTCCGGACCTGTCATAGCGCCAAAGGCCTGGAATATCGGCATGTATACGTCATTGACCTTTCAAAAGGCCGGTTTCCGATCGCTGGGGGCGGCAGAGAGCCGATGGTTCCCGACGAGTTCAACGACCGATACACTGACGTATTCAGCCTCCCATCGGAAAAGATCGAAGAAGCGCTGAAGGCACGAAAGCAGGAGTTCAAAATCAGCGAGGAGCGCCGGCTGGCCTACGTGGCATTTACCAGGGCGAAAGAACGGCTGACACTCTGCTATCCCAGGACATATGGGGAAAGCCCGGGAGCCCCCTCCCGTTTCGTGGTCGAAGCATGCTATGATGAAAACGGCAAGCTAAGCCGTGACGTAGAATACATCGAAGATCAGGCAGAAACAATAGCCGAAATTATCATCGATAGCGACGACCTCGACCGGAAAAAGGACGAAGTGAAAGGGCTTCTGATCTCCTCCCTTGACGCCGAGCCGGAATTAGCGCTGTACAACCTGCTCCTATACCAGCGCCTATGCGGCAGACCGCCGAGACTATCCTGCCCCGAAGCTGCCATGGCCGAAGAAGAGGCGGCCGCCATCCTCATGGACATCGGAAGCGGCCTCCCACAGGGCCTAGAGTTCGACCCCCGAAAGATCCGGCTTTCCCAAACAGCCCTGAAAGTATACGAGGAATGCCCCAAAAAATATGAACTTTCCATACTTATGAACATGCCATCTAGGCAGGATAAAAGCGAAGGTAATGATCCGGCCGGCTTCGGCCAGTACATACACAGGGTTCTGGAGCTGGCCGTCACACAAAAGATCTCCTCAAAAGATCAGCTTACCACAATCGCCGACGAGGTAGCAACACAGCCCGAATATGCCCGCATCGACGCAGTACGAGCATCGGGAATCCTGGATGTATTCTGGGAACGCAATAAAAACTCTATCCATAATAGCATCGCTGCTGAGTACCGGTTCTCCTTCGAGCTTGGCGGTTTCTATTTTACGGGAAAGATCGACCGCATTGATCTGATCGATGGCGGGAACGACGGCGATGCAGAGATCATCGACTATAAGACCGGCAGAGGATCATCAACTGATAGTATAGATCGTCAGATCGCCATGTACATGCTGGCGCTGCAGCGCGACCCTGTGCTGATGGAGAAAGGACTTGTGCCCAGACGAGCTAGACTGGAACTGCTGGAGGCCGAACAGCCCAGAACCTTCGAGCTTAGCGAGGATGGAGCGAAGATCATCGATGCTGTCGACAGGCACAGATCCATCGACCTCAAGGCAGCTAAAACATCAATTTTGAAGACGGCACAGAAGATCGCCTACGACTACGAGCACGGGTTCGAGGCGGTCGAAGAATGCGGGTCTGTATGGTTCACGAGGAACTGTCCATATAAAATGTACTGTCCGAGATGGGGATGAGGTGATAGCAAAACGATCTATACGCTGTGCTTTTTTGAACACAGATTACGCATGATCTATTATTTTGCCATCGGTTTCGGGCGAATGCCTTGCTTTATGTTGATTTCCGGCGGTTTTATGCCTATGGGGCAGGCCCTTACACAAATCTCGCACTTGTAATTATATACGGAATGATCCGTTTCTTCCGCCATTTTTAACTGTGTCTGGTCACATAGCAGCCCGTCAAAGGTGCCATCACCGATCACTTTACCCGGGCATGAAGATACGCATTTCCCACAATGTATGCATATCTCCCTATTCAATGTCCTGTTTTGTCCCTTAATTTTAGCATCCGTTAGAATGACCCGTAGATGTATCCAAGGACCCCAAACTGGGTGTAATATCAGAAAGCTATCGCCCATTTGGCCAATGCCCGTTGTTTGTGCTATATTTTTAAATTGGATGCCACACCGGCCTGGATACGGGATAATGGCACTTTTGTATCCATTCTTCATTAAAAGATACGATATTTTTTCAACGATCGCTTTTGCATGCAAGTCCGCAGCACAGGTCGTCTTATTTCTTTCCGTCTCAAAGGGAAACCACGCCCATTCCAGCGACGACTGGATATGATGTCCAATAACAAAGATCGTATTAACCTCGGGTAGTATCCCTCGTAACCCGTCCTGCTCGACAGATAGAAATTCCGAAATATCGGCGCTTGAGATATCACAGCACCCAGGAACTACCGATGAAATGTATTTAATCGTTAGTACCATAAGCAATACCTATCCACAATATATGCATAAATACTATAGCCTATATCCTTCAAACGGTTCTGGTGACACTGGTATCTATCGAAACAAAGCAGGCAGAGTTAGTTAGCCTATGAAACATTTAGATACCCAGTGTCAACTCTGAGTTGATATTAATATGCAAACTAAATTAGGACACTGTGAAAAGTGTTTTATGTTTTCGTGATACCCCCCGGGAGACAATGAGGGAAAGTCAAAAATTATTCGCCTTAACATCACCTCATCGGGATTTTCATCTATCGCTGAAGCTCTTCGTCCACTCCGGCGGTTGCGGCGGCTTGTCCGACCCGATCATTGTCTGCCACGCCTCGTCAGTGAGCCGATCGCTTATAGGCTGCTTGAACTCGTAGTAGCTGAACGCAGCGCCAGTCAGTAGCGTGAGTTTGCCTTCGATCGGCACAATGACCAGCAGCTCATACGGCCGTCCTACGCCCTCTTCGAGCACCTGCCCCGTATTCAGATCGGTGTGTACATCTGCAACCATCGCCATCTTCTTATCCGTATCGCTCTCCGTTGCCGCCGTGGTCTCCGCCGAGAATGTGGTGATGTCCTCTAGTGTATCACCGATATTCCTGATAAGGCTGTAATCATCGTCCGATAATGCAGCCGTTCCAGTAAGCTCTTTTTCCGAGATGGACTTCAGCGAGATAAGAAGCGACTGCAGACTGCTGAGCTTCTGGGAGAACTCGTCGGTGAGCAGGTTCCTGGACGTTAGCCCATCGATCGTCATCTTCGCCAGTGAGGCCAGCCGACCGTAAAGCTCCGCGTTTGGCTCTACATAGCCCCTCATATCTCTACTGGGCATGATGGCTGTGGCAAGCACCGTGTAGCTCTGCTTGGCGTACAAGATCGTGTCGTGCCGTAGTTCAGCCCAGCTGCCCAGCGAGGCGTTCAGGTCTTTGTCTACCCACGCTTGGCTCTGCATGAATGATGGGTAACCCTGACCTTTCTCGTTCAGCAGTGCGAGGAGGCTATACAGCCAAGACCAATACAGGTTTTGTGTCCATATACCCGCGTCAAGCGCGGCAAACTCGGCCTTGAGCGCGTCGAACTGCTTGTCATAGTTTTCGTATTTCGTCTCATGATATGTTTTGTCCAGCAACTCATAAGCCCGAGCGGAGCCCAGCACGCCCATAACATCTAGTCCCATCGGGAACGTCCTTGGATCCGCCTGGGTGCCCACCTTATCGTAGACTAGGCCCTGGAAAATGTACGAGTCAGGGATAAACCGCTGTCCCATCAGACGGAAGCTCTTTAGCAATTTCTTGTCCTGGTCATCGGCGATCTCGCCCGAGATGATCTTCGGCGCCCTTAGCGCAGCGGCCCTATCGATAAACGTTCTGACTTTGTCGCCGTCCTTTAGGTCCGCCAGTGAAACTTGGCTGCCGTAGACATCCCTGATCAGAGGCATATAGTCATAGATCGACAGATCGTCGGTTTCCCCGACGAAGAATATAGTAGGGTCATAAACTGACTTCCATAGGTCCAGCGACCGGTCTTTGAGCGCCAGTGTCACCAGGATGGCCCGTCTCGTGTTATCCAGGTCGGGCTCGGGTCCGGCAGCACCCTGTTTGTAGAGGCTGAATGGCATGCGGCCATACCACATCATGGTCTTAAAGTACTTTTTCAGCGTGTCGTTACGGGTATAGTGGCCTCGGGGCAGGTACTGGCTGTAATCCTCCTTGCTCCCAAAGATCGGTGATATCTCCACGCCTTCATGGGACTCAATCAGCCGAATTTCCGATTCCGCCAGGCCTTTCGCCTCAGCAGATACGCCATCCCACGAGCCGGTAAGGAGGTTCTGGGCGACGGCAAAAAACGCTACGTTCTTCGTGCATAGGCTCCGAAGCTCAGACAATCCCGAGTCCAGCTGCGAGACGGACTCTTTGAGAAGCAGGCCCGTCATCTCGATGATCGCCGGGCTGAACTTCCCCACCTCTAGAACTCTCAGGGTACCGTCGAATAGGATATGATACGTGTGGAGTACGGCATCCGAGGTTACGATAACTGGAAAGCCCTGCTTCTTGCCCGAGCTATAGATCTCATAAATCTGATCGTAGCTGGAAGGGCGCGCCACAAAGAGGTTTTTGGCTAGCAATGCCTTTGCAGCATCGGTTAGGCCGGCCTGTTCGATGCCGGCGACAGTCGAGACATCGGAAACTGTATACGCGACTGTAGCAGGGGTGACGTTGACTGGCATGGGCACGAATTCTGCAAATTTAGCGTTTACACTGCCCGAAATTGTATAAGTCATATTGGTTCCGCGCGATGGCTCCGTATTATCTATACATCCCAGCACGCTCGATCCCGCCAGGAACGCCGAGACGGTCCCTGCAGCCTTGAGGAAGCTCCTTCTGCCTATATCCCGGTCCATCATACTAGTCAGCCATATGATCGTTTGCGGGATGTCAATATATAAATTGCTTAAGCTACGGCTGAAGTCGTAGCTATAGGGGTTGCGTCGCCCCTGATCTTTCGTGCCAGCAGATGGCCGAGCTCCTCCACCTCCCGGATCACTTCATCATTGGCAGGCCCGCGGACCTCGACGGCCTCGATAATTTCGATTTTCATCGGAGGGCCGAGCAGCTCCTGCGCTTCTCTTTTTGCGCCGCCACCCCAGCCATATGACCCGATGAACGCGGCGTACCTTGCCGGAGGCTTGAGCACCTTTACCAAACTCGCCGCATGGGCGGATAGCGGATGCAGGCCCCCGATCACCGTGGGCGAGCCCAGCACGATCGCCCTAGCGTCGACCAGCTCCCGAGCTATGTCCCCCATATCGGAATAGGGCAGGTTGAATATCCGAACCTCGATCCCTTCCCGGGATAGGATCTGGTATAAGGCATCCGCCATGCGTTTGGTTGACCCCCACATGCTAGTATATACGATGACTGCCTTCGCCTTGGTCTCGCCGGCGGTCCAGCGGTCGTATTCGTCCAGAATTCGTCGGGGATCTCGGTAGACAGGTCCATGGGCAGGAGCGATTATACCAATGTCCAGCCCTCTGATCTTTTCCAAGCCTTTCGCACCCATGCGCCTGTACGGCATCATGATCTCCCCAAAGTACCGCTGCGCCAGTGGTATCAGGTCCTGTACCTCGTCGTCATACAGGCCCGCGGCTGTATGGGCCCCGAAGTAATCGCATGAAAATAATATTCGGTCCTCCGTGAGGTATGTGAACATCGTCTCGGGCCAGTGTAGCCAGGGCGCTTCGATAAAGTGCAGCGTCTTGCCCCCGAGATCGAGGCTATCCCCGTCGCCCACCACTTTGATCCGGTCTTTAGGCACTTTAAAGTACAGTTGTGCCATCTCAGCGCCTTTTCTAGTGGCGATGAGCACCGCGTGTTCGCTGATCTTCATGATGACTGGAACGGCGCTCGCATGATCCGGTTCCGCGTGGTTCATTATTAGATAGTCGATCCTGGAGACGTCCCCGACGCAGTTGATCTTCTCGCATAGTTCATCGCTGAATCCCGGGTTTACGGTATCGATGAGCGCTGTCTTTTCACTGCCCAGAACCAGGTACGAGTTATACGACGTTCCCTGCGGCAGCGGGATCAGCGCGTCGAACAGTCGCCGGTCCCAGTCCTTGCTGCCTGTCCAGTACACATCCTTCGCAATCTGGGCTACATAATATGGCCTCATTGCTAGCATCTGATTGCTTCTGCAAAAATAAAAAATGGCCTGAATTTTTCAGCTGGCCAAACCTTTTTATTCCGTACCTTACAATTTATCTCTGATGCGAACGATAGACTGGGATGATGCCAAAAGTTGCATTACGATCATCGATCAGACCGCTCTGCCTGCCAGGCTGGTAATGCTGGATATCCGGGACCCCGCGAGTCTGATGGAGGCGATTTCTAGCCTGCGGGTCAGGGGTGCGCCTGCCTTGGGGGCTGCGGGAGGCTTCGGGGTGGCGCTGCTGACGCGTACTGTTCCACCGACGGCACTTTCAAATTTCGTCATAGAGCTGAAGGCGGGCAGCGAGCTACTGAAGAAAACCAGGCCCACAGCCGTCAACCTCGCATGGGGCGTGGAGCGGGTGCTGGGAAAGGCGCTCACTGGCAGGGATCTGGAAGAGATCGCAGTTCGTGCATTGCAGGAGGCTAAAGCGCTGGCAGAAGAAGATGTCGCGGGCTGCAGGGCGATCGGCGGGCATGGGGCCAAGCTGCTGGACGACGGCGATACAGTGCTCACCCATTGTAATGCAGGCCGTCTGGCCTGTGTCGACTGGGGCACCGCCCTTGGAGTCGTACGTTCGGCCGTGGCCGTTGGCAAAAAGATCAGCGTCATCACCTGCGAGACTAGGCCGCTAAATCAGGGTAGCCGCATCACCGCGTGGGAACTCGCCGAAGACAAAATTCCGGTGGCCCTGATCTCTGATGGTATGGCTGGGCATATCATGCGCAAAGGCATGGTGAATTCGGTGATCGTAGGTGCAGATCGCATCGTCGAGGATGCAGTATTCAATAAGATCGGCACGTATACGCTATCGGTGCTGGCAAAATCGCATAAGATCCCTTTCTATGTGGCCGCACCGCTATCCACCTTCGATTTTACCAGAAAAGCGCAGGACGTGACAATCGAACAGCGAAACCCAGAAGAGTTGCGCCGATGCGGCGATCGGCTGCTCGCCCCTGTGGGCATTCCCATTCTGAATCCTGCCTTCGATGCCACGCCGATGGAGAACGTAACTGCCATTATCACCGAATCGGGCGTCTTCCGGCCACCGGTGGACTTCGCTGCTCTGGAGAAACAGGCCCTCTGAGACATCCGTCCTTCCCCGACTAACTTATCCTAGGGATTCGTCATCCTGGCCCGGTCATCCTAAACTGGCCTTTATTCCACGGCCAAATCTACTACGATCGCCTGCAGATGGTCCTGTTTAGGCGATGCAAGACTTTAAAATATGTGAATAACCTATATGACTGATGAGCAAGATGGGCTATAGGTATAACTCACCGGAGATGAAGACGGCGGTCGAGGCTGTCATCGATATTATCGAGAAGAACGTCGAGCTAAAGGAGTATTTCCTCTCGGGTCTGCAGCATGTCTACAGGGTCGACGGCCAATACCTGCTGATTCTGCGCTATAGTAAAAGCAAGGACGGCCACTTTTATTTCTCCATCCCAGCTGAATTTCTAAACAACCTGAGTATCAAGCACCTGGTGTTAATATGCGAGGATTCTGGGCACGTCATCGTGCTCCCATCGTCACAGATGAACGACCTGCTGGAGGACGTGGAGCCCGGGTCTAAGGGGTGGACCCTTGATGTCTACGATAAGGAAGGCTGGGAGTTGAAGGTCGTTAAAACCGAGAAGGTCCTCTATATAGATAACTACTTCAACGACTACGATCTCATCTTCTCCCGAAGCGCGTCGATTTCTGGCAAGTCAGCCATGACTATGCTGTGCAAGGACAAGCCCGGAGTCCTCAGGGACATCGCGGGCATGGTCGCCAAGCATGGAGGTAATATCACCTATACCCAGCAGTTTATCATCGATAAAGGTCAGAACGAGGGAAAATCGTCGCTGTACATCGAAGTTGAGAACGTCAAGGATATCGATGATCTTGTCGTCGCCTTGGAGAAAATGAGCGTCGTCGAGAGCGTATCCATCCATGCGCCCATGGAGCGCATCTTCGGTTCCCGTGTCATTATCATCGGTGGCGGTGCTCAGGTGGCACAGGTCGCTGTAGGTGCCATCAACGAGGCGGACCGACATAACCTCAGGGGCGAGCGCATCAGCGTGGACACGATCCCCCTGGTGGGCGAGGACAACCTGGCCGACGCCGTCGAGGCGGTGAAGCGGCTCCATAGGGCGCAGATATTAGTTCTTGCCGGGTCAATCATGGGCGGACGGATCTCCGAGGAAGTGCAGAAGCTGCACGATGAGGGCATGCCTGTCATCTCGCTCAACATGGCGGGCAGCGTCCCGGATGTCGCCGATCTCGTGGTCACCGATCCCATCCAGGCCGGTACCTTTGCCGTCATGCACGTGGCGAAAACTGCTGTGTTCGATATCGACCGGGTTCGGGGAAAGAAGTTTTAGATGGCAGTCAGTTTCTCAGGCGAACAGGCGCGGCCTACGTATCTGATCCATTATAGGCCCATTTTGCTGTCTTCATGTCGGCTGGCCCTCCAGCCCAATCTCGGGATTAATTATATATTCTCGATGATCAAATGACTCTATTGCAATCGTTTATGCCGAATATGCTCACGAAAAGTCCCAGTCATATTGTCGCACTGCTTCTACTTTCTAGTATATGCTTTCTCGTCTCTGGTTTATGGCTCAGGTCCATGGGAAATAACATTGGGATGACGGGAATGGCGATCGGAAGCTACCTCGAGTTTAACGCAGCAATTCTGATATATATGTCAGCCCCGGACGGCAGGGTAATACAGCAAAGTTAGAAAGGCAACTTTTATCTATCTATACCGTCCTGCCTATACATGATCCATTCGAACCTTTACGACGATTTTTTGCCGTGCATATGCCTGAATAGCATTTAATTTGTATGGAAAGTATATAGCCTAATTCTGTGAAGACTTACTCAGGTGGCAACAATATGGAATGCGAGAGCCTGTATTCGCGGGTAAAAGAGCAGTATGAGCGTCTGATGAAATACTATCTGGATAACAACGATCAGTCCTTCTGCGCAAGGCTCACTTACACCTACGTCATCTTAGGTATGATCACACGTACTTTTGAGGAACTCGAGACCATCCACGCACATAACATTGACGCGTACTATAAGTTTATTGGGCTGGTGGCCATTTACATGGAAAAGCTCGATTCTTGCGGGTCGCAGCGGCCGGAGCGGGTTTGTATCGCTATCAAAAAGTGCACGGGCATGTCATGCACTAAAGCATACGAGATTCATAGCCCTGATAAGATGATTTCATTGCTTGAGCAGTGCCGGGCCGAGATGTTTAAGTTCGATCACGACCTGTGCGAACCGGTCAACCATCTGCACGCGACTCCATAAAATTTAAAGATGGATGGGTTCCTCCTTCGGGCATGTCCCAATTTTGCTATAAAATTCCAGTTGGCCTCTCCAATGCTCCTGGATCGACCTACAATTTTATAGCAAAATTGGGGCACGCCCCTCCTTTCCTGGGGGTCCCTGTAGGGTGTTATGAAAGCACAAAACACTTTAGAGGTATACTAATTGTTCGAACGGCTCTAAGCTCACGGTCAAACCACAAACTGCCACCGTATAGTATCCACGAGGGTCTGGATATGGGCAATCTGTATTCCGGCATAGCATAGCGATTGTAATCCTTCATGAGTCTTGACGCAATCTTTTTCACAACATTCAGTTGATGATCCATGACCAAGTGAATATTTAATCATTCGTACCGTATCCATACTAACCTGTAAGTTTAACACGCGGAGCGACCATGGTCAGGATATCGGACAAAGTCAGGGATCTCCCTCCATTTATCGTCATGGACGTGCTGGAGCGGGCACAGGAGCTGGAGAATTCGGGTCGGAAGATCATACACCTTGAAGTTGGAGAGCCCGATTTTCCCACGCCTCCCCACATCTGCGAGGCTGGGAACGAAGCTATGCGTGCTGGTGAAACTAGGTATACCCATAGCCTTGGCCTGCCCGAGCTCCGTCGGGCTGTGGCCGAATACTATAACCGGAGGTTTGGGCTTGATGTACGCCAAGACCAGGTGATCATCGCTTCTGGGACCAGCCCGGCGTTGCTGCTGTTGTTCATCGGGCTGCTCGAGCATGGCAGCGAGGTGATCATGTCGAACCCCCATTACGCCTGCTACCCTAACTTTGTTAAGTGTGCTGGAGGGAAGCCGAAATTCGTATATACCTACGAGGACAGCGGCTTTGATATGTCTCCGGGTCATATCGCTGAGGCCATTTCACCTGGTACCCGGGCGATCTTGGTCAACTCTCCCTGCAACCCGACGGGCAGGGTGTTGGAGCCTGAGGATTATCGGGGCATCTGCGAAGCAGCCGGGGGCCTGCCCATCATTTCGGACGAGATCTATCAGGGACTGGTGTACAAGGGATGCGATCACTCCATACTGGAGTATTCGGATAATGCATTCGTCCTGAACGGCTTCTCTAAATTGTATTCAATGACCGGGTGGAGGCTCGGGTATCTGATCGCGCCACTCGACTGCGTCCGACCGCTGCAGAAGGCTCAGCAGAACCTGTTTATATGCGCTAACAGCTTCGTGCAGCACGCGGGGGTTGCTGCTCTCACCGGCCCGCAGGATCATATCAAGGGCATGGTTGCGGAGTACGATCAACGAAGAAAGTACATGGTAAAAAGGCTCAGGAACATGGGGTTTGGGATCAAGCGCGAGCCTGAAGGGGCATACTATATTCTGGCGAACGCGAAGGAGTTTGGCTCGAACTCCCTTGAGTTGAGCCGGTCGATCCTGGAGGAAGCAGGTGTGGCGGTGACCCCGGGCATCGACTTTGGGGATGGGGCAGAAGGCTATTTACGCTTCTCGTACTCGAATAGCCTTGATAACATCAAAGAAGGCATGAACCTTATGGAGAGGTATCTCTTGAGGATTAGATCTCCATAGGGACTTGTAGCTGTATAAGAAAGAAGCATCAAAAGCGTTTCAATAAATAATAGTACGAAGAGTCGCCCCTTCGTATCCTGTAAACTTACTTGACTTGAACTTTTTGGAATTTTAGAATCGGGGCTTCCTATGCTTGGGAAGGCAATCCTGGCAATATACCGGGCGGCCCTCCGCGGGCTTAAAGGGTACTTCGCATTCTTTTCCGCAGTCAGAACAAGTTGTCTTATGCATTTCTCTTGGACCGCCGAAGTTTCTCCGGGGCCCCCTAAATCCACTGTCTCTCATTTTAATAACTCGTGCAGATGAACTGCATGACAATAATATTCTGCATAGTATATATAACTACGCTTTACCGTAGATTATACTGTAAAAAAAGACGAAATTTTAATAATTTCGTTCGAACAAGCTGACATTATCGGGGGTATTGGAGTGATACTCATCTATTCGATCTGTCATTGCGCCTGTACATATATACCCATCCCATCGTGAGCAATAGGAACATTACTAGGCCTGAAACCGCTCCGAAAAGGATCTTTGTGACCGGGTCCATGTGTTTGAAATCGATCCCGTAGTGGGTATGGGTCAACCCGTACAGCACCGAAGTGTTAAGCGTGCCGTTCATTGTTACCGTCGTTTCTGGCATCGACACCCCGAGCAAGCTCAGGATTCCAGCTACGAAGGTCGCTGAAATCAGGAATATAAGCGATACAACCGCTATCGAGTCCGTTATATCTCTCTGTCGATACATACCCGACAATAGTTTCAGTATGATCAAATAAATACTTGTTATCCGTGTATATTCGCGAAACCCTTCAAGGGTGGTGGGGGATTTCTATTATGTTCGACCACTGTCGAAGCCATCTATGGTGAAATTACATGATAATTCTTAATGAATAAACATCATATACCTATGGATAAAGAGGAATACACTACAGTTGCGGTCTATGAGGCTTTTTAAGGCAGTGGCCGCGTTAAGGGTTGAATTCAGCGGCTATGAAGTCGCTTGGGCGTCGTCCATCGAACCGATAAAGTATCCGACAGCCCAAGTTCATTTGATATTGTAATTAAAAAATTGTAATAAAATCATTAAATACCAAATAAACATATGTTTCAGTGATAAGTGTATGCCCATCAATACTTATTCATTGCTATCATCGATATCACTGGCATTATGGTTCTACGCCTATCTGCAGTCGGGCCATGAACCGGTCAGCCAAGCGATCACAGAGACGGTCTTCATCGCTGGTATAATCGCGTGCCTCTACATTTCTTACCGGATAATCCGGGAGATCAACACGATCCTCATGTAGGGGCCGGCATGTCCGTAGTTGTGGAACCTGCCCCGCCACTTCCTTAGTGTCAGGCCCGACGAAATCGGTATACTGATCTGTGTCCTCCGCGATATGCGAATAATCGTTTAGCATCTCACCCGTAAGTTCTCACATACAGACGCTGACGTCAGGGACCGGTTCCTGTAATCGTTCGTGGAAAGTTTGCCGCGGGGTTTTAACCGTACCCTACCTACAGGATTCCGGTGAACAATATGAGTGGCGCCGATGTACCATCTGGAAGCCGAGACCATACCTTCTCCAGCCCTGCTGCGGCACCTGTGGAAATGATCGACATCATCTTCGCCATTTCCAATATACGGCTAGTCAGGGAGATCGTCAGGGACAACATGCAGCAACTAGACGATCTGAGCAAAGTGGGTAAAGGGCAGACAGAAGGCCTTCGGAACATGATAATGGAGAGGCATAAGCAGGTATTCGCAGATCTGAACGATGTTGAGCTGGTGCTAAATAACCTCATGGAAAAGGAGAAAAACTCCACTGCACATATCATGAACCGGAATGTGAGCCTGAATGCACAGCAGTCCAGGGTACTGGTCTACGCCCTCAGCTTTGCCATCAACCACCTGTTGAGATTCATTCCGGGTTCCAGCACTGGAGTTCAGCTTCCAGGATCGATCATATAACGTTCGGAGCGTACTTTTACGATAATGGACCGTGGGTTGGAGAAAGGCCGCCGGCTCTATACTTGGGAGTGGTCACTGCCAGGTGGCGTTCTCTAGCGTCAGGCGACATCTTACCAATATGCTTTTCATCAGAGGGCGCCAGGTGTACACCATGTCCGGTTGTACCATGTGCGGCGCATGCTGCAGGAAATACGGGATGAGGCTGGAGGCTTCGCAGCTCGATATCGCCCGGTGGAGACTAGACGGCCGTGAGGATATTCTGGCATGCGTCGGTGTCGAATTCGGCGGGAGCGGCGAGGTCGCCGGCGGAAAGCTGTGGGTTAACCCTGATGGCAGCCGTGTTTCGGAGTGCCCGTTCACTTACGAACTGGATGGTAAGTGCTATTGCGGCATCCACGATGCTAAGCCTGAGGTCTGCGCCACACATTTCTGTATAAAATACTACGATGATCTGACGGGTTGACCTGCAGGAACTTTGTCAGCATCGAATCAGGCTCAGACTCGACTCAGCAGCAATACTCCCGCATATGCATTGTGGTTGCTTCTGGGTTTTGGCGTTCCCCTCTTAATGTTCTCGTAGGGTAGCACGAAAACGCAAAACCATTTTTTAGAGGTACGCTAATTGCTCGAGCGGCCCTAAGCTCACGGCCAAACCACAAACTACACGAAGATACCATCAATAACCCTAATGGCACTAATTCCATTATCCTTACTGGGCATTATACAGCATTTATGACCAAAGCGTAATACTTAGATCGACCGTGCCTTCATAGCAGTGACGATATGGTTCACTCCGAGGATGTAAGCCGCGGTATACATGTCTTTATCGTATTCCCGAGCGGTGTCGTACACATCCTTAAACGCGCTTTTCATGACTTCCTTGAGACGCAGAGACACTTCTGAGCCGCGCCAGGAAAAGCCTTCCCTGCCCTGTGCCCATTCAAGATAGCTAACGATAACGCCCCCGCCGTTGGCAAGGATATCGGGTACAACCAGGATATCCCGAGCTGCCAGCATTTCGCTACCTTTCTGGTTGATGGGGCCGTTTGCCAGACATAGCAGGACTTTCGCGCTGATCGCATCGGCATTTTTTTCGCTTATCTGATTCTCCAATGCTGCCGGCACCAGTACATCCACGTCCAGGCCGAGCAGGTCCTCGTTGGAAATGTCCGTGCCTCCCGGGAACCCGGTAACTGAACCGGTCTTTTCCTTATGTTTGGCCAGGGCCGTGATATCCAGCCCGTCCTCCCTGAAGGTGCCGCCGGTAGAATCGCTGACAGCCCGGACATTTTTATTCCGCCCGTACAGGATCTTGGCCAGGTTGCCTCCAACGTTACCGAAACCCTGCACTGCGAAGGCCTTGTTATGGTTCTTGAGCCTGCGCTCTACCTCTTCCATGATGAACATACCGCCCCAGGCGACGGCGGATGAACGGCCTCTGCTTCCGCCCAGCACCATTGGCTTTCCTGTGATCACCTGAGGAGCGTGGTAACCCACCATCCGCTCGTACTCGTCCAGCATCCACCCGATACACTCTTCGGAAACGTTCATATCCGGAGCAGGTATGTCCGTGTTTGGCCCGATTATGGGCCGGATTGCCCTTATGTATCCCCGGCAGACCTTCTCGAGTTCGGCGCTGGACAGCGTTGAAGTATTTGCGACGATGCCGCCCTTGGCGCCGCCGTAAGGGATGCTCAGAACCGCCGACTTTAATGACATCAGCATCGACAGCGCTGCCACCTCACTATCGACTATGCCGGGTGCGATGCGGATGCCGCCCTTGTACGGTCCCCGGGCATTGTTATGCTGGAAACGGTAGCCTCTGATCATGGTGGTCGTGCCGTTATCGAGGCGTACCGGGTAATCTACCGTGAGCTTTCGGGAGATGCTGGTCAACACACGCCGGTGCCGATCATCGATGCCGGCTAGGTCGCATGAGCTGTTGATCATTCCAATGGTCCCGGTGAGGAAATCGCCGTTTCTCATGCATAAGTCGTTGTTTTTGATGGCTTAAGGCTTTTCCCGCCGGCGTCGCGGAGTTTGAGGGTAATCGAGTTGGCACCAGGATCTTCCGCGCACGATATCATTTCTGTAATTTCAAATTTGAAAAAATCGGCAAGCTGTGACGCCATGTCAAACAACATTTATATATGATCGATGCTCAACCTTCATCCATGCAAGAGATCAGCGATCCGGATCTGCGCCTGCTCATCAAGCGGGTCAAAGATCATACTGGCATTGATCTTGGCCAGTATAAAGACAGCTATATAACACGGCGCCTGTCTACCAGAATGAAGTTTTTTAACGTATCTAAATATCAGGAGTACCTATCCATCCTGGATACGGCGCCCAACGAGTATGAAAAAGTCGTCGATGCTTTCACCATCAACGTATCAGAGTTTTTCCGCGATATCGAAGTTTACAATGTAATCTCTAAGCAGGTAATACCGGATATCGTTGAGAAGAAAAAGAGGTCAGGCAGGAGAAATCTCCACGTATGGAGCGCAGGCTGCGCCTGCGGCGAAGAGGTCTACTCCATCTCGATGGTCTTACACGAAGTGCTCGGAAGAGACTATAACAACCTCCTGATCAAGTTATATGCTACCGACATCGATGAAGCGTGCATGGTAAAAGCCAGACAGGGCATATACAATCCGTCCTCCCTCAAAAACGTCGATCGAACCTACATGAATAAATACACGACAACGATGCCGGATGGAAAAATCTCGGTCAAGGACGAAGTCAAGAGCAACGTGGCCTTCAGGGCCTTTGATTTGATCAAGGGAGGCAAGCTCGGAACGTTCTTCGATTTGATCCTGTGCCGCAACGTGATGATCTACTTCTCTGATGAGCAGAAAGCCAAGCTTCTCATGGAGTTCTACAATTCGCTGCTCCCAGGCGGCTACCTGATCATCGGCCGTACCGAGACGCTGGTGGGCGAGTCGAAGACCGCGTTCAAGCCCGTCAATAGCATGGAACGGGTATACATGCGGCCTGAGATCACACTGACAGACGAGAAACATTTGTAATACAGAAGCACCCTCTTCTTTTTATGCAAGTGAAGTACCTCCAGTGCGCCCGCTGCAATAGGACCTACCCCTCTACAGAAATCCGGTATCGCTGCGAGTGCGGGGATAGCCTCGAGCTGGTCTACGACTATCGTACGATACAGGGAATCACATGGGATATGCTACGGCGCAGACCATTCGACCATTGGAGGTACCTGGAGTTCTACCCGGACCTCGATCCGGGCAGCATCATCTCCATGGGGGAAGGCGGAACGCAGCTGATCCGATCGCGAAATATCGCCCAGGGGTTAAGAGCTGGCGAGCTGTTTTTCAAGCTGGAGAGCATGAACCCTACCGGGTCCTTCAAGGATCGGGGTTCTACGGTCGAGATCTCTCATGCCTATCACTATTTATGCATCCATGAGGGCTGCAAAAACGAGATCGTTTGCGCGTCCACTGGCAATATGGGCGCCAGTGTGGCCGCCTACAGCGCCAGAGGAGGGCTCTTCTGCACCATCTATGTGCCTCATGACACGGCAAAAATCAAGTTGCTGCAGATGCTGGCTCACGGGGCCAAGATCGTTCGGGTGGAGGGCGATTACACCGAGGCTATGTTGACCGCCAAGCGGGAGTACGACGAGCACGGCAGGTACTTGGCCGGGGACTACCCATACCGGGGCGAGGGCGAGAAATCTGTCGGTCTGGAAACCGTGGACCAGATGAACGGCGAGATCGACTACTTAGTCTGTCCTATCGGCAACGGTACCCTGGTCCACGGCATCTGGAAGGGGTTGAAGGAGCTGCAAATCGCCGGACTGTTGCGACGGCTGCCGAAAATCATCGGTGTACAGGCCGCCGGCTGCAATACGGTGGCAAAATCGTTCGAAGAGGGGTGGGACGACATCACTCCGGTTACACCGCATACACTTATGGATGCCGTGGCCTGCGGCGACCCGCTGGACGGTACCTGGGCCCTGCGGGCTCTGAGGGAGTCCGGGGGGTGGGCGACCGCTGTTACGGATGAGGAAGGAATCAGGGCCAGGAGCATGCTTGCTAAGAAAGAGGGCATTTTCGCCGAGCTGTCAGGCGCTCTGGCCACAGCCGGGCTGATCAAGGCGTATAATGCAGGCATCGTCGAGAAAGATGCGAGGGTAGCGGCGCTTATCACCGGGCACGGGCTCAAGGAGCCGGAGTCACTAGAGGGGGTAATGGGAAATAAGAAGATCTAAAGGATGACGGAAGACAACTGAGATAACCTGGGTCGGTGAAAAACCGGCGCGATGAAATCGAGGGAGGCTCAAAGCTTGAACTTCAGGTAGATAATGACACAGGCAGCTCCCAGTATGGCCAGTATCGTCATATATAAGAGGATATTGCCCTCAATCCTGAACCCTAACAAACTTCCGCTATCCCCTTTTTCATTCTCTCCACCGGCGTTCAGCCCTGTTGCACTGGAGAACCTTTCTTCAATGCCCTTATTACCGGTGATCATATATGCAGCGGCGCTGGTAGCTACGGCCAGCAGGATCACGACGAGGAAGATCAGCATCCAGTTCTTTTCCCCTATCTTCACGGTTTCGCCCCCTGGATCATATCAGGCCGAATTTTTTTGATATATGTGACTATGTATCCTGTGATCAATGCTTCGATCACTGCCACGCCCATATTGATCGCTGCGAGCAGCGACAGCCCGTAGAGCATGCTCCCGGGATCATTGTTCGCTCCTTGGATGCCGGAAACCATGATGATGGCGATCATGATCATGTTACCGACCAGAAGTCCTAGAAGCGTGGCAATTCCGGCGCTGGCCAGCGTTCCTGCTTTGATTACCCGTTCCAGGGTCCGATATACGTAATATCCTGTGAAGATCTCAGACAGGTTGATGACTAGGTTGGCGCCGACCAATCCCCAGCCACCATGGCCGATGGCCGCGGAAAAGATGTTGACGATCAGGGCCACGATTCCGCCCAGCGCGGGTCCGATCAGGATTCCAATTAGTGGTGTCAGGTTAAGATGGACGCCTCCGAAAACCGGGATCTCGATCTGAAAGACCGCGAATGAGGCTGCGGTACACATCGCTGCTATCGTGATCGTGCGGTTATCGGCCTTTTTTACCTTCCGCAGCCAGATCAGGCTGATCGTGATCAGCGATAATGCTACCGCCCACCAGATGATTACCCAGAGCAGCGTAAATGTCCCGTCCTCTAGATGTATATGCGCCATTTATTTCCACTCTATAATATTTATACTAATTATTTTGGGTGCGCCCCAAACCTTCATAGGACCTCCCTTTCATCATCGTCTCCACGCATCGAGCCAGATCCTCCGGAGTAATCGGCCTGCTGCACGGTGATACGCCTGCAACCCTGCAGATCGCCTCGTATGTCTCCGCCACACGCAGCTTTTTCAGTCCTGATTCCTTCAGCATGCTTTCATCATAAAACACGTCGGCCGGCGTCCCTTCGGCTATAATGGAACCGCCCCTGACCACGCAGATGCGATCGCATAGCCTCGCGGCCAAATCCATGTCGTGGGTCGCTATGACCACGCTGATGCCGTACTTATCCCTGAGATCCTTGATAATCTGCTCGACCAGATCCGCATGCTGCGGGTCTAGGTCCGAGGTAGGCTCGTCCATGGCGATCATCCGAGGCTTCATGGCCAGGACGCCTGCTATACAGACCAGCCGCTTCTGCCCACCGGACAGGTAGTTCGGCATCTTTTGTGACAGATGAAGGGCACCGACAGCGCTCAACGCGTCCTCCGCCGCTTTTCTGGCTTCAGCAGCGGTCTTACCTAAGTTGATCGGACCGAACATCACGTCGTCCATAACGGTCGGGGCAAATAACTGATCGTCGGACCGCTGGAACACAATCCCTACTTCCTTCCAGATCTCCCTCCGTCTGCCCTTCATATCGGTCCCAAGGACTGTAATGCTGCCTTCTGTCGGCTCAAGAAGCCCGTTAAGGTGCTCGATCAACGTCGACTTCCCAGAGCCATTCGCCCCGCACAGACCGACGATCTCCCCAGGAACCACATGAAAACACATATGGTGGATGCCCACGCTCCCGTCAGGGTACGTATGACTTACGCAATCGACATGGACGATCTCGCCGCCCGTTTTTAGACAGGCTGTCGTCGCTCCGCCGGCATATTTTTTCAGCATCATTTACAGCCCCCTCCAGGCAATATAAGCGGTCAGCGCCGCTGACAGACTAACAAAACCACAATCAGCCAGCTTCATCGGCGGTAACTGTGTGGCAGCTGTATATTTTCCGCTAAAGCCGCGGCTCTCCATGGCCTTATTGACCCGCTCCGCCCGATCATACGACCGGATAAAGACAAGTGCAAAAACCTCAGCAAACAAACGGCTTTGCCGAGAAACACTGGAGATCAAGCCACTGCCCCTGGATCTTAGCGATTTAAGCATAGCATCGATCATCTTTAGCGTGATAAAGATGAACCGGTAGGACATGAGAAAGATCTGGTCGATCGGCGACGGAAAAGTCCTGTAGATCATGGCGGAGAAATGGTTGTACTTTGTGGTCATAAGGAAGAACAGGGAAAATGTCACCGATATCAGCGCTTTTATCAGGAGATTGACCACCAGCAACACGCCATTGTCAGTCAGGGTAACGCCCTGGCCGGCGATTCCGAAGCTGATGATGGACCTACCGGGCACATTCCATATCATCAGCAGAACCAGCGACAGGACGAACAATAACGGAAGCGCATACCATGCTAACAGCCTCTTCAGCGGCAGTTCGGCTGCAGCATAAACCAGGAGCACAGATACGTAGAGCACGGCCAGTAACGCCATGCTTTTGATCAGCGTGATAAACAGGACGATGATAATCAGCATGGCCGCCTTGGTCCATGGACTGACCTTGGCGAAGAACGTCCTGTTATTCTCGCTATAATAAGTGATCAGGTCCAGATCAGGGATATGTCCGGAGATGGTGCCCATCGTTAGTTCCTCTTCACTCCTCATCCGCGGGGCAGCAACAGCAGATATCATGCATGATCCTACCGCATCCGCTCATGGTCGGATGGCCCAGCGACGCACAGATATGGTCGATCGTCTCCTTGCTGACATAACTCTCAAAATTTGCCGCCGCAGCGCACGCCTCATTATGGGATAGCCCATAGTGGGACAGCATCAGGCTCAGTATACGATGTCTACGAACCAAGAACCCGGCGTATTCCCGGCCGCTCTGGGTAAGCCCAACACCGTGGTAAGGCACGTGCTCTATCAGCCCCGTGGTGGCAAGCTCGCAGACCATCTTAGTGATCGTCGATGGATCAACACCGAAATGGTCCGCGAGATCGGTGGTTTTTACTACTTTATCCTGATCCAGCAGGAACTTGAGCAGCTCATTCCTCTTCGGACTCAGCTCCCGACCATCAATGTCCTTCATAGTTGCTAGTACAGTACCATAGAATATAAAATTTTGGTATGATACCAAACATAGTGTTCATATGTGTAGTGTAGCACCTTACTGAGCTTTGACTTTCCATAGTATCATTCTACCGTAGGGTGGCATGAAAAGGGCGAGATCGCACTACCACCATCGCGTGCATAACCGCCATAACAAACATAGGATACTGGTTTCCACAGATAACACAGGTAAACACAAGTTTTCTGATAGGAAAATACTTCCAAATAATCAGTTTTTAACTAAGCATCTATGTTATCTTTGGAACTATATTCCGGAGCAGATTAGCGTATGCTGTATAGTCACCTGACATCTGAGAAATCGGAAAACCATACCTAAACAATCAGTTTTGAGAATAACTATAATGCGGAATATATCAAAGTTCAAGGATAGTGCCATCTACGTAACGAACCGATATTTTTCCAGTATTAAGGTCAAAGCGCATGGTTCGGCCCTTATTGCCAAGGACTTCTTCACCGGTAATCCGGATCTTTTGCGTTTTACAGAATTCGCGGCACGCTGTAACATTGTTCTCCCCAATATTAAACCCGCCTACCGAGACGCCCGCCGAGGATTTGAACATATTGGCTCCGCCGATAAGCCTGGCGGTCATTGACTGAGGCTCCGCTCCTATTTTTTGCATGGCGAGGAGCATTTTGGGCAGCCCTATATCAGCGTATTTATCCATGTTTGCGCTAGGTCGAGATTTAGTGCTGTTAGATAGCATGACATGGGATAGCCCACCGATCTTGCCCTTGGAGTAGTATAAGGCGACCCCTACACATGATCCCAAGCCGATGATCGTAAGGATGCCGCTGTTTCGGGAGACCACCAGATCTCCCATGCCCACATGTACCTCTTGTTCAGCCATTCGCTTTAGCCCCGAGCAGCCGCAGCATATTATCCAGTGTCTGTGGCTCCGGTAGGAGCAGCAGATATCCGCTCACGTTACTCGACTCATTGGTGAGCGCTGTCTTAAATAAGATGGCATCTCTAGTCGTTTTACTCAAGTCAGTAACGATCTCACTGATCAAGTTTCTGGCCATATCGTTTTTGTATACCGGTGTAGAAGGGAGCATTGTGATACCAAGCAGCTCTGCAGACGCGTCCCCGAAGGACGAGATCAGGACATTGCCGACCTCCATCAGGGCCGACTTCTCTATATCAGTGATGGCCTTGGTCGTGCCCAGTTCGTTGCACATGAGCATATCCGATATGGAAAAAGCGCTGTTTTCTGGGAACAACAGGTAGATATGTCCATCGTTATGCGAGTCGCCGTCAATCAGCTGGAAGTATAT
>DATHCY010000066.1:0-5539 GCA_035319305.1 Methanocella sp.
TTTATGGTCTGTTGGGCTATGTCGGTGTTCAAGAGTTTATAGTTCTCGTTCTCTTTGCAAAGATGGTAGTTATCCTTGTACGGTATGTAGGTCTTGTTGAGGATGTACTGTTGCCTTATGTTATACAGGGCGACGTTATACATGTTCTTGGAATAGCGGCAGAGTTTGCTAACTAAGACGTACTGTTCTTTGTTTAATCTTAGGTAGTTACTCTGCGTCCTCAACATACCATTTCATAATCGATGGAATAAGCAGTGTTTATAGTACTGTGTGAGGGATTTAAGAGAGTGTAATTCCTCCCCAGCCTAAAGACCGGGGTCTCCTTACACCCCTTAACACCCGACGAGATGAAATAGCCGCTGATTATAAAGAAGATTAGAGCAATGATAAGTCCATGTATGGTGTTTAGGTGATAGTTTATGATCGTTGCACCTGAAATTATACCCGCCATAATTGATATAATGCCGCTTAAAAGGTATATTTTGGGCGTCCTCGGCTCTCTGTCCACCCTCAAAGAGTCCCGGTCAAACTGCTTGATCCCATTGACCGTTAGGCAAAATATTTTAATTCTAAAAGGTGATTATTAGCATCGTAAAAGACCAAAATAAACAATAGGTAACTTGGAGATTAGACTATGGAGTTCCCATGCGACAAACCGGTACTGGTGACCTGTGGGCTGCCCTATGCCAATGGCGCCTGTCATATCGGCCACCTCAGAACGTATATACCAGCGGATATGTTCGTGAGGACTCTGAGGATGATGGGCCAGGACACGATTTTCGTTAGCGGCTCCGACGCTCACGGGACGCCGATCATCGTCAATGCCGAGGAGCAGAAGATCACTCCCAGGCAGCTGGTCGATAAATATCATGTACAGTTTGACGAGGTGTTTAAGAAGTTCGGGATCCATTTCGACCGGTATGGCAATACGGACGATCCTACTAACCATTACCGGACTAGGTCGATCGTCACGGACCTTCAGCAGAACGGGCATGTGTACCCTAAGACGATCAGCGTCGCCTACTGCCCGACCTGCGCACGTGGCCTCCCAGACAGGTATGTCGAGGGCGTTTGCCCGTACTGCAGCTCGATCGCTAGAGGCGACGAGTGTGATATGGGCTGCCAGCGGCACCTGGAGCCGGGGGAGGTTCTCGATCCGAAGTGTAAGGTCTGCGGTACGAAGGCGGAAATCCGGCAGCAGGAGCACTTCTTCTTCCGGCTCTCTGACTTTGGCGGCTTCCTGCAGGGATTTTTAAACGAGGTACATGCCACGCCGAACGCCGTTAACTATGCGATGGAGTGGGCGAAGGAGCTGAAGGACTGGTGCATCACCCGGAACTTAGAATGGGGCGTCCGATACCCGGGCCATGAGGACCTGGTCGTCTACGTATGGGTGGACGCGCCTATCGGCTACATCGCGTTCACAGAAGAATATGCAAATGCCGCCGGCAGGGATTGGCGATCGCTATGGAAGGGTGATAGCCGGATCATCCACTTCATCGGTGGAGATATCATATATCACCATTGTATATTCTGGCCAGCCATGCTTAAGGGGGCTAATTATACGCTGCCCTGGGGTATTGTGGCATCCGGCATGATCAAGGTGAACGACAAAAAGTTCTCCAAGAGCAGAGGATATATCGTATGGGTGGAGGACGACTACCTCGCCCACGGGTTCCACCCGGATTTATTGCGGTACTACATCCTCAGCTACACGTCCCACACTAAGGACATCAACTTCTCGTGGACCGAACTCCAGACGAAGGTTAACAAGGAGCTGGTGGGTAGCTACGGCAACTTCGTCAACCGGGTGCTTACCTTCGTCGACTCTAAGAGCGTCGACGTCCGTGGGGCCATCGATCCGGAGATCTCAGCGGCCATCGAGCTAGCTGTGAATACTCTGAAGACTGAGATCGGAAACTACGAGTTTAAGAAGATCTGCGACGCGTTAATCACACTGTCGGACGTAGGCAACGTCTATTTCCAGAGCCGTGAGCCGTGGAAGCTTATCAAGGAGGATCGGGCTGCCTGCGAGCATGTGCTGTACAACTGCATACAGATCGTGAAGGCGCTAGCCATCCTCTCCGTACCGGTCTTGCCGGCGAAGGCGGAAGAGGTCTGGGGCATGATCGGCTACGACCCGACGACGCTGGAGAAAGCCAGGATCGACGATGTGATGGTGCCCTACGAGAACCGGCCTCGGCCGAAGCCGACCATCCTCTTCGCCAAGCTGGAGGATAAAAAGATCGCTGAGATGGTAAAGATCCTGGACGAGCGGGTTCGGACGGCTGAAGCAAAATCTTCTGGCAGGAAGGGGCGGGAAGAGACTGAGCCGCAGCTACCTCCGATTACCATTGATGACTTCGCCAAGGTGCAGCTCAGGGTTGGTAAAGTGATAGCTAGCGAAAAAATCAAGGGGAGCAAAAAGCTTCTGAAGAACCTGGTCGATCTGGGCGAGGACAAGCCACGGCAGATCGTATCCGGCATAGCCGAGGTCTACGCTCCGGAGGAGATGATTGGTAAAACGATCATTGTCATCGCCAACTTGAAACCGACGAAGATCATGGGTGTTGAGTCGAATGGCATGGTCCTGGCGGCGGATTCGAACGGCGCCACACTTTTAACGGTAGAGAAGCCTTCTGAGCCCGGGACTAAGATCAGATGAAATCCCTTAAACGATTTTTTTGTAGAATACTGCGATTCTAAAAGTTTAAATGATATTACAAACATAAAATTGAGTAGTTTAGCCGTTCAGGAGATCGTATGGTATTACCAGAGTACTTCAAGTGCGTCGTCACTAACTGGGATTATATTTATGGGTTATGCAGAGCTGTATCGAGGGACGTCCGCAGGTCCGGATACAGTCCCGATGTCATCGTGGCCCTCGCCAGGGGCGGATGGTTTGCTGGCAGGGTGCTATGCGATTTCCTGAACCTTAACGACCTGACCAGCCTGAAGATTGAGCATTATACAGGAACGGCCAGCCCGGGTGAAGGACCTGTAGTGCGATACCTGTTCGACGGCGATTCGGTCAAAGGCAAAAACGTGCTGATCGTCGATGACATCACGGACACAGGCAAAAGTCTTATGGCCGCCAGGGATTACATCGCAGGATATGGGCCAACGTCCATCAAAACCGCCACCCTGCAGCACCTTTGCTGCTCCGGGTTCAAACCGGATTACATTGGAGAGGTGCTGGAAGACTGGGCTTGGGTTGTTTTCCCCTGGAATTTCATGGAGGACATGTGCGACCTGACGGGACAGGTCATCAGTAAAGAAAAGCTGAGGACGTACACGATCAATGATATCAGATCGTGCTTGAAAAAATACCACCAGATCGAGCCGACATACTTTGAGATCAGCCAGCCCGGTCGCTTGGATGAGATCTTGGGCGAGATGGAATATCGAGGCAAGGTTCGCTCTCTCGGAGACAACCGATGGGAAAATTTGATGTGAGCGGGTAACTGATTTGAGTGAATGAGGCCGAGCCATGCCAACTGACATCGAAAAAACTGACACGACGCTCTATATCATCGAGCACCAGGATAAAACTGCCCGGATCAATTGTACTACGGGCAAAGTGGTAGTAAATTTGAAGCAGGACGTCAATAAGGATGTCCTGGCGCTCATTTTACTTTCGCTGTCCCGGGTGGATTCCACCATGGTCTATGAGTTCGAGACGCTTTGCCCCTACGCTGACATCAACAGCTACCGGAAGGACGACTACATCGTCATCTCTTACTCCAAGTCCGATGACGGGTATAAGACCATCTTCAACGTGCCGTTTTCTCGGAGAAAAGCGCTACGACGCCTTGCACTCACGATGATCGATCGGCTGAAGGACTCCGACGTTGACGTCTCGATCCTATGGGATGGTAACACATCCAAAATCAATCAACTCTACGAAGAGCTTGGCAGCAACATAGGATGGCGGCTTCAGATCATAGAGGCCAACAAGGAAACTTGAATTTCACGTGGTAAAATCGACAAATTGGCGCCATAGGTAATATTTGCCGTGTTCGAGCACCTTCAACCGTTTTGCTGCTAACGGTGCAGCCACTGATAGCGACGATAATAACGATGACTATGCCGATGGTCATTAATTAATTAATTAATTAACTGTTTTGTATGCGCATACCGTAATCATACAAGTTAGCATATAAACGGCTCTTATTTTTCCTGGACATTTATGATCAAACTATGATGTCTAAAAACGGTCCTGGTCCTGATCTTTTGATTGTAATAAGAATTTATTTGGCAAGCACCATTGGCGCAAAACTTTATTAAGTAGTTAATCAAATATGTGACACAACCACCTACACCAGTTAGGAGTCGTATAATGCCTGAAATGGACGTGAAATCCCCCCATATCGAAGCGGTCTTAGAAGCAAACACTAACCAGGTTGTATCCGACACGATGCTCGCCATCGCCGATCATCTCGTTGATGTAGCGGAAAACATCGATCAGTCGAGCCTCGAGGAGTTTGCCCGGACTCTAAACTCTGCCAATCGCATTTTTGTGATGGGCGCAGGCCGCAGCGGCCTGGTGGCTAAATCCTTCGCAATGCGCCTGATGCATATCGGATTTCAGGTGTATGTGGTGGGCGAGATTGTCACCCCAGCGGTCTCGACAGGGGATGTTGTAGTAGCGATCTCAGGCTCTGGTAACACCCGTACCATCTCGGAGTTCGGGGAGATCTGCAAAAAGCTGAATGTCAGGCTGGTGACAGTCACCTCAAATAGCAACTCTGTGCTCGGTCGAATGTCCGACCTGATCATCTTGATCGATGTTAAGCAGCGGCCCCAGCAGAGTAAAGAATACATGGAACGACAGCTGCGGGGCAACCACAAGTCCATGACTCCGATGGGCACGCTGTTCGAGCTTACTACGGCGGTATTCCTCGATGCGTTCATCGCCAAAATGATGGTACTCCGTGGCGTAAACGAATCTGACCTGAAGCAGAGGCACACCGTCCTGGAATGATAGCAAATAGCCAGTACAACCGGTTTGCACCGGCTGCAAACTATCAACCATGAACAGGAGATCCCCCTTTTAGGGCAGGGCAGTTCACAATACCAGATCCAATTCTATAGGCAGTCAGCTATTTATTCCCTGGCGATGAACGTTACCCATGCACTGGTATCGACCGGCGCTCATACTCGAATTGCTTTTTATCGCGGCAATAGCGCTAGTTTCCTGTCCGGCTACAACAGCATCGGACAACATACCCGTGTCAAACATGACCATCACATTCAGCGAGATCGGCGCAGTGCACTTTAAGGTCATACAGACGGTAGCGGGCAGCCGCGAAGGAGCGACCACGTTTCACTTCGAACTGCAAAAGCAATACCGGCCTGAGAACGTGTCCATCTACGATTACGAGACCGGAAAGCCACTCAAATACCAAGTGAAAGATCTGGAGGGCGTGTCGGCATACGATGTCAGTTTCGATAGGCCGTACTTCAACGGCTATACGTTCGTGGTAGAATACGATAACCACAACCACATCGTCGACGAAGGCGGCGGCACATATAGTTT
>DATHCY010000067.1:0-3976 GCA_035319305.1 Methanocella sp.
CTAGGCTGCCAGACTGGAGACTGAGCAGGCTAGAGATAACTTGCAGGTTGTTTTTGACCCGGTGATGGATCTCCTTCAACAACACCTCTTTCTCCCGAAGCGAACTGACTATCTGCTCCTCCGCCTTTCTACGCTCTGCGATTTCAGCTTGGAGGGCCTTGTTGGACGTGATCAGCTCGTCGTACGCCTTGTGCAGCAATTCATCGCGGCGCTTTCGTTCTGTCATATCACGCAATACTATCAGCGTCCCGTTCGGGAACCCGTCATGATCCTGAAGCGGGGAGATCTGCGCATCGAACCACCGGGGATCGTTGTTGTTCCCCAGCCGGATCTCTACATACTTCTTCCGGCGTTCGCCGCAATGTGTCTCTAAGTGCGGCCATATAGTTATAACCGCGTCCGCGGGCAGCCCGATCATCCTGACCTTCTTTCCGAACAGTCGTCGGGCTGCCGGGTTGATCTCCACGATCCGGTTCTGGTTGTCCAGCACCAGCACCCCGTCTGCAATGCTGGTGATTAACGTCTCCCGTGCCGCTGGCACAATATCGAATAGGCCCTGCCTGAAAATGCCCCAGGTGAAGATCACGCCTGTGATACTGATGGCCAGCGGGGTGAAATCGATGCCGGGATACGGGGTGGCATTTGTGAAATAGATGATGCTTCCCAGCCATGGGACTGCGATGCCAAGTAACAGCGTCCATATCTGGCCGCGATATGGGCGTACGAACCTCACGGCCGTCGCCAGCATTACGATCGATCCGATTATCATCAGCGAATAGGAGTATACCATGAGAACCCAGTCGACGATGCCATGCTCGTAGACTAGCCGCGACCCGAACGCGTCGGAGACCGGGGTGATTGAGGGCCACACCAACCCGTGCCACTGGTTGGTCGCTACCAGCACGAGCGAAACTATGGGGATCATCCATAGCAGCACTTTCCTGTTAAATGTCAGCCAGTCGCCCCGCCCTCGGTATTCCAGCGCGAACATCAGCCATAATGGGGCAACTGAAACAGTACCGATGTATAAAATCCCATAGCAGACGTTATCGACCCAGGTACCGCTCGCCATTAGCGAGATCCCATTGAAGAACGCCCATTCTGAGGTCATCGCCATCATCAGGGAGAAGTGAAGGCCGCCCGGCGTAGTCCGATGCCTCCAGACGTACCAGGCTAGTACGCCGGAGATGACTGCTGAGATCAGAAGCAGCGTCGCATACGGTGTATACTGGATCATATTTTATCCGCACCTCCGTCTATCCCGTGTCGGCGTGGTTCGTCTTTGTTCCCATACAGTCTCTCCCTGAAGGTGATGGTGAACTTGGTCCCTGCGGTCGAATCCAGCTCAATGATTCCTTCGATCTGTCCAACCAGCACGTTGACCAGTTGCAGGCCTAATGATGAGGTTTCGCGGAAATTGATCATAGGGGGCATGCCCTCCCCATCGTCCATTACGATCAGCCTGACCGCATCTCCGGAACGCTTGAGCATAATGGAGATGGCGCCCTTCCGGCCGCTGCGGAAGGCGTACTTGAGGCTATTGGTGACCAGCTCATTGATGATCAGGCCACACGGGCCTGCAGTATCGATATCCAGCGAGACTTCGTCGATGTCCAGCACGATACTGACGTTCGGACCGGTCACATATGAGCGGGATAGATGTGCGGTCAGGCTCCTCACATATTCGGCGAAGTTGATCCGGGAGAGGTCGGTGGACTGGTATAGCTGCTCGTGGATTAATGCCATCGATTTGATACGATTCTGGCTCTCGTTAAACGCAGCGGCGGTTTCCCTATTCATGTTGACGGACTGGAGGTTGAGCAGGCTGGAGATGATCTGCAGGTTATTCTTGACCCTGTGATGGACCTCCTTGAGCAGCACCTCTTTCTCATGAAGCGAAGCCATCATATGCCCCTCCGCTTTCCTTCGCTCGGATGCTTCCACCTGAAGCGCCCGGTTCGAACTGATTAGATCGTTATACGCCCGCTGCAATTCCTCTTCACCGAGCTTGCGCTCGGTGATATCACGCATTGTGATCAGCGTCCCTGAAGGGGTTCCATAGCGATCGTACAGAGGCGATATACACGTATCCAGCCACACTGCTTCTCTGCCTTCGCCCAACTTTATCTCCGCCGACTTCTCACTATAGTCGCGACAGTACTGCTCCAGAACCGGCCATACGGCCAGAGCGGTCTCGGAAGGCTGTCCTGCTACCATTCCCTTCGCGCCCGCAAGTTGGTATCCGGCCGGGTTGATCTCCAGTATCCGCTTCCCGCTATCCAGCACCATCACCCCATCTGCCATGCTGGCGATCAACGTCTTCCTGGCTATGGGCGCGATGTCGAACAGATGCTGTCCGAAGATACCCAGGGCAAATACGATGCCGGTCAATGCGAAGGCGAACGGTGCCAGATCAAAGTCGTGAAGTGGGCTGGCGTTGGAGGCATAAATGATCGCCCAAGACCACGGGATCAAAGATCCAATTATCAGCGTTATAGTCCTCCTTCTCTTTGACGGTGGGGAACTCAGCGCTTTACGGAATAGTATAAGCGTACCGATCGTTGTAATCACGATCGAGTAGCCCATGATGATCCAGTCGCCGATTCCCATGCCGTATACCAGCTGTGTACCGGTCGGGCCAGGGGTTTGAATAATCTTGGACCAGACCAGCATATGCCACGGGTTCGTCAGTACCAGCAGCATCATTATGGCGGGCGTGGCCCAGATGATTAACCTTCTTCTGAGGGTCAGCCACCTCGGGTGGTTGCTATATTCCAATGTGAACATCAGCCACAGAGGCGAGGTCGCCATATACCCTGCATATAGCAGAACGTGAAAGAGATACCTGAGCGAAGTGTCGATCGTCGTCATTTCGAGGGCGATCACGAGCGCCCACTCTGTACTCGCTAGCAGCTGCATGGAAAAGTAAAAACCGCCCGGTTTCGACCGCCGTCCCCAAACATACCACGATAGAAACCCGGAGATGATCGCCGAGGTTACATATACAACTGCATCCGGAACGTACTGGAAGATCATCGTTCTCTCGCCTCTCCAGGTGGCGGCTTTGCGAACGATGTTTTTTCACCTGTGCGCGGACCCGCGAATGTGATAACGAAGGTCGTTCCCGACCCCGGCTCCAGTTCTATGGTGCCCCCGATCTGGTCGACTAGCGTATTGACCAGTTGAAGCCCTAGGGAAGGCGAGTTTCGGAAATCGAGCCCTTTCGGCAGCCCTGATCCATTGTCGCCGACCTTTAGCACATATCCGCCTTTATCCCGATCCATGCTGACTCGTATTGTACCTGCCATACCATCCCTGAACGCATATTTGAGCGTGTTGCTGACTAGCTCGTTGATGATCAGGCCGCAGGGGATCGCTGTATCTACGTCAAGCGATATATCCTGAATATCGATCTGTAGTGCCACGTTCGGCCTGAGGATATAGGACTTGGTCAGGTAACCCGTCAGGCTGGCTACATATTCCGAGAAGTCCACATGTGATAGGTTTTCCGATCGGTACAGTTTTTCGTGGATGAGGGCCATGGATTTGATCCTGTTCTGGCTTTCTCTGAAAGCTTCGGGGCCTCCTTGGCCAGTCCCTGACTGGAGGCTCAAGAGGCTGGAGATGATCTGCAGGTTGTTTTTTACTCGGTGATGGATCTCCTTCAGCAGCACTTCCTTCTCGTGCAATGATGCTTTAATGGTCTCCTCTGCCTTTTCTCTCTCTTTTATCTCAGCCTGGAGCGATTCGTTGAACCGTTTCAGCGTCTCCTCGTTTCGCTTGAGTTCGGTGATATCGTGCAGGATGATCAGTAATCCGGGCGGCTGTCGCTCGCTAGTATACAGGAGCGATATACGGGTCTCCAACCACCGGCCGTTCCTGAGATCGTTCAGCAGGATCTCCATTTGTGTCTCTTTCTTCTCGATGCAGCACTCCACCAGGTCGGGCCATTTTGCCAAGACTGCGTCGGCACCAT
>DATHCY010000068.1:0-8413 GCA_035319305.1 Methanocella sp.
GTCTTCTACCGGAGCATCAACGGCGTGAAGGCCATCTTCTCGCCCCCTCCAAGCACATGCGTACCCTACATGGGTTTCGCCATGTGTGCAGAGTATGAGGGACTGAAGCAAAAACGCAAGGAACACTACCTCTCCTCAGTCGTGGACGAGGTCAACGAAGAGATCCAGAAACTGTCCCCTAACTACGTGTCGATCAGCCTGATCCCGAACTTCATCGATATCCGACCTTTCAAATGGAATCACTACTCCGGAGATATCAACTTTACTTTTGTAATAGACCTAGATCGGCCGCTGGAAAACATCATGGCCAGTTTCGACTCGACATGCAAGAAGAACATCAAGCGGATGGAGAAGCTGAATATGCCCATCGAGCCTGCGACTGATGTGGACACCTTCTATAACATCATGAACCGCAGGTACAACGAACAGAGGCTGAAGATGCCCATGATCAACTCCAGGTACCTCCAGGACCTCATGGACGCATACCCTGATAACATCAAACTCTACTTCCTCTACCACGACGGGAAGATCTCCGGCCTCAATGGGAACTTCGAGTACAAGAACAAAGTTACGCTATGGCTGGGCAATGCCAACATGCACCTAGACCTGGCCACCAACGACTACCTCGTCTGGCAGTTCATCAAGGGCGCATGGGATCGAGGCTTCAAGGAGCTGGAAATCCAGGGTGCTGGAGAGAAGCGCTTATCGGAGTTCAAATCCAAGTTCAGCCCCAACCTCAAGTTCTGCCATTACATCTACAGGAAGGATAACATCGGTAAGCTGGCGGAAGTCGCCTACGCGAACATCATCCGCAAAAAGTGGGTCTGATACCATGAAGGTCGCGCTCGTAAGGAATACTAAGGCAGACTACTGCCTACAGCCTCCCTTTCATCCGCCGTCCGAGTACCCGGAGTACCCCTTCCATGATACCTGCCCCGATAACACATGCTACCCGGAAGTCAGGAACATCCTCTACCAGCTCGGCCTGGACAGGGAACACTACGGCACCCGCTCCTGGAATCCACTGGGCGAAGTGATCCAGCCCGGAGACCGGGTCTTCATCAAACCCAACCTAGTAAGCCACCGTAACCCGACCGGCAGCATTGAGGCGATCATCACCCAGGGCTCGGTCATCAGGGCAGTCCTCGACTATGCATTCATCGCGCTGAACAACAGTGGCAGCATCGCCATCGGTGATGCCCCTTTTTTTGACACCGATTTCGACGAGGTAGTCAGGCTTACCGGACTGGGCGAAATCGCCCGATATTACCATAACTCTGCCGGCATGACCATCGGCCTTCATGACCTGCGAAATGAGAAGGGCCTGGCACGACTTGGGGCGCTCAGGAAAGAACCTTTACCAGGAGATCCACGTGGCTACACCGCGGTCGATCTTAAAGACGATTCCGCCCACAAGGAGATCATCGATCAATATGACCGATTCAGGCTGGGCTACTACAACCATCACGATATCACCAAGCACCATAACCCGGAGAAGAACGAATACCCGATCGCCAACAGCGTCCTCCATGCCGATGTAGTGATCAACGTCCCCAAGCTCAAGACCCATGGCAAGGCCGGCCTCACCTGCGCGCTGAAGAACATGATCGGAATCAATGTCTACAAGGGCTGGCTGCCACACCACCGGGCAGGGTCGGCCGAGATCGGTGGAGATGATTACGAGCATAGCGATATCCGCCAAGACCTTATGTGCCGACTCAAGGACGAGATCCCGACCAGAAAAAGCATCATCACTATGATCCCTCTGCGTGCCGCCTGTGGAATGCTATTCTTCTCCAAGTATATCGTGCCCTTCCGAGCCGATGGCCCGGGAGGCAGCTGGCATGGCAACGACACCATTCCGAGGACGATCTCCGACCTCAACCGGATACTCATCTACGCCGATAAAAACGGTATAATACAGACGACGCCACAGCGCAGGACATTCGTGCTGGTCGACGCCCTTACGGCAGGCGAAAAGGAAGGTCCCATGCGCAACAGCGCCAAAAAGTGCGGTATACTAGTCGCCGGATATAACCCCGTGGCAGTTGATCTGATCTGCAGCATGATCATGGGCTTCGACCACTCCCGGATACCAACCTTCAAGTATGTATTGCAAGGAGGAAAATATCCCATATTCTATGGCGCTCCCGATGACATCCAAATCCTTGCCCATGGCTGCGAGCACCCCCGCGACATCATAGACCAATATAACTGTCACTTCGTTCCCGCCGACGGGTGGGGAAACCATGTCGAGTATCGGGCGACGGACAGCAAGAATACAAGACCGGATCTTGCAGCCATCGTCAGATAGCCGTTGCATAAACTACCCGTCATTCTATGGAGCTTCCTGGATCCATCGCCAATGCTTCCTCTGCCGCAGGGCGGAGCAACAGCCTAGTTCCACAGGCGCTGCGAGATAGTCCCATCTCTAATAAGTTGTTGACCGCGGCGTTGCAGTCTCTATCGACACACAAGCCACAGTACAGGCGGTCATAAACTGTGTTTAGTTTAGTGTACCAGAGTTTTTGTAGAACTTGTTCGTGTTTTAAGGCCGTAGATTAGTATCCTTCGTGTTTCCACAGAGGCATCAACCGATGTCTCTGTGCAATTCGTGGTTTGACTGTAGATCCCTTAGTGAATTTTGGTTTTCGTGTACCCCTAAAAAAGTGTTTTGTGTTTTCGTGCTGCCTCGCGGGAACCCCCTATAAAGGGAAGCGATCGTTTTCTTCGAAGGCTCTGACGAATTCTCTTTCACCCACTAGATGAGGGCGGACGTTTGACCTGACAGGTCAAACGTACCCTCCGACGGATGCAGAGTCGTAGACCCGGTCGTAGCTGCCCAGCGTGTCCCAGACGTCTGAAGTGGAGTTGGCATAATAGTACGTATCGAAATGAGGAACTCGACGGAAGTCGCCTTTAGTTATCATGGATACCTTTAGCGGCCTTTTAGTTAATTCATCGTACCTGATTATCATCATATCATCCGGTCCGCTTCGTAATAGCTGTGTGCCGTTGGCGTCGGTCTCCAGCATGTTCGATCTATCCTCATATTTGGAACTGTCCAGGTACCGCGTTGGGACGTAGTCCGCCAGGATCAGTGAGTTGGTATCCCCCGCGATGCGGTTGAACGCGGACGTTTCGTCCTGGGTCAGATAATAGGTATAGAACTGCCGATGGACCAGAGGGTTGTCTGAAGCGACCCAGTCGTTGGAGATCGACAGCATCACCCATAAGGCAAAGAGCACTATCAGAAAGACCTTGAGGTGCTTGTTCGACCGGTAGAACAGTGCTCCGACGCCGGCAGCGCTGACGATGATCAAGAGTGGGTAAGTGTACTCAAAGAACCGGTCGATCCCGAAGTTATACATAAGCTTGTTGACCAAGTATTGGGGGCCTGGGAAGGTGACCCACATGAACAGAAACGCCGCAATGGCGAAGATCTTGGCGCCGTTACCAAACCTCTTATATGTCAGCACGGTCATCGTGCCGATCAGGATAAGTAGTACTGCCGGTAGGTACTGCAAATAGTTGAAAGCCTCAGTGATAGGTGAGGTGATGATCGAGCTGGTGATCACGCCACTTGGTGCTGGAACTACGATATTGCCATATATCTCCTGTATCAACACTCTTCCGAAGAAGATCCAGTATAACAATGCGGCCATCGCGCTAACTCCAATGTATAGCAGGTTGATCCTCTTGAATCGATCCTTCTCATTGAGCAGGGTTCTCTGAATCAGGTACAGGGTCAGCAGGATGAGCAACACAAAAATGATCGTGATTGAGTGGTATAGTATGATGGCAGCCGTGACGATCCCGATCAGCAGCAGTTTGTTTTTCAATCTGGTATCGATCAGGAGGTAAATGAGCAGGACGAAGAGCAGGGACGCGATGGATCTGGAGATCCCCGACATGGTGAAGTATGTCATGTCCGGGAAGAAGAACGAGAGAAGGGCGGCTATCAAAGCCAGCCTCTGGTCTTTGAACAGCTTGAGTGTAATCAAGTAGATCAGAACGGGCAGACACAGGAAGATCAGGCCACTTGCGATGGCTATAACTTTATCCTCCGAAAATATATCTCCGCCAATTAGGTAGATCGTCGCGTTCAGTATATGCCATAGCGGAAAGGGTTGATAGTCGAAGAATACGTCGGTGACGTGCCCCGTCTGCAGCAGGCTGACGATGTATTGGGTGTGGAACAACACATCAGTTCTGCCGATAAACTGGAAGTACTTTAGGGTCACCCCCCAGTTGACGTTTAGCATCAAAGCCATGATTTGGAGCAGGATGATAGCGATCTTTTCCTTGGCCGGTTCAAACATGAGGATCTCCATCAGAACCGTGACAGTAAGTATTACCATTGTAAAGTAGTATATGATGGGCCGGACTTCGCTGACAGTCAGCAGGATCAGCGAGATCGTATAGCATAGGAGAAAAGCTACCAGCAGAAGTTTGAAGGCGTTTTCGCCCAGATTTTTAGGGTTTTCCTCTTCTACTCGCAACTTCCGGTACAGTGCTGAGGCGAATAGTAGAGGGACGATAAGGTACGTGCTCAGGATCAAAAAATATATCTGTCCTATAACTATCGTTGCGATGATCCCGGTGATGCCTATAACGGGGAGCAGATATATAATGGCGGTTCCCATTTTTCTAAACATCGCCTCGGGGTTTTGAGTAAACGCGTTCATAACCAACCCTCATATTTCACAAGGCTAACGATTATCAGAGCCATGATCACGTAGGTAAATAGCATGGCGTAGCCGACTCCGACAATTCCGGATCTGGCCAGGAATATACAGGACAGTCCGACGAACATGGAAAACAGCACCATATTCAGAGCCACCACGCTCTTTACCTTCATTCTCACATTTTGGATGGGTATCATCAGAGCGTATATTGCGTAGAAGAAGCTGGATAATGCGATGAGCTTCAGTAGCTCGGTGGACTCGACGTAGTTCTTGCCGAATAGCGAAAGGATGTTGCTTCCAAATATGTAGATAAAGATCACCCCTGGGATTAGGATCGCGTAGATGATAGTCAGTGCTCTGATCACGTTTTTCCGTAGCGATTCTCCATGGCTACCTTCCACGAATAGCGATGTGCCAATAGCGTAAGGTATCTGGAAGAAGAACGTTCCGATGGTAAACGCGATGTAGTATTTTGCTGCCTCTGCTCCTCCAAGGATGTCCAGGACTAGGATCGGTGTGACTGTATAAGTTGCATTATATAGGATATTCGCGAGATAGTTGCCTGAGAAGAAGCTCAGGTACCTATTGAGGAATCCGCGGTCCACGCTCCAGCCGAACCTGACGAATTTGTTCAGTTGGTAGAATATCAGTACACAGGCCAGTAAATAGGCTACTCCGATGGCCGATAGAACGCCGATCGCCCCAAGCCATAATAGTGGCAGGAGCAGGAAGATCCTCGAAACCAGCACGATGTTCTGGATGAGGGAATACTCTGCCTTTCTCATGCCTATGAATGCACTGCCGGAAACCAGCACTATTGAGCTGATGACTACGAAGAACAGAAAAATCGAGCCGTACAGTGGCGTCTGGACGAAGGCCAGCTTCGGGGAGATCACGCCTGCCAGCATGATATATAGGAAGCCAAAGGCGAAAGCAGAAGTTGTGGTCACGATAAGGCTGGTGTTGATGACTTTGCTTCTGTCGTAAGATCCGATAAAGCGGATAATGGAATTCTCTAGGCCAAAAGTGGAAAACTGTAGGATTAACGTGGATGTAGAAAATAGGGCGGTTGCGAGGCCCACGTTCTCGATGGAGTAGAGTCTGGCTGCCATCAACCAGAAGACGAAGCCTGTAGACACGGTTAGAACCCTTGTCAGGATAATGAAAAATGAGTTTTTGAATAGTTGAATCCTCAAACCCTGCTTAAGATAGCCAGAAAAATTTATATTAATCATTGCATATCTCCATATTTATAATATACGCCTACTATTTAGTTTTTTCTATAGTAACAACTTGCCCGACGTCGAGCCTTTCTGTCGAAAATTAGCCCTGCAATATTTTGTTTATCTATTGTTATGGTGAATGATCCGAAGTTTATTTGACTTTGAACCAGGCTCTTGCTTGGCCTGAGCCCTGTACTTGCCTTTTGCTGGCGTTTCCCACGGGGTAGCACAAAATCGTTTTGTGTTTTTGTGCTACCCACGATAGACCCCGCAAAGGGAACATCAATGATCTCCGCGATCTTTTCGCTATAAAATTGTCTATTATTTTTTTGTGATAGGAAAATTTTTATAAAATTTTTAGTGTTAAAGTAAATAATTTTAACTTTTTACTAAAAAGTATATATATGATTCCTATTTAAACATAGTCCAAAAATCGTCGTCTGAATGCTGGTTATCGAATATGAATCCGGTAATTCGCGTTCAGCAGTCCACATTAAAAACAGGTGGTGAAAAAAATAAATAGAAAAGTACTAACAACGGCCCTGATCGCACTGATCCTGGCCTCGTTACTGAGCTTTATCCCCAGCGCCGCCGTCGCTAAGACCATCACGGTCGGCGGGAGCGGAGCACAGTACACAAGTATCCAGTCCGCTATAAATGCGGCGAGCGCAGGTGACACGATTACGGTCAACGGCGGCACTTATAAGGAGAACGTCAATGTAAACAAGGCCGTATCGTTGGTCGGCTCCGGCACTCCTATCGTCAGTCCGAGCAGCGGTGACGCGTTCACAATAACAGCCAGCGGCGCCAGCGTTACCGGATTCAAGGTAACCAGCGGTAAAAACGGTTTTACCCTCAGCCACGTCAGCAACGTACTGGTTAAGGGCAACACCATCACCGGCCTAAGCAGTGGCGACGGTGTCTACATGACCTATGTTGATCACAGTACCGTCACTGGCAACAACGCGGACCACAATTACTTTGGCATAGAGATGTACGATTCGAAGTTCAATACGATCTCGGGCAACACCCTGAACGTCAACCACGAGATCGACATCTACATGGAGCGCGTGTCTGACAGCATCGTTAAGGGCAATAATGTCGGCAACAACCCGAACGAAAACAACCAGGGCGGCGACGGCATTGGCCAGAGATACGGTACCAACATGACCATCGACGGTAACTACGTCGGTAAGCACTACTACGGCATCAAGGTCTATCTCTCCAACAAGACCACTGTCCAGAACAATATTGCCGAGTACTCTGGCTGCAACATACGGTTCGACTTCCAGGCTACCAACTGCGTCGCCCGGAATAACACCGTCAGGTACGGCGTCAACGGCTTCCTGCTGAACGCCACAGCGAGCTATATCACTGTGGAGGGCAATACCATCTACGGCCTCAGGGAAGCAGTTTACATCCTGAATGATAACAACATGATCATCCGGGGCAACACCGCCTACAATGACACCTACGGTGTCAGAGCACAGAACAGTGCAGGTAACACGATCGTCGGCAACGACTTTATAAATGTCGGCACTGGCGTCTACCTATCCGGCAGCAACAACCAGGTTTACCTGAACGATCTGGCAACTGCATCGATATCCGGCTCCAGCAACACGTTCAACACGCCCTCGGCGGCCTCATACCAGTATAATGGGGCGACCTACTCGGGCAAGCTTGGTAACTACTGGACCGGCTACAAGGGATCTGTAGGCAGCAACGGCGTAGGCACCTCAAGCTACTCGTACGGTGGCGCAACTGACTCCTACCCACTGGCGGCCAAGCACACGAGCTACGTGACCTCAGCTAACCCGACGCCGACGGCTACTCCAAAGCCCACGGCTACGCCGACTCCTACTCCGGCCCCAACACTGAGGCCGACAGCCACCCCTACTGCAACGCCGACCCCAACTCCGAAGCCGACGGCTACGCCGACGGCTACTCCAAAGCCCACGGCTACGCCGACTCCTACTCCGGCCCCAACGTCGAGGCCGATTGTGGAGCCCACGCCTGTTCCGGGCACTACCCTATATGACGATTTCGGCTCTCAGAACGCGAGCCTATGGAGTGTGGTCTCGACAGACAATGGTCCGCAGGGCACGAAGTTTGTCCAGTCGAACGTCGCCTTTGCCGGAGACTGCCTGGCAGTCAGCTCAGATGCTCAGGCCCATACTGGTGGAGAGTACAAATCGATTAAAGAGTACTCCTACGGTAATTACCAGTCCAGCATGAGGGTCGATATGACCCCAGGCACTGAGGCCACGCTTATGAGCTTTGCCAACTATACAGGCGGGCGAGACGAGATCGACATGCTATTCCAGAAAGTCAATGGCAAGAACCTGTTGAGCTTCACCACGACCGCGAATAGCACGGATAACAGCTACACATATGAGCTTCCGTTCGATCCGGCGGCATCCTATCACGTCTACGGGTTCAACTGGCAGACGGGACGGGTGGGCTTCTACATAGACAATAGCACTGTGTGGACATCCACTAAGA
>DATHCY010000069.1:0-12984 GCA_035319305.1 Methanocella sp.
GGTGCACCAGGAGATGTTGTTGTGGGTTGAGTTGGTGCACCAGTAGGCATCTGTGTTGCTGTAGGTTGAGGATTTTCCATACCAGTGCAGCCTGAAATGAGGATTATGAGTACTAAGATATCAATAAAAATAGCTGATAACGCAATAGGTTTTAATCTTGACATAGATACCTTGAGTATATCCTGCACACCAACTCTATTCTACTATATTCATTTTTTTTATCATGTATTAAATGAAACATGCTATAGATGAATCCGCCAGCACCACCCGCACAACCTGCATATACTATCATTTTCGTTTCTAGGTTAAATGTAAAACTACCAGTATGACCCAAACTTACTAAAGATATTACAAGCCCCAATAGACATAATATATAAACAAATAGTAGTATAAGATATGTGGTGCCTCTGCTTGGTGTAATAATTACTTTGCTTATATCTGCCATATTATGCACACCAACTATAAAATTGTTAAATAAATAATAAATAGGTATGTTTATTAACAACTTTGAGTTTATGGTACAACCGCTTACTAAATAAACTTAACTATATTTCGGATAACCATACCTATTAATAATTTTAAGTTCTACTGTCTTTCAATGGATAGCATATTGGTATATCAGTAACTTTATCCAAGTCAATGATTGTTCAGCGAGTACTTCTATTATGGCTGGCGTCTCTTACCCTTCAGTACGAATATGAAGTTCCAGATGAACTGGAAGAGTGCAAGGGCATCATAGAGTTTTAGCGCTTTATTGGGTTATATAAAGTGTTTCCATCTAACCATCAATCATATTTTAAGAGATTGACTTTGCAATTTTCATCTAATTTTGCTGTGTTGAATGTGGACAAATCTTGTTCTAATAATCGATATGGTAGGCATTGTTTACCCAGTAGGGAAATATCGATGAGTATCCCATATTTTAGTTATAAGAAAGGCGATAACAGCTTAAATGCTTATTAAACAAGTTATCTCCTTTATTCAACACAGCAACAGGAATAAAGGCGACCGTGCGATCATTTTAGGTACTGGTATTTACGAGGTCTTCCTGGAGGATTACTTTTATTTGATTTTTCTTGTCCTCATCGTACACCGAAATTTCCTGATAATCGATGAACTTCGATTTGTTTTCTCGACGGATAAAAACGCCTTTTTTCCCCTCGTCGCAATCACAATAAAGAGGCTCCGACATCTTTTTCTCGAATATGTCCTGCTGAATATATACTATTCGTTTACATCGCGCGCATTCAAAGGCAAAATCTACTGGTCGTATGATTTTTTGCTTCGTAATAGAAACTTTAGCGTCAACAAAAACCTCTTTACCCATGTGACTGCATCGTATGTCTTTTATTAGTGTTTTCCCATCCTCGCTGTTCATAAACTCAATACTAATCGCATCAGATATAAGCGTTACTTTCTAATTTTAACAAACAACCGTTTACGTCCTGTAAACACGAAAAGGAACCAGATAAAAAACTTTATACGCGTAGGCGGTGATAGTAGTAGCGGTGAATCTATATGTGCATACCACCAATAAAATTCAGCGTGTCTGGTCAAATTCCCTTCACAATTCTGCTGACCGTGTTCCTATGATGCCGGTAACACGCTCGATAGCATGTATCCTCATTTCTCATTGGCTAATTTGCCGATAAGCATAATTTCCTCACGGTCCATATAACTAATTTATACGACTAACCCCATCGAAAAGTTCAATTGGAGCATCAGGAAAGTGACCAAAACCAAAAGCAGCTTCCCCACCGGCGACAGCCTATTCGAGGATCCTATACCTGATCATTATGGGTATCAGTGAGAAATGGATCCAACCAATCAAGCATTGGGGTGTGATCCTGAACCAACTGACCATCTACTTTAAGGGCGGGTCGAATCCTATGGGATGAGGAGAACACTGAACGAAAAAAGTTTCAGCAAAAAATGTTGCGCTTCCACGTATACACCTTCGTCGTACACGCTATCGGCATTTCGAAAAGAGAGGCATAGCTGGTTTATCAGTATGCGGGCGTATCCACAGGCTGCGCTTCTAAGTTCATCTGGGGGCAAGGGCTGAAGAACCAGGTCTACAAGGTCGGCGACTTCATTCCGATCTTTGGCATAACGCCCCGGGGAATTCGCCTGATCGAAGAGCTGATCAAGTATATTGGCAAGGAGATCAAGCTGAAGCTGGACGCACCGCAGCTGGATAAACTCCTGTGACTCTTTTTAGTTTTTATGTAATAGGCCTTTGAAGAGCCAATTCCTGTCCCATCTGCATCCTGCTTATAACTTACTTATTCGACATAGCAGTTTTAGGGAAAGGTTTATGGGGTATTGGTCATCTACCATATGTTAACGTATGAACAAGTGTTCACTTGTTCCTGGTTATTATGACGAGCCAACCGATCGATGAAGTCCAGTTGAAAGATGTGTGCGAGAGTTACTGCATACACCCGGAAAAAGTGGCGGCCGCGAAGCGAGAGATGTTGGATGGCGACGTGGCTGTTCGCATGTCGGAGATCTACAAAATGATGGGCGATCCGACCCGCCTGAAGATGATCAAGGTTCTGGCGGTAAACGAGATGTGTGTCTGCGACCTAGCAGCTGTGCTGGGGATGGAACAATCCGCCATTTCGCACCAGCTGAGATTGCTGAAAAATATGCGAATAGTGAAGATGCGAAAAGACGGTAAATCTGCTTATTATAGCCTGGACGACCAGCATGTGCTTACCCTGTTCAACGAAGGGCTGAAACATGTAATTGACCACTGAGGGTGGAGATATTGGAAAAAGACAAGGAGTGCGAGTGCTGCGAAGTGAAAGATGGCGAGAGCGACGGAGCCAGCTGCACTCTGTTGAAGGTTGAGGGGATCGATTGTCCCAAATGCGCTGAAAAGATCGAAAAGTTCTTGCTGACCATCCCCGGCATCAGCTCGGCGAAAGCAGATATCACCACCTCCACAGTCGATATCGATCACACCTCTCCGAGAGCAAGCGTAATCGGGGCTTTAGAGCGGGCAGGCTACAAAGTGACGATAGAGGAAGCGGAAGATGAGAAACAGCCAGGATCCGAAGGCTCTGCAGGAGTTAGCGGGTCGGGGGCACGAGAGAGCACGTTGAGGCTCGAAGGCCTGGAGTGCGCCGATTGTGTAGATAAGCTGGAGAAAAGGCTGGCGAAGCACACTGGAGTGATCTCGGTAAAGGCTAACTTCGGGGCTTCCTCTGTTAAGATCAGCTACACCTGTCCCCTGGAAGAGATCGTTCAGATCATCAAAGATTCCGGTTACAGAGTGGCGGACACAGGCGTTAAAGTAACGACCTTCGACGTTAAAGGCCTGGACTGCATCGACTGCGCGCATAATTTCGAGAAGTTCATGCAGAAGATACCCGGCGTCGTCTCCACAAAGCTCAACTTCGGGGCCGCGAAGATCCGGGTGGAGTATGAGTGCCCCAAAGAAATCCTGGTAAAAGCAGCCTCGGACGCGGGGTATAAGATCGCAGAGATCGGCACCGAAAAGGCAGAGCGTAAAGAATCCGCCATATCGAAGTACAAGTACGAGATCAGTTCGGGCATCTCGGCCGTTTTCCTGGCGGCCGGTTTCGCGGCGGGGCTCATCGTAGTGCCCGAACTGTACCAGATCCTCCTCTTTGCCCTGGCGATCATCGCCGGCGGCTTTTACACGGTTAAGAAGGCGATCTTCGCGCTACGGACGCTGACGCCGGACATGAATCTCCTGATGGCCGTCGCAGTCATCGGGGCGATCGCCATAGGAAAGTGGGAAGAAGCGGCTACGGTCACTTTCCTCTTCGCATTCGGCAACGCCCTCCAATCCTTCACCTTGGATCGGACGCGAAACTCGATCCGGGAGCTGATGAAGATAGCGCCGAAGGAAGCCACGGTTATCCGCGAGGGCAAAGAAACGAGAATGAGTATTGAGCAGATAAGCGTCGGCGACATCATCGTGGTCAAGCCGGGGGAGAAGATCGCCATGGATGGCGAGGTCGCCCGGGGCACCTCCTACGTGAACCAGGCGCCGATCACCGGGGAATCGATGCCGGTCGAAAAGCGTGAGGGTAGCGATGTCTTCGCGGGAACTATCAACGAGCGCGGCGCACTGGAGGTGCGGGTCACCCGGCTGGCTAAGGATAATACCCTCAGCAAAATCATCCAGATGGTGGAAGAGGCCCAGACCAACCGCGCGCCCTCCCAGGAATTCGTGGACCGGTTCGCGAAGTACTACACTCCGGCGGTCCTCATTCTGGCCTTTGGCATAGCAGTGGTTCCGGCGCTGTTCGGGCAGCCGTTCGATGCCTGGCTATACCGGGCTCTCGTCCTGCTGGTCATCGCCTGTCCCTGTGCGCTGGTCATCTCGACGCCGGTCTCCATCGTCGCGGCGATCGGGAACGCCTCGCGAAACGGCGTCCTGGTCAAAGGCGGAGCGTACTTGGAAGAGATCGGCAAGACCAAGGCCATCGCCTTCGATAAAACTGGCACGCTCACCGTGGGTAAGCCGGCCGTGACCGAAGTCGTCGCCCTGAACTCTGCTGGCCGGGAGGAGATCCTGAACATTGCAGCGACCCTGGAATCGAGGTCGGAGCACCCCCTGGCCCTGGCGATCGTCGAAGCTAACGGCGGCAAGCCGCTGAGAAGCCTGGCAGACTTCGAGGCTATTACGGGGAAAGGCATCCGGGGGAAAGTGGACGGTAAAAACTACCGAGTCGGCAACCTGAAAATGTATAATGGCCTGGCCAGCGACGCTGTGACGGAGGCTGTCGAGCGTCTCCAGCGCAGTGCCATGACGCCGGTCATTCTGGCCGACGACAGAGAAGCCATAGCTGTCATCGGCATCGCTGACCAGCTGAGACCCGAAAGCGCGGACGTCGTTCAAAAGCTCCATAAAGTGGGCGTGAACGAGGTCTTGATGCTGACCGGCGACAACGACCTGACAGCCATCGCAATATCCGGGAAGATCGGCCTCGATGGGTACTATGCCGATCTCCTTCCCCAGGACAAGGCTGTCAAGATCGACGAGATCAAGAAGAAGCACGAGAAAGTCGTCATGGTCGGCGACGGCATCAACGATGCCCCGGCCCTGGCGAGGTCGACCGTCGGCATCGCGATGGGCGTCACAGGCTCGGACACGGCCCTGGAGACCGCAGACATCGCCCTGATGTCCAACGACATCTCCAGGATCGAGTACGTAGTGAGACTAGGCAAGCGAACGCTCTCCATCATCCAGCAGAACATAGCCCTATCGCTGGCCATCAAGCTGACATTCATCGCCCTCGCCCTCTTCGGCATCTCCACCCTATGGATGGCGGTGTTCGCAGACACAGGGGTCTCAATCCTCGTCACCCTGAACGGCATGAGGCTGCTGAGAACCAGGAAATGAGACGGATATCGCCTCACCACTTATTTACATCTAAGGCGGGATCAGCTATCGACAAGTACCTTGCGGAAACCCCTATCCTCAACTACACACATCCGGCCATTTCCAGCCTGATCCAGGAGCAGGGCTGGAGATCGTCACCGGAGGCGGAGAAAATCGGCCGGATCTACGACTTTGTCAAGGACGAAGTCCTCTTCGGCTATAACGAGGCAGACACGCTACGGGCATCAGACGTATTGAGAGAGGGCTACGGGCAATGTAACACGAAAGCCAGCCTCTTCATGGCCTTGCTCAGAGCAGTAGGTGTACCCTGTCGATTCCACGGGTTTACGATCGATAAGCGGCTGCAGAAAGGCGCCATAGATGGCCTGTTCTACCGGCTTACCCCGGAGGAGATCATCCACAGCTGGGTTGAAGTAAACTACAATGGCACCTGGGTCAACCTGGAAGGCCTGATACTAGACCAGCGGTATCTGGGCAGCCTTCAAAAGAAATTTCCAGCCTGCGAAGGCTCCTTTTGCGGATATGGCGTTGCGACGGACAACTTTAAAAATCCACATGTGAACTGGACTGGCGGAGATACATACATCCAAAAGGAAGGTATAGCTAGGAATTTCGGCGTCTATGACTCACCGGATGACTTTTACCGTGATCACGGCGAGAACCTGAGCGGCTTGAAAAATTTACTATTCAAACACCTTTTCCGCCATTTGATGAACCGGAACCTCAACCGGATAAGAGCCGATTACGTGCCGTTAAATACAAACCAGTCATAATTTTTCCGATTTCAAATATTACCCGAATCGTAGGCACTACAGATAGTGCGCCAGCTCCGAATGCGCTTTCTCTTGAATCAGGATCGAATGTATTAGCCTCGTCTATGAGCCTCGAGACGTATCCGAGGCGCTGCAGAAAGTCGGCGAACGTCATGGGCAAGGCGAGGTATCCACGGGGTAGCGAGGCGCAGCACTTCGGCGAGACTCTATAACACTCAAGCTATGTCAGCTATTTTCAAAAAGAGTCTCGACGCTTACTGCCCAATACATTGATTTATAGTGGTTGATTTTAGAAACTCTAAAAGAAAATATGAGGTCACAATTATTATCAACGAGTGAACTCTCATTTTTGGGGCGCCAACTATACCCCGCTACCGTTGTTTGTTCGGCACTTTTACGATGTTGTCGGGCTTAAGTCCTTCAACTTTATGGTTTTTACGGTCGTAGTAGAACATGGCTAGAATCCATATTGCGCATAGCATCATGACGGCGCTTGATATTAGGTAGGGTAGTGCGATGTTGGCGACAAAAAGGTAGCCGGCGATTGGCGGGCCGAGTACACGTCCTAGGCTGCCGTATGAGCCCATGATCCCGAGGATGACTCCCTGGTGGCGATCGTCGGTCAGGTGTGATATTACGGTGTTCAGGCAGGGGAATACCAGTCCGCTGCCAACGCTGACGATACATATGTATCCGATGGCTGCGCCGAGGTCTGTGGCTGTCAATATGAGTATCAGTCCTACTGTGCCGAAGAGTAGGCCGATGGCTATTACGATTACTTCGCCGAACTTTTCTATTGCTCGGCCGACGATCAAGCCTTGGCAAACCACGCTGATGGCTCCCATTAGGGCGAAGACAACCCCCATAGCGGTCGGTCCTGTGACGGCGATCCTGCCGTTGAATAATGGGACTGAGGAAGTGGCGCTGGTTAATCCAAAGCTCTTCATAAGATAGTAGGTGAAGGTGCCTTCGAAACCTGAAATCGCGTAGCTGATTACTAGCATTGCGATTAGGTAGATGCCTGCGGGTGTCTCGATGGCGGATGTCATTATTTTTGATGTGTCCACTATGGTGTGGAGTATTGAGCCTGGGCGGATTGCGTCCACGATCCTAAATTTCTTTTCTTTGGATATGGATTCCGGGATTAGGATTGTGAAGCCTATTGCGGTGATTGCTGATAGTACTGCCGCGGTGAAGAAGGGGATTGAAAGGCCGAAAAGGGAGAGGAAGCTTGAGATGAATGGTCCTAGGATAAATCCTAGTCCGGATACGGCGCCCATTAAGCCCATCATTCTGGCTCGCTCTCCGGTTCGGGTGATGTCTGCGATATATGCCATGGCGGCTGGGAATATTCCTCCGGAAAAAAATCCGGCGATGGCGACTGCGATGAATAGCATCCAGAGATATTGTGAAAATCCGATGATTGTGAAGGCGATGGCAAACCCGGTTAGGGTGCATAGGATCACGGGTTTTCGGCCTATTTGGTCGGATATTCTGCCCCAGAATGGGCCGCAAATGAATTGAAGGAAAGAGAATGTCGCCAGCAGCAGGCCGAGGTGGAATGCTGTGGCGCCTACGCTTTGTGTGTAGTAGGGGATTACGGGGATGATGATGCCAAAACCTAGCGTGAAGATAAATACAGCGGACATCAATACAAGGAGCTGTAACGGCTTGATACCCATATTCTTCCTGAAAACAAAGGTGATACTGCTTTAAATACGTTTTCGTATGTATGAAGAAAAATAGGTTGATTTTATCCAATGACCGGTATAGCCCTACAGGAATAATTAAAAAATCAGGCCGTTAGAATAGATTAGGGGTGATCATGCAGCGACTTTTTTCTCGGATATGATCTCTCCATTTAATAATTCGTAGACGTATGCGTGTTTTCTGTTTACGCATACGATCGTTGACACGATCGTATTTTTCTTTTTTTCCCTCTTTGATTCGTTTTTGTCTTGCAATTGAAAACCTCAAAAATCAGAAAGCGGGTTATAGATAATCAATTTATTCTACGACTATTGAAATTGAATAAGTGGAATCGCAGATATGAAAAAATCCCCGATATTCCTGTCTGTCGATGAATATACGCCTGACATACCCATAGCTAAAGCTGGTGGGGTTCTGTGGTTAGCGGCGTTTTCACTAGTTTTCTGTTAGGTTTGGTGTCTTTTGTTTGGGGGGCTTGTTCGTGTTTAAGGTGTGTTTTGGTGGTCTTCGCTTTTAAACTGTGATTTGTACAGTTCGTGGTTGGTCGTGAGCTTAGATATTCTAGCAGCTAGTGTAAATCAAAAAAATTGTTTGTGTTTTCGTGTTATCCGATGAAGTGGTTAGTTTCTTCGGCTGAATGAAAAACTTCCGATTAGGATCATCGTGATGTCGAATATGAGTATAATCAAAATTTCTTGGTATAGCGGGAGTAGTGGTGTCCATGCGTTGCCGAGGATGATTGATCTTAGGATATCGACTCCGTATGTGAGGGGATTTGCATAGAATACCCATCTGAGCCATGATGGTATGTGTGTTACTGGGAATAGCGCTCCGCTGAGAAAGAATAGCGGTAGGTTTACGAAGGTCTGGATGAGGCCGAAGCTTTCCAGGCTTTCTAGGTAGCTTGCGATGGTTAGGCCTACGCAGACAACGCCGAAGGTGATGAGCATCATCACTGGCACTGAGATGATAAAAGCTGCTGGGTTTAGAGGCACTCCGATCAGTATTCCGAATGGGAATATGATGATGCCCTGCACGATTGCGTCTGTGCTGACGCCTAGCATCTTGCCGAGGAATATTGAGATCCGGGATATTGGGGCTACTAGGATTTCCTTTAGAAAACCGAACTGTCTGTCCCAGATGACGGATATGCCCATGAACATGGATGTGAACTGGAGTGCTTGGGTGATTATTCCGGGGAAGATGAACATTTGGTAGGTGATATTGGCAGCGCTTTGTATGGGGAGGCTGATACCGGCGCCGAAGATGATGAGCCATAGCAGGGGCTGGATAAAGGAGCTGATGAATCGGCTGCGCTCTCTGGAGTAGCGTAGCACTTCTCTCATCCATAGGGTGTAGATGCCTTGAAGTTCGCTCATCGGATTTGTCTCCTCATGGCTCCGGCCATGCCGTAGAATTCTCTCTGTCCGGATTCTCGCAGTTCTTTGCCGGTAAAGTGCAAAAAGACGTCGTCGAGTTGTGGTTGTTGTAGGGATATGGTTTCGATGTGGATGTTGTGATCGGCCGCTAGTTCGGTGATGCGGGGGAGTGTCGTGTGTGCGTTATTTACTGTGATTTTGATCTCGTGATTGGCGATGACGGTGCATTTGGCGAGGCCGGAGGCCTTGACTAGATCGTGGAAACGATCGTTGTCTTGGGTTCTTATGACGATTGTGTCGCCGCCGAGTTCATCTTTCAGGCGGTGGGGTGTGTCTAGAGCGACGATGTCTCCGTGGTCGATGATCGCTACTCTATTGCAAAATCGGTCTGCCTCTTCTAGGTAGTGTGTGGAGAGGATGATGGTGAGGTCTTGGTAGCCCATCAACTTCTTGATATATGTCCAGATGTGGTCTCTGCTCTGAGGATCTAGGCCGACCGTGGGCTCGTCGAGAAATAATACCTTTGGGTTATGGATTAGGCTTCTGGCGATCTCAAGTCTACGGCGCATGCCGCTGGAATAGTGGCGGACCAGATCGTCGGCTCGTTCGTCCAGTTCCACTAGTTTTAAGACCTTATCGATCTGTTCCTTCTGGATATTGCCGGGAACTCCGTAGAGGTTGGCGTGGATCTTCAGGTTTTCTCTCCCTGTTAGCCGATCGTCCACGCTTGGGTCTTGGAATACTATGCCGATGGATTTGCGTACGTGGGCCGGGTGTTTGCATACGTCGTAGCCGTCGACCATGGCGGTGCCGGTTGTAGGCTTCAAAATGGTGCAGAGAATGGATATCGTTGTGCTTTTCCCGGCGCCGTTGGGGCCGAGCAGGCCGAAAATTTCACCGTGATCTACGTCGAAGCTAATGTTATTTACTGCCACTAGGCTGTTGAACTTCTTTGTCAGGCCCTTTACTTCGATCACATGGCTCACGTTATTAACCCCTAATACTGAAACTACATCTAAAGAATATCATGCCATATTTATAATATGTGTGGCAATATTTTAGCTATAGGAAACGATCAAAGTGTCAAGGTAAAATTCTGATACCAATTATCCGCTCAGGGCAACGCATAATACCATCGCCCGTTACGATGATGAGGCCTTAGGGTGTAAGAAAGCCCACAGGCTTTAGCCGTGGGAATGTGTAAGTAGTCCTCCTCAGGAATGATCAATCGCTTGCCTATCATTCTATACCAGTCACCGATCACAGCGATAAGAGATATTTCTTCCCTGCGACCGGACTGCAAATATACTCAAATTTGATCTTCTTTTGGGAGTGTAACATTTTTTGTTGAAGAAGTAAAAAATAGCTTTTCATGATAGGGCGGGTTATCGCCCCTCCGGTTCATGAATTGTGCAAAGCCGCCCTAACGAAGACTTTTTATATATTTATATAAATAATAAATGAGGAAAATGCCTGAGGATTTTCATGAGTCAATAAGCCCTGTCTTAGGAGAAGAAAGTTTAACTCGCTATAGAACCAAATATGACTTAGGGGAACTGGGAGCGTCTTTTACATGCCCCTCCTGCGGGTGTCCAACCTTTAGTGAAAGGGGAAGTTACGAGATTTGTATCCTATGTGATTGGATCGCTGCGGATGGATTTTAGCTACACCACAAAAAATATTATTATCTAGTTAATATACTAGCTTGGATATTAGGGCTCGCAGGAGGTTTAAATTATGGTTTATACAATGACAGAACGGAAAAGACTTATACGAAAATGGAAAGGCGTCGCTCCTGACAATACGGTGCTTGCTATCCGAGTGCCAAAAGAACTCGATGATGAAGATGCATTGAGACAACATATCCGGAACGAATACCTTATCGACATTGAAATAGGTACAAGCGAGCTCACCGGAGAGAAGATCGACAGTTCATATTTCAGCCATACATGCCTATTCTACAAGGGTGACATGCGTAATTGGATTGGTTGTATGTTAGATTGGGATAGAGACGGGAAGTTAACTGTCTGGATCCATCTCAAACATTATTCTACTGGCGATAACTGGAGAAAATTCCTGTCGAATATAATACAGATAGACGAATACGAAGACTAAAAAAATCCTACTGTCAGCAACAAGATAACTCTCTTACTGCGGACAATGGATATACTAATAAGAAACACGCTTAGGACGACCAATTCTTTCTTAGCTTGGATCATCGCCAATAGCTTAAACATGATATACAAAGACACCAACCATATAGCAAGTCCCAACAATACAAATCCTATACCTCCGATCCTACTCACAAAAAATTGGATAATATCCTAGCCGTAAGGAATGAAACATATAGGGATGAAACATACTGCCGCGACTTTTAAATCGCCCCCAACGGAACGCAGCGTAATACCATACGCTGCAAGGACACCACAGACCAACGAAAAAACAACGCGAATATCGACCAAAAAACAAGACTAATTTCAAGACAAAAACGAGGCCAAATTCAAAGCAAAAAAGACGCCGTCCGGTAAACTGTGCCGGGCGCCGCTGGGCGCTCTGCACATGCAGGACGCAACCACGGTGAACAGCGTGTCGGTACCTTTGAGACCGGACATGCTGGAGGAAAGCACACTTCCTGAACTACAGGCTTATACGCCGGGAAAGATCGTAGAGGAGCTGCCCCAGCTGGCCAGGCGCCTGCCTGACTGAGGCACGGATGCTACTAGGAGATCCTGACAGCCACCGGGATCCAGCCGGAGGCTCCCGGCGGGATGGAGGCGTTGATGTCGGCTGTTTTTCCATACTCGGGCACCGGCCCTTTCGCCGTGAACAGGTTATAGTGCACAGCTAGCGATATGTTACCGGCCGCCACCGATCCCTGCGCCGGGACCAGGCCGGGATCGACGAAGACGTACGACGTATAGTTACGGTACGATTGGGGGCTGCCTTCCACCGCGTAGCCCTCGGACGTATTCGACACTACCGGGTACAGGGGGCCCGCGGTCATCGACTCGCCTGCCTGGTACTGCCGATCTAGCTCGACTGCAGAAACGTCATTCCTGCTCCCGTTGATGGCGCACATGAAGTCAGACAGGTTACTGCTATCTGCGGGGGTGAGAGCGATCATCTGCCCGTTCTCGGTATCGACCAGCGCCGGCGACCACCTGATGCACAGCAAGTATATCATCCGAGACGGGCGCTCTCCTTCCGTCACTGTGTGGATGGGATCGGCCAATTTTACCACGAATGCCTGGAGCATCCAGGACAATAACATTGTGATCCCGGAGTCCCCGGATCTGGCCACGAAATACGAGACCGATTTCACAGAGTTGTGGGAGGCGGGACTGATCGCCGGGACTGGTAAAGACGAACAAGGAGAATCCGATATCGACGGCGTAGATGTAGAAGTAGATTTTTCCCCTGGGGATGGTCCAACAATGGACCAGAGCGTCGCAAACCAAATCTCGTCCGCGAACAGCGAGATAGCGCGCTCCGATTGTCATATCTTCAGGGACGGTGCTGAGCGCCTTGGCCGAAGCGGTGGAACGCGGCGTCGAGATCTCCGGCGTTTACCACGGCCCGGAAATGGACATGGCACTCAGAAACTTTGAAAAAAGCACCAAGACCGGTCAGGCCAAAATCGCGTTGTGGGACGCCGTAAAGGACAGGCTGATTCCTAAACACTCCACGCCCTACAGTCCGAATGGGCCTCACGACTTCATGCACAATAAAGTTCTAGTGG
>DATHCY010000070.1:0-2882 GCA_035319305.1 Methanocella sp.
ACGTGTTCATGAGTTTCGTGGACGGTGAAACCAATGTCTGAAAACACCCCACTAACATCATCAACCAACTACGGTTGGACCGCCGGGTTCACGAACATGCTGAGGAAGGAGCTGGGCCGATGGTGGAACTGGAAATCGCTCACCGTACAGCTGATCGCGTGGCTGACTATCATCAACGCGATGGTCGCCACCGTCCTGTTCATCGTGCCGCACGTGACGGACGAGGGGCTCAGGCAGCAGATCGCCCACGAGCTTACTCATCACGGCATCGTGACAGGCACTATCGAGTTCACGCCGGTATCGGTCGCCAACATGGGCGTCAGCATGTTCTTCCTGCTCTGCGGCATGGCAATGACCATCGGCGCTGTCATCTTTGCCCATGATGCCATCCTGAAAGAGCGGGAGACAGGTACTGCGGCCTGGCTGCTGTCCAAGCCCCTCTCCAGGAAAGCTTTCATATTTGCCAAAGTGCTGGCAAACAGCCTGGGCATGATGACCGTCATCCTGCTGGTGCAGGGCATTATAACGTACGCCCTCTGTTCGGTTGAACTGGGCCGCTCGATCGCCCTGTTGCCTTTCCTAACCAGTCTGTGCTTGATGGGCCTCGACGTCCTGTTCTACCTACTGCTGGCGATGATGCTGGGTGCGTTTACCCTGTCCCGCGGCATCACGCTGGGCGTGCCCATCGTACTGGGGCTGGTCGGCGGCGAGCTCCTCACTCTACTGCCCGATCTCAGCCACTATACGCCATGGAGCCTCAGCGGCATGGCGCAGGCAGTCGCGATCAGCGCTCCTGCTGTATCGGTAGATAACCTGACAGTACTGGCCACGGTCGCCTGGATACTACTGTTTATCCTGGCGGCTGTCTGGAGATTTGAGAAATCTGAGCTGTGAACAAATATCTAAAAAATATTCGGAGTAACAACTATGCTTGACTTAAGGGCAAAAATGTTTAACCGAAGGGCATCTGGACCCAAAGGCATGGCCGATGGCGTCATCAAGAGCCTGGATATCAGCCCGGGACAAAAAATCGCCGACATCGGATCCGGAGGGGGTATTTCTCGCTCCGGTTCGCCGAGATCGTGGGCAAGAATGGTAAAGTATATGCCGTCGACGTCGACCAGCAGCTCCTGGGCTACGTCGAAAGACATGGCGCGGCACAGGGCCTCTCCCAGCTGATCGAAGTGCCTGTCCGGAGCCTTTCGGCTTCCATTCATCCAGGCAGCCTGAATCTGATCTTCATCCGGAACGTATACCACCACCTGGATGATCCGACAGGCTACTTCAGAGAAATGCGGAAATACCTCGTACCGGGCGGCAAAGTGGCAGTCATCGACTACAGAGCCGATGCAGCGAGCTTCAGCTTTTACAGGCTGTTCAAGCATAGCGTCTCCGCTAAGAAAGTGCAGGGAGACCTGGCCGCCGCTGGCTACACGCTTGAGCAGTCATTCGATTTTCTGCCCGAGCAGCACTTCCTGGTGTTCGGGGTCACAGATAGCACAGATAGGTAAAGCGATTTCACAGATGTGGATTGAAGGGGAAATGACAATGGAAACTAAAGTCATGAAAACGGTCTGTTGTATTTGTGGGATATGCGGCTGCGGCCTAGAGGTCACAGTTGAAGACGGGAATGTCGTGAAGGTCGAGGGAGACAAGTCCCACCCGGAAAGCAGGGGAATGCTGTGCGTCAAAGGCAGGGCGGCCATGGAGATCCTGTACTCCCCCGGCCGGCTGCAGTACCCGATTAAAAGAGTAGGCAAGCGGGGCGAGGGAAAGTGGGAGCGGATCTCCTGGGACGAGGCCGTGACCACGATCGCCGGTCGCCTGCACCAGATCAAAAAGTCGTACGGGCCTGAAGCGGTGTGCTTCCACAAGGGCTCGGGCCACGACAACACGATCGGGGACGTCAGGGGCTACTTGCACCGTCTGGCAAACCTCTTCGGGACCCCGAACCTGACGTCCCCATTCTACAATTGCTACGGGCCGAGGGTGCTGAACCTGTTCATGATGACGGGCGCAATCCCATCGCCGGACATCGAAAACACGAATTGCGCGGTCCTCTGGGGCATCAATCCGACGGATTCCGCGCTGCCCAGGCAGCTGAAGATACAGGATGCCTTGAAGCGGGGGGCGAAGCTGATCGTCATCGATCCAAGGAAAACTCCGTTCGCCCGGAAAGCCGACGTTCACCTACAGTCCCGCCCGGGGACCGATGGGGCGCTTGCGCTGGGCTTTTTGAGAGTGATGGTCGATGAGAAGCTCTACGATGCCGATTTCGTGGCGAAGTGGGTGGTGGGCTTCGCAGAGATGAAGGCTCTGCTGAACGACTACCCGCTGGAAAAAGTCGAAAGCATCACCGGAGTCCCGAAGGCCGAAATAGAGAAGGCCGCCCGGCTCTATGCCCAGGCAAATCCCTCCTGCATCTTTCTCGGAAACGCTGTAGACCAGCACTCCAACTGCTCCCAGGGAATCCGGGCCATAGGAGCACTCATCGCCATCTCCGGCAACCTGGATGCAAAAGGCGGGAACCTCATTATCCTCAACGCTCGGTTCGGCAAAAACGCCGTCGAGATGCACGATAAGCTTCCTGCAGGGCAGGCTGCAAAGCGGATAGGGAGCGAGTTCTTCCTCACCCGATTCGAGCACACCCGGCTGGCTCACGAGCCGTCCATGATCAGAGCCATCATAGAGGAGACCCCGTACCCGGTCAAAGCCATGATAGTTATCGCCTCCAATCCTATACTGACCTCGCCGGACACGCAGCGGACGAAAGCCGCGCTGGAGAAGCTCGACTTCCTGGCGGTCTTCGACACGGTGATGTCCGAGACAGCGAAGCTCGCCGACATAGTACTGCCCGGCAGCACGTTCCTGGAAGAGACATA
>DATHCY010000071.1:0-2034 GCA_035319305.1 Methanocella sp.
ACAAATACCATATACAGTTTGACGAGGTGTTCAAGAAGTTCGGGATCCATTTTGACCGGTATGGCAATACGGATGATCCTACCAATCATCACCGGACCAGGTCGATAGTCACGGACCTGCAGCAGAACGGGTACGTGTACCCGAAGACGATCAGCGTCGCCTACTGCCCGACATGCGCGAGAGGGCTGCCCGACAGGTATGTCGAGGGAGTTTGTCCGTACTGCAGCTCGATAGCCAGGGGTGACGAGTGCGATATGGGCTGCCAGCGGCACCTGGAACCGGGGGAGATCCTAGATCCGAAATGCAAGGTCTGCAGCACGAAGGCCGAAATCCGGCAGCAGGAGCACTTCTTCTTCCGGCTCTCCGACTTCGGTGGTTTCCTGCAGGAATTTTTAGATGAGGTCCACGCCACGCCGAACGCCGTCAACTATGCGATGGAGTGGGCGAAGGAGCTGAAAGACTGGTGCATCACCCGGAACCTGGAATGGGGCGTCCGATATCCGGGCCACGAGGATCTAGTCGTCTACGTCTGGGTTGACGCACCCATCGGCTACATCGCCTTTACCGAAGAGTACATGAACGCTGTGGGTAGGGACTGGCAGTCGATCTGGAAGGGCGACAGCCGGATCATCCATTTCATCGGCGGCGATATCATCTATCACCACTGCATTTTCTGGCCGGCAATGCTTAAGGGGGCGAACTACACCCTGCCCTGGGGAATCGTGGCATCCGGAATGATTAAGGTGAACGACAAAAAGTTCTCCAAAAGCAGGGGTTATATTGTGTGGGTCGAGGACGACTACCTCGCCCATGGGTTCCACCCGGACCTGATGAGGTATTACATCCTCAGCTACACGTCCCACACCAAAGACATCAATTTCTCGTGGACCGAGTTCCAGACCAAGGTCAATAAAGAGCTGGTGGGCAGCTACGGTAACTTCGTTAACAGGGTGCTCACCTTCGTCGACTCCAGGGGTATCGATGTCCATGGGGCGGTCGACCCGGAGATCTCCGCAGCTATAAACACCGCGATCGATATGGTGAAAACCGAGATCGGAAACTATGAGTTTAAGAAGATATGTGACGCGGTCATCACCCTGTCCGACGTCGGCAACACCTATTTCCAGAGCCATGAGCCCTGGAAGCTGATCAAGGATGACCGCAGTGCGTGTGAGCACGTGCTCTACAACTGTATGCAGATCGTTAAGGCGCTGGCGATCCTTTCAGAACCGGCAATTCCGGCCAAAGCAGCGGAAGCCTGGGGCATGCTCGGCTATGAACCGTCATCCCTCGCAAGCGCCAGCATCGACGATGCGCTGGTGCCTTATGAGAACCTCCCTAGGCCGAAGCCGAAGATCCTGTTCGCCAAGCTGGAGGATAAAAAGATCGCCGAGATGGTGAAGGTCCTGGACGAACGGGTACGGGCGGCCGAGGCAAAGATGACAGGAAAAACAGAGCAGGAGGAAACGGAACCACAGCTGCCGCCGATCACCATCGATGACTTTGCAAAGGTGGAGCTTAGGGTCGGCAAAGTTGTATCCAGCGAAAAGATCAAGGGCAGCAAAAAGCTCCTGAAAAACATGATCGACTTGGGCGAGGATAAACCCAGGCAGATCGTGTCGGGCATCGCCGAGGTCTATACTCCAGAGGAGATGATCGGCAAAATGGTCATCGTTATCGCCAATCTGAAGCCGACGAAGATAATGGGAGTCGAATCGAACGGCATGGTTCTGGCGGCAGATTCGAACGGCGTCACACTGTTAACGGTTGAGAAGCCTTCTGAGCCCGGGACCAAGATCAGGTGATATCCCATCAAACGATTTTTTTGTAAAATACTGCGACTCTAAAAGTTTAAATGATATTACAAACATAAAATTGAGCGGTTTAACCGTTCAGGAGATCATATGGTATTACCGGAGTACTTCAAGTGCGTTGTCACAAACTGGGATTATATTTACGGGTTATGCAGGACTGTATCTAGGGACGTCCGCAGGTCTGGATATAGGCCCGATGTCATCGTGGCCCTCGCCAGGG
>DATHCY010000072.1:0-4008 GCA_035319305.1 Methanocella sp.
CAGCTTGGCGAGACCTCCCGGACATCACGCGCTTCCAGACCGGTCAATGGGGTTTTGCATCCTGAATAACGCTGCCGTCGCCGCCGCCCACGCCCTATCTAGCGGGTCAAAAAAAGTGCTCGTGGTAGACTGGGATGTGCACCATGGTAACGGCACCCAACACATCTTCTACGATACACCTAACGTACTCTATTTCTCCGTTCACCAGTCCAGGCACTTCCCCTTCACCGGCAGGGCTGTGGAGACAGGAGAGGGGAATGGCAGAGGGTACACCGTGAACGTGCCGCTGCCCCCTGGATCGGGGGATTCGGACTATATTGAAGCCTTTCGCCGCCTACTTGTGCCGATAGCCGATGAGTATCGGCCGGACCTCGTCATCGTTTCGGCGGGGTTCGACCCTGCCAAAGGGGACATGCTGGGCGATATGGTTATGACTCCGGCCGGCTTCAGACAGCTGGCCTTCTTAGTGAGATCTATGGGCAACATTAAAGGAACCGTTGCCCTGCTGGAGGGAGGCTACTCTGGCCTGCTGCCCAAATGCGTCGAAGCATCCATACAGGGATTCTTAGGCGAGAGTGACGAGATCGACACTATTATCCCCGGCCCGACAAAGTTCCACATACAGGAAGCGGTCAGGATCCAACAGCACTACTGGAGACTATAGCCTTAATCAGACCTACCCGAGCAGGCTCTTTAAAAAGGCCCCAATGCCTTCCCCTATATTCAGTATACCTGACCCTGTCAGAACGATGAAGTCTTGACGGATCGATTCTGATACCTGCTTCCCGAGCGCGCAGGAGATCAGCCGATCCTGGATTAGACTTGCGGCGTCGGCGTATTTGCGGGGGAGGTCGACAGCGTAGCGGTATCCGTAGACGTAGGCGGCCGGGTATTTCTCTTTAAATCGAGTTGCATGCTCTCGCTGTTCCAGCGGCGGTCCGAGGTGGCGCTCGATCTGGGGTAGCGACCAGATCAGCATCTCGAGGACGATCGCGCTGCGTTTTCCGTCCGACCATACTCCGCTGCCGAAGACTCTGAACTCATGCTGCTCCATCATTCGCACTATGGATTCCTCTGCCTTTCGGAGTTGGGGGTACAGCGTGTCCTCCACGATGTCCGGAGCCTTGAATGTGATTGCGACGAGCAGCGTGCCTCTATTGTCCAGCGCCTGTAGCAGCTGCGGCTCATCAAATCCTTCGGTTTCCGGCGGGAAGAACGCTTCTATGGCCGGCCTTTCCTCGAATTGCCTGCACGCGTCCACAAACTCGTATAGCTTCTGCTCTGAGAGAGCGGCCGCGACGTTTCGTTTCGGATCCACAGGATCAATAACAATCAGCGGCTCGAGGTGCTCAACCTCCCGGTTCATATGGCCTTCGATGTCGATGATCACGCCCTTATGGAAGCCGGCACCCTGGCGTATCACATCGATAAACGAGCCATACCTAATGATCAGCAGCTCGCACAGGTACCCGGAAAAGCCCATGGTTCGCAGCTCAGAGCCGTAAACGCCAGTGCCATGCGTGAACTGTTTCATCAGACGCACTTCGTCGCACATGCCGTTGATACGGGACTGGACGTAGCGGTTATGAAACGGACTGCGATCAACCGCCGACTGTATCCGGGACGGATCCGGCACGTCGTAGCAGGGGACTAAGTCGATCTCATAGCCGTTGTAAATGGCGCTGATATAGGGGTGTTCGGCGTACCGCTCCTCATAATCGTCCGAGACGATCCTGGCCAGCTTCAGCCCTGCCAGTTCCAGTTGCTCCCGGGAGGTATCAGGAGGGAAGGGGAGAAAGATGTCGATATCTCGCTTCCCCCGCAACCACGTATCTCTGGCCGTGGAGCCTACGTGGATCGCGTGTATATCGAAACCCTGCCGAGTTGCTTCAGCGTCTATCCGGCCGATAATCTCCATCGCCGTTGCCATGAGACGCTTCGCGTCGGCAGGGGTGGGTTTGACCTGGTCCAGGACGCGTTTCCTAATATCTTCGATCACAGTGAGATCTCCCGTAGCACTTCGTATGTCGGCCCTGCAGGGCTCAAGGTACTCTTCATCACGTGGATTCGATCTACAACCATCGACCCCGCGTCGAAGCTACGGTACCTCTCGAATAGCTGAGGCAACCGCTGTTTCTGTTCCGGCGTCGGAAACTTGACCCGGCCAACAGTTACATGAGCGTTGAACCGACCCTCACGCGGAAAACCAATCCCGACCATCGCATCCTCAGTCTGCCGATTAAGGCCGTCGAACGGCCCCTCAGCCCCGATCCATATCACCCGGGGGTTCTTAGGCCCTGGAAACCCGCCAACGGACCGGAATACTGCGACAAACGGCGGCGTCTTGACCGCTTTGAGCGCATCAGCGATCTCATCCACCCGACCCTCATCCACGTAACCAAGAAACTTCAGAGTGATATGGATCAGTTCCGGCCTTACTGTTTTGATACCCTTCATCCCGAAGTCCCGACAGACTTCACCGATCTTTTCCCTAATCGCAGGGTCCAGGTTGACCGCTATAAAAACTCGAATCATTCAGAATATAGTTCGCGCTGCAAAGGAAAAAAGATTGCGTGGTACAACTGCCGGGCGTTACCAGAGTATCCTTATCCTCGCTCTCGCAGGTCATTTGGCATCCGGGCACAGAAATAGGCGATTTGGCCTTGATTTTCCCGCTCTTAATACCTATCGAGGTACTCGAGCAGCGCCTCTGTGGATAGGGTGTTGAGCACCCTGGCTCTGGTAGCCCACCCTCGGCGGGCGTTGTCGATGCCGAACTGCAGGGTGTCTAGGTCCATCGCCGAGTGCGAGTCAGAATTGATACAGATTATGACCCCCGCATCTACGGCTTTCCTGATATTCGAGTCATCGAGATCTAGCCGGTCGGGGTATGCGTTCACTTCAAGCACCTTCCCATTATCCTTCGCCGCCTCTACGATCCGGTCGATATCGATGGCCGTCGGCTCTCTCCGCCCAAGGATCCTGGAAGTCGGGTGGGCGAGGATGGTCAGGTGATCGTTCTCCAGGGCTTTGATCGCCCTTGCCGTGATCGTCTTCCGATCCTGCTTCAGCTGGGTGTGAATCGATCCCACTACAATATCGAGTTCTTCGAGTATGTCATCCGGCAGGTCGAGACTTCCGTCCGGCAATATGTCTACCTCGCTGCTTTTAAGCACGGTGAAGCCCTCCAGGGTGTCATTAAGCCTGTCGATCTCCTCCATTTGATCCCTGAGCCTGTCGATGCTCAATCCATTGGCTACCTGAAGTGACCGTGAGTGATCGCAGACAGCGATGTACTCATATCCTCTTCCTCTAGCAGCTATGGCCATGTCCTGTATGCTGCCGGTGCCATCGCTCCATCGAGTGTGGATATGCAGATCGCCCCTGATATCCCCAATTGTAACCAGGTCCGGTAATGTGTCATGGAAGGCTGCTTCCATTTCCCCATCGTCCTCTCTGAGGTCCGGCGGCACGTATGCCATACCCAATTCCCTGTACAAGTGTTCCTCGGTCGGAATCATAACCCGCTCTCCCTCCGCGTCGTAGTATCCCGACGGGCCGATGCTGGCACCCCGCTCCGAAGCGATACGTTTCAGCCGGTCGGTATGGGCCGCGGACCCAGTTTCTATCACCATACCCATGCCATAGTCGTCCGGCAGGACAACCCGCAGCGTCGCGTTCAACCTGTACCTAGTGGTGATGCTAGCATATCGCTCGCCCCTCTCTTTCACAGACCTAACCATGGGCATGGAGCAGAAGCAGTCGATAACCCTCCGGGCATTATCGGCAGCCGCCACAAACCTGACTTCAGCGACCATCGATACATGCCTCCGCAGGCCTCCCACAACGTCGATATGATCGGCTCCTCCGCAGGCATCAAAATACTCCTGTATCTCAGCGGCGACCGCGGTCGCCCTGGCAATAGGAATCATTTTCTTGCTGCCGGATTTCCGAAACTTCTCGATGGCGTCGAAGATCTCCTTCTCGCCGCGCTCCCCCATCCCCTTT
>DATHCY010000073.1:0-12701 GCA_035319305.1 Methanocella sp.
AACGATGATCTCCTTGACAAGCGGCATATTACCGGACACAATATACGGGCCATTTTTTGCCACGACCACTTTACCCTTTTTAGCATTTGTTCCAACCGTTTTATCCAACTGTTCCACATTTTCGATCAAGACCTTGGCCGCTAAATACTTTCCTAAAACTGGGATGAACAGGAAAAGACCTAACTGATAGCTCATGTAGCCTTACCGAAGACTCTTCTGAGTCGTCGGGGTATGACCAATGAAGAAGTAGTGGAAGCGCTGTTCATTGCTCACTGGTCGAGGGTGCGCAATCCATGTTCGAGTCAGAAGTACCATCGCTTCTTAAAGGCGAGACTAAAAAAATAGATATATCAATGCGCTGGTGCGTTGAATTCGTCATATCTGCGCTTCTATACTACGAGCGGGGGTTGGTGGTTTGCCGAGGGCTTTGAGTAGGGCTTCTGCATTAGGGCTTCCTAGCCCGGTGCATGGGTTCCAGCCGGCGCATGCTTGGTAAGGGCCGTGTTGTCCTGTGATATCGTTGTCGCCGTTGGTGATCTCTTGGAAAGCGCTTGTCGAAACTGCTATCTGGTATAGGATCGGGTTCAAGAATCCGACGGGGGTGCCCAGTTCTTCGTTTAGGATTGCTATTAGGCCGGCCCAGAGTGGGGCGGCGGCGCTGGTTCCGCCGATGACTCCCCACTGGCCGACTACCAGGACTTGGTAACCTGTTGCGGGGTCGGCGTCGCCTGCTACATCGGGCACTCCTCTGCCGATGTGTTTTCCTGGATTGACCGACGGGGGGACGTTCATGTGTGTCTGCCAGTCGGGCAAGTCATATACGTCGCTGATTCCGCCGCCTGTGGAGCCTCCGTCCATGCCATCGTTCCAAACTGATTCGGATGTAATTGTGGTTCCGGAACCTTTCAGTCTTGTGCCGCCGCAGCATAGCACGTCAGGGCTGGAGCCGGGGTAGTCGACATGGAGTCTGCCGTCGGTGACGCCGTCAATCGATCCGTCATCTCCTGCCGCGCAACAGATGGTTATGCCGAGCGCGGCTGCATCCTGGAACGCTTGGTCCATCGCTTGACGGGCTTGGGGTGTCCAGGCGTTTTCCGGGCCTCCCCAACTGATCGAAATCACTGTGGGTTTATTGATTTTATCGGTTACTGCGGCATTTATTGCGTCGATAAAACCCTTCTCCGTATTGCGTGCAAAATATACGGCAATATTAGCTCCCGGCGCGACGGATCCTGCAACCTCAATATCAAGTAGTACTTCAGTATCCGCGCATTCTCGGTCATTTATGCAATTTGGGTTACCTGACGGCTTGTTGGCGCTTCTACCTACTGATACGCTTGTGACTTTAGGCTTCGGGATTTCCAATTTGGCAAAATAGGCTGTGAGATCGGTTTCGCTATAGCCGCCGCCGAATTCGAGTATTCCGATGCACTGGCCGTTGCCCGAACCGGTTGGAAAACCGTATAACTTCGCGATCTGGGATGCGGTAAAAGATCCTCCGGCTGCACGTGGATGTATTGGTTTGCCGCCTTTGGTGTGGACGCGTAGATGGGGTCGGGCTTGCGGTCGGTTATCGAGGCCGAATACGCCTTCTACGATCGGGGCTATATCTTCGGGTATCTGCACAGACCCTGTACGTCCCCGATAAGACCCTTTCGAGTATTCGAACTTCTGGAGATCAACACTGAATGCTTCACTCATGTTAGTGGCTGTCCCAGATAGTACCACGCGGCGCTGGGCTGCGTTGACTTCCGAGACATCCAGGTGGTATTCGCGGGCAAAATCCTTGATCTTTTGGATGTCCGCCTCGTCAGCTCCGCGGGCGGCAGCAAGCTCGTCCCTGCTTAGGTATTTGCGTTCGTGAGGCTTTTGAGATTGTATCTCCTTGATTTTGGAACTCAGATCTGAACTCTGTCTGTGGCGTAATATTAGGGTTACATCAATTTGTTCGCCGGGGTCAGAGGGGCCAACTGCGCGGGCCCCGTGAATAGGGGCTCGTTCGCTGCCTTTGATAGGGATCTTCTTTTTTGATGACATAATAACACTCCTGTTTCTTGCAAAATATATTAAATAATACACAAATAATATAACTATTTACATACATTAAAAATAGAATAGAATAAGAAACTCATCATTTTTTTAAACGGCCCCCTCTACACCTGATCGATATTGTTAGCGGAGCTAGATCCTGCGGCCCCGAGGCATTCATGATGGAGTACCAGTCCACACCAGGAAATTGTTTAAGAACCTACCCCCTTATCACTTCTTCTTCGCCTGTCGTAACAGGAAGCGGTGACGGCCCCGAAATCTATCTTTTGACCGCGGAGGGAGCCGGGTAAGCTTGCTCGCAGAAAAGCAGCCTGGACCTGGAAGCTCCTCACCCACCAATATACCCCGCATTAAAGGACACTGGGTGAAACGAGAATGTAGTACCCTTAAATTATCTGGGTATGGAGGCCTACATGTATTGGAACGTACTAAAATGGTCGTTTTACTATACATTGGAAAAGCGCGTGTTCCTTCGAGCGTACCTTTCCTTCAGAAAGATATTGCTACCCCCCTCTTTCTTACCATATTCTGGGCATTCAGGGTTCACGTAGCAATACTCTGGTATCCTTATCTCTCCAGCCATCCACGACCACATGATAACCGGGAATCCACAGGCATTAATATATTATTAGGAATCGAGATGTCGACCCTGGATAGTATGATGTGGTGTAATCGCTTTATGTGTCTGTGAAATCTGCGCCGGTGAACTTGATTAGGAGTTTGACGAGTTTTTCCTGCTCGGCCGGTGTTAGTCTGGCCATGCCTTTTTCCACATATTGTGCCAGCTGTCGCTCGTTCTTGGCGATCAGGGCTATTCCTTTCGTCGTAGGGATGACGTAGATGATTCGGCGGTCGGTTTGGTCCCGTTCTCTTCGGGCCAGTCCTTTCTTCTCCAGGCTATCCACGTAGCGCGATGCTGTGCTCTTCTGGATGCTGCATGCTTTCGCGACTTCGTTCATCTGGGTCGTTCGGGCGCAGGCCTGGTAGAGGATGGCCATGGCTATGGGGGATAGTTCCGCCTTCCGGCCTTTCTGCAGTCCCAGTGTCTCGCTGATCGCGCCGTGGATCAGGCTAATCGCCTTTCGTGCGCGCTCCTCTTCTGTGTTCATCGCGGCTAGCGTATGCTGATCTTCCATTATATTGTTGGTGGTAAATAGTTAGCATATGCGAAATATTTATATAGTTAGCATATGCTAACTAACCTTGTGGTTGGCACCTCAAACCAACCACGCGGAGATATATCCAAATGAAAATAAACGACCCCGTGACCTTACTGAGAGCAAGCTTCTGGATAGGCGCCATCCTCGATGCCTTCGTAGCCATCGAACTAATCTCCCCCAATTTCTGGGCCTACTTCAACGCCTTTACCACCCACCTGAACAGCCCGGAACTCAACGCGGCACTATGGGAAGGAGCCGGACTAATGATCGGATGGACCGCCTTACTACTATGGGCCGATCGAAAACCGCTCGAAAGAAAAGATATACTGCTCATCACCCTATTCCCAATCGTCGGATCATCCCTGAACAACATCCTCGGCATCCTATCAGGCCTCATGACACTCCAAGGCGTAACGATCTCACTAGTTTGCCAAGCCGCACTGACTTCCCTCTACATCTACAGTTACCTAAATGCAAAAAACGCCATAACACAGATTCATAACAGAAGAATCGACCCCTCCACAGAACACACAAGAACCTGATCAAAACCGAACAAAACGAACGATAAGCAGAAAATATGCTGCTTCAAATGTGTCCTATGTTTGATGCTCGCGCTCAACGTACAATTCTCAAGTTGTTTACCGCAAAAAAAATCATGTTTTTATATTACTTCCTTTGGTCGACGGGGGGCTGCTGGCCATGTTATACAGTATTTCATATACGCAAACTCCTGCCGTTACTGATAGGATATCTACTCCTGTTCTCAGGATCATGTCCTCGTACGAGAATGCCCCTATCCCCCAGATATTGAGGGTGAAGGGTATTGGCATGAACATATCGTTGAGGAAGATGTTGATCCCGAAGACGATCAGTCCGAAGAAGATAGCCTTAGCGAGAAGGGACTTACTACTTGTGCTTGGTTGCAGAAGAGTATACATGATACTGATCCAAGTCCCCATAATAACTACCCATAGCAAGGTTTCGATCGGTCTTGTGGAATAAAGAGAATAGATGTGGAAGATATTGTAATTGATAAGCCTCCCGATCAGGAACATGGCAGGGATTGCGGTGAGTGCGATGCTCAAGCGATTAGCTACTGCATTGTGACTTTCTGAGTCTGCGGCTACAAACCTTCCGAGTAATAATCCTAATAAGGCGATCGTGATGCCATCCACGATCGGATAAAATAAGCTCGATGGTAATTGCCATGGAGCGTGCGGGAGCAGTTCCAGCAGATAGACAAACCACAGTCCTCCGAAGGCAATGCCGAACGTGGCGCCTTTTCTTAGTTTCTTTCCGGGTAATAGGCTTTGGATCGCGACGAATACGAGAGCTAATAGGCCCAGCATGACTAGGCCATAGATTATGAATGCTATCGGCATCAGTCCGGAACTCACAAACCAGCTCTTGGGTAATGGATTGCTTCCGTCATCCGGGATTAATGGCTGGATCATCGTACGGAGTACCGTTATGATTAAGATAATGGCTAAAACGGTCAGCCATTTCTTTTTTGTCATAAACTCAAACATGTCTATTACCTTGTTTTGTAGTGATTTGTGAAGATGCTTGGCAGCCGGCCACAGGGATCTTGCTCCGTTCAAATGCACATATACAGCAGTGTCTAAATAGCTTTCCTATAATGCTCTCCAATACAGTGATATCTCGGAAATCGTCAAATGTAAATAAGATCATTTTCATACCAGGTGCTGCAGCACAACCCATTTTATTAACGCCTTCCAAAGCGAAGTTTTGCGATAACCAGTCGGTTCAAGTCATCCTCGGTTAGAGTGTAACATTTTTTACTGAAACTTCAGATACTCCATTGCATCATAAGCGTATGAGCAGGGATGGTACCGAGCATAGGTAAAATTTGGCTATTGAGCGGGGGTGTTCGTGCTATTAGTGTGTTACCGGCCGCCTGGGGATTGGTGGGCAGGATTCTCCAGGAGTTTGCGGGCCGTGCCGAGTATATGGAAGGTTCGCATGCTACTGGTTAAAGCTGATATGGAACACGAGGTGGACGTTCTCTAAAAAAAGGGGGGAACGTAGGTATGATAATGCGTTTGTTGAGAGTTTCATGGAGACCCTGAAATACGAGGAGGTACTCATACGAGTACGAGACCTGCAGGGACGCCGTGGAGAACGTCGAGCCTTTCATCGAAGAAGTCTGCAATCGGAAACGACTCCGCTCCCCATAGGCTACCGATCACCAATCGAATTTGAAAAGACGATAGACACAAATATTGTGGCTTAGCCTCTATCACAAGGGGGGGTTCACCCACCCTTCAGGGTGGGTATGCGTGACTCTCCGCATTCTCAAGTATTAAAATTTTCTAAAAATGAGGGGGCGGGGCTGGCCACCCTGGACAGGTTGAGGAGCCGGTGGAAAGCCAGTTATTTTTACACTGTGAAGAGCTGGAGAGCTAACTGGCCAGATCCTCACACGTTTTTCAAGACCCCCCATGGGATTAATAGCAAAAAGTCCTTATATCCGTTTGAAGTTTCAGCAAAATTAGTTACACTCTCGGTTGTTGGGGATTCCTGGTATTCATGAGCTTCTCCGTGTTCTTGGGCGTGATCCCTATAAAATGAAGATTATCGGCCTTAATCGATTACCTCGCGATAGTGTGTTTACTAGATTTGAAGAGAAGACTATTTATTAAGATCAGTATCGCCAATAAAGTGTAATACATTATTAAATTCAATGGCCAAATGCATCTTGTGTCCTTCTATAATTTCCTTTGGTGTTGTTTTAGGGAAGAAAATTCCCATCTTAATTTTCAGGCCATCAGGTGTAGGCTTGAATTGGTGCATTCCAACCACTTTCATATCTGTTCCGTCTGACATCAAGTAACCTGCGGCAAACATTACCATCTTTGTGTCAGGATCGGGGGTTATTGGTTTATATCCTTCGTTTGTGATAATTAACTTGCAGTAGGTTGGTTCTCCATACATTCCCATGGTTTCCATTATGATTTGACCGCCTTCTATACTTTGAAATGTAAAGTGATCGGGATGTGCAAATAGTAGGGTTCCCTTTTTTTCCATATAGAGATTAAATTGTGCAAATTCTTGCATCGTGATCCCTTTAACTTCAACCTCAGTAATCGATGGCTGCAGATCTTGGTAAGCCGGTGAATTCTGAGAAATTTCTCGCCACATCTGATTACTAGATATTATTCTATCTCTATAAACAGAGCGAATGCCATCAGCTCCAAGTTTGGCTTTTGTTTCGCTTAATGTTTCTTTTGCTTTCTCTATTTCCATTTTTTCTATTTCCTCATCTTTTACTGTAACGCCTTTATAAGTCGGTGTTACACCTAATTTAATCATATCATGTAACACAAATTTGCATCTTTTTAGTTCTACTTCATGAATTTGCTCTTGTGTAACTGCTTTGCCATTCATGGTAAAGCAGATTTCGTAATTGCTCATCTACTTGTCCTCCTCAATCTCGTATGATTATATTGACCTTATAACCGGTTTTATGAGGCAACTTGCTTTTGAAGCATAGATTTGCTGGTTTTCATCGGCTGACTTCACATTCTAGATCTTTGGTGCGAGTTAAATGAGAAAGTTATAGTACCTAAACAAAGCTGATGTGGTTGCATACCAGTATCGTACTAAAACAAATTCAACATATTATATGTCAAGAAGGTTTGTTACTCTCCTCAGTATAGACTTTCGGCAATATTTTGGCCAAATTGGTATATTCTTTGATGACGTGGAAATTTAATCCTTTAATAATAGATAGTGGTATCTTTTGCTCGGCAGGAAGCCAAAAACGAGTCCTTAGTTCGAGTCCTCCTTCAATTGTGCGGAAGAATTGGCACGCGCCGTGATTGTCACCGGTTTTTCCACATATTGCTGTAGCAACATTCGGTTCCTTGAACTGAGTTGTATCAAAACCGAACTCAGATGGAGACGCGAAGTTCACAACCAATTCGTAGGGATCTTTTCTCATTAGCCTCAGTATCAAGTTCAAATGCCATGGTATCCCAATATCTTCATTGATATGGTGGGTTACACCCCAAACTCTTTCTCGCGTGGGGATAGTGGGATCAAGAAGTCTTTTCCGATCTTCTTCTTTAACTTGCAAATCAAAATGATCTTCAGGATCCCATATTTTGTAACGCAACGGATCGAGGCCGTGCCAGGCAAACCACCAGTTGATCATTTCTTCAGTTACACCCGGCATTTTGGTAAGATTAGACACGTAACCATCTCCATTTGGCATCTTACAATACCCGTATTCTGACTTCAAATACCCCGGTTTCAAAAGATCGTTTCTATCTTTAAATAAAAGTGCGTCTTTTGGATCAATCTGCTTTATCTTATCTATGATTTTAGGGTTGGGTTTTTCCATTTCGTAATAGTAATACTTGGAATAACTTTTAGCCTTTTCCTCAACGGTTAGAGGTCGTCTCTTTCCCATAGAATAGTCTCCTCCAATTACTATCGTTAGTGGTACATAGTCATCCTAAAAAGGGCTATAAGCATATAAATATATGGTAGTTAGAGATTTTTGCATAGTTTGTTTCGATGTGCTTCGGTGCCATTTTGGTTTTTTATTATTAGACAGTTACTGTGATGTCTGTTTAGGTTAATGATGCTTGTAGAAGAACCTATGGTTGGGTGAAATGAACTTAAAAAGAGGTTATTATAGTCATTCCTGTAAGGTTTTATAGTTAGGGTCTGAACATTTTATACGGTATCATAGTGAAAATCGGTCATATGCTATTGCTTTTAACGCTGAAAGTATAAACAATTTGGTTCTTGACTATGTATTGGGGTTGATAGGAATTTTTTTTCTATTTATCTGTCGGTGTAATTGATGTAGCTGGACGGCTGGTAAAATGTGTTCAGGATGATGCGCTTAACTTCTTTTTTCGTATGATGGGGGTTGGTGACAGGACTAGTTCAGGTTTCCATGCGAATTCTGTGGGATTCGAGTTCGGGCTGTGTGGTGGCGAGTGGACTGTGGTGATCCCGAGTGGTTTCGCGGTTTCTCGTACTAGTTGTCTTATGTGTTCTGTAATGGTCCAGGTGATGGTGAGAGGTCCGTCGAGTTTTTTCTTTTGGTATCGTAGAGGAGCTGGCGGGATTATCTTTCTTGTTGTCTTTTTTGAATTCGCTGTGCTTTGGCTGTCTAACGCATAAAGTTCGAGGGTGTTCAGTTTGATTCGAGTTGTGTTTTTGTTCGCCCTTGGTTTGGCCAATCTTTATACTATCGTGTTGCGGGATTGGCTCTCGTATTCATCCGCGAAACCGATGGTTATGCTGTCGTCGGTGAGAGTGTGGTCGACGTTTTTTTAAATGTGTTCAGTGTTTAGTGGTCTGGGAAGATCATTCGATAAAGGTTTCGCATGCTGTAGTCTTACTCTCTTCAACGCGTCTTGAAGTCTGCTCTTCGGATAGTCCATGTTGAACGATTGGGTTATGGGTTCCGGGTCTCTTGGAGTGTTCAATCATTCTTCGTTTCGATTGGACGATCGGTCAATGGGATTGCTCTTCATTCAATTTACTGGGTCTGTATACCTCGTATCTGGGGAGGCCTTCTCGCCTTCGTCGTTCCATCTGTGCAGTCATTGGTGTTCGGCGGCCTTGCTAACACTAAGATTTCATGAGGATAGGTGCACGATTGCAGGATACTCTGGTACTTTTTCAGTTCATTTGGAACTTCGTGCTCTCAGTCAAAAATTAGAAGATGTCGGCTGGTTAGGATATGAGGACTTGCTGGGTAAGTATGGGCCTGGGGAGGACTGTTGATATGTTGATATGTTGTGTGCTAACGGATACCAGGAATCATTATATATGATTGATTATTAATAGTTTAATGATATGGGTATTGGTATACAATCGTATGTACCTGTATAGGGGCATATTCGCTGATCCCCCGGCGTGTTCAGGAGTTTGAAACTATGAAGATCCGTTGTGTAGGCCTGGTCATTTTTATTGGGTTGGTTATAAGCGTATTCGCTGTATTGCCAGTTCCGTCGATCGCTTCTTCAGGCGATTCGTTGGGTAGTGTTTCCTGTGACAGCCATGTGCATGCTGCCGCTTATCAGTATGATGGGAACACTATGAATAGTTCTATCATATGGACTTACAGGTTCGGGACTACCGCCTCGTTTTTACACTATCTATATCATGATCCTGTGGTGGTGAATGGCACTGTGTATGAGATGCATTCGAACGGCCATATAATGGACCTGCAACTGGGTTTAGTTGCGATTGACGCGAAATCGGGGGCTGTAAAATGGAGCAGTTCTCCGGGCAATCTTCCTCAGTTTAGCGTGGTCAATGGGACTGTATATGTGCTAACTGCTGGGACCATGCATGTTTATGATGCGGAAACTGGCGTTTTAAAAGGAAGCTACGATACGAGTGGTTTAATGGTAGGTTCCGCGTCTTCTTCGCCTGTGGTGGTTAATGACACCTTGTTCCTGGGGAGTGGTAACGGTGAACTTCAGGCGTTGAATTCTATTACTGGCGTTCCAAAATGGAATTTTACGACCGGGGACAGGCCTTCTTCGATCGTCGTGGATAATGGTACCGTCTTCACTGTCGGCGATCATCTCTACGCTCTCGATGCGGTTACCGGCGTGAAAAAGTGGAGCTATCCAATCGGCGATGGAGTGTCCACGCCAGTTGTTGCGAATGGCTTTGTCTATATCGAGAGCGATGGCATGCTCGTCGCGCTGAATGCCGTTACGGGCGTTAAAAAGTGGAGCCATCCGATCGGCAGTGGGGTGTCCACGCCTGTTGTGGCGAATGGCTTTGTATATGTCAACAGTAATGGTAAGATTCTGGCGTTGAATGCTGTCACTGGTGTGGAACGGTGGAGCCATTCAGCGGGGAGCGGGGCGTCTGTTCCTGTTGTGATGAATGGTAGCGTCTTCTACTGTAATGGGAGTAGTGCTTATGCGCTGAATGCCTGTACGGGCGTTTTAAAGTGGAGTTTTGATGCTGGCGTTGGGGTGTCTGCGCCTGTTGTGGCGAATGGTACAGTGTGTATTGTCGGCGGAAAGCTGGTCTTTGTGCTGGATGCTGGCACGGGCGGTCTGTTATGGGTGCATCCGATCGAGACTGTCGGTGCTACCGCGCCTGCGGTGGCTGACGGCATCGTCTATGTGGCAAGCGGTACTACCCTGTATGCATTGGGACAAACAGGCACGTCGCCGATTCCTAATTCGACTCCTGTGCCGCTCTCGTCACCCGGCATCATGTTCCGCAGCGATCCGGCGCACACCGGTGTCTACGATGATGGTGGAATTCTCCCGACGAACGCCACGAAATGGGTATTCAAGACAGGAGGCGCGGTAGAGTCTTCGCCAGCCATCGCGGCCGATGTCGTGTTTTCCGGGAGCGATGATGGGAATGTTTACGCGATCAACGCCACCTCCGGCAAATTAAACTGGAACTACACCACCGGCGGTCCAGTAACTTCTCCCGCCGCGGTCAACGGTACCGTCTTCGCGGAAAGTGGCGACGGTAAGCTCTATGCGTTGAATGCTGCCTCCGGCAAATTAAAATGGAACTACACCACCGGAGGCGGGTCGTCCTCCCCTGCCGTGGCGAATAACACTGTCTACATAACAGGCGATAATATTTCCGCGCTCGATGCCAGTACCGGAGCACTAAAATGGAAATACTCATCGGAAGGTACTGTGTTCTCCTCGCCAATTGTGGCTGGTAACATCGTCTACGTAGCCTACGGAGCGGGGCAAGCTGGCTCTGAGAGCGGTTTTATATTCAATTCTGTCAAAGCGCTGAATGCGTCAACCGGCGAAACGATATTTGATGCCCCGGGTGAGTTCACGTTCTTAATGCAGTCCACGCCCGTTGTTGGCAACGGTACGATTTACTTTTTCGACGTCTTCAGCATTTTTAACGGACTGAACGCTACTACAGGCGATAATAAATTTCGTAGTGAAGTGACTGAAGGATCGACGTCAGATTCGCCTGCGGTGGCCGGGAGCGTCGTCTACACAAGCTGCGACGATGGTAACGTGTATGCGCTGGACGGTAACACGGGCGCTCTACTGTGGTTCTTCCCAGTCAACGAAACAAAGATGTCCCCCTCGGTAGCTAACGGCACCGTCTACGCAGGAAGCAACGACGGTTTTGTGTACTCACTGAACGATAGTACAGGGTTATTACGATGGAAGTACCATGCCGGAGGAGTGATATCTGCACCCGCGGTAGCTAACGGCACCGTCTACGCAGGAAGCAGCGACGGTAACATCTACGCGATAGGATCACCACAAAACACACCCCCATCACACCCATCCTCCAACCTATCGGTTACGCCCAGCTCAGTTCCGATGAGAAAGGGCGAGACGAAAACCGTCAGACTCGTCGTGAACTCCCTACCGGACGGTTTGTCCGGATATGATTTGATCTTATCACTGGGTAACTCAAGCGTGGCAAGCATTACCAGAGTATCCTTCCCCGCCTGGGCTGAGTCAATGAAATCTGCGACAAAACTCTCCCCCGGCAAGACAAGGATCAGCGCAGTTGATCTGCACGACAAAGTCAAGACAGGAGCAGATAACGTTTTACTCGCCGAAGTAACCATCAAGGGAAATTCTATTGGAAACACCAGCATCAACCTGAGTAAGGCCAGACTGGACTCGGACAAAGGCGACAATATTAACCCGATATTACATAATGGCACTTTATCAGTGAACACCGCCACAGGATCGTCATCCGGACTGACTCTGCCGTGTATTGATATTACGAATGATAACCCGGACACGCATATCAATGATAGCCAAAGCATTAACCTCGAAGATACGGCAAGATAGAACAGAACACAGGACCAAGAAAACAAACCCAAACCCGCGGACAAACCACAACAGGAACAACGGAATCCACCCCGACAAGACCACACGCTCCACTACACCCGAGAGTTCAAATACAACTGATAGCACACCGCGAGGAGCGCTCGCAAGTATTAACGAGCGTTCTTCGAGGGCGGTCGCACTATAGCGTAGGAATGTTTCGAAATTATCAATGCCGTCTGATCAAGAACACCGGGAATTATCAGATCGACTGATCATAGCAAATTTAATGTGAATAAACTAATAGATACAACAAATTTTTGGATCCTCAAATTTAATAATCTGATAGAATTTGACGAGGGTATCAAATAGATAGAGTTTAGGATCGCCCACCTGACAACTTCAAATAAGTTGATCTGATTCGAAACAGATCAACTACGAAACACATCCAAACAGGGCGTGTTACGGAATTGTACGCCAACGATTATTCATTATTGATATTGCTACAGGCTTACCACATGCCGCCTTAAAAGTAACGAATTGTGAACTGCCCCGCCCTAATGGACGGGGCTTCCTGTTTCGTGGCTGACAGTTTGCAAGCGGCTTCGCTGATTGTATTGACTATCTGCTCTGCAGGCGAACCGGCATGTTCCATGCCTTCTAACCAGAGCTTCATACCTTCTCTTTTGATGTTAAGAGAAGCGTT
>DATHCY010000074.1:0-15094 GCA_035319305.1 Methanocella sp.
GGAAAGTATCGGCGGATCACCTTCGGCACCTGCCCCGCAGGAGGGTATGGCGCTTATTACACTATCGGCCCTGACGGTGGCATGCGAATGTGCAACCACTCGCCCGTAGTTCTGGGCGACTTTAGAAGAGAACCGTTCAGGCAGATTAAGGCGTCGGCAGCCGCCGATCGATTTAGACGGGCCGTGCCTCTGAAATGTGCAGACTGCCCGGGCCTGGAGCGGTGCAAAGGCGGTTGCCGAGCTATCGCTGAGCAAATGCACGGCGAAGCGATAATACAGGAGCCGCTGTCAGGGGTCATCCCCAACGCTATCCAACGATAAAACGAGCGTTGACGAGTAGGTTACAATCGGGATCCGTTCCGGCCCATACCGCCCCGCTTAGGGGATCGTCGCCCTTGCTGAACGTCATGCAGCCCAGCGCCGCAACCCTGAAGCGTGCCCCCAATTTTCTCCTCCCAGATTTTTGGCTTTACGATCTTGGGGCCGTGGGGTATGTCAGAGAGTTTAGTATCGAAGGGATGGGAATCGATCGTCTGAGATTGGCGTGGTGATAGCTTGTAACTGCAGACTAGAAAGGCTTATTGTACACTGGCAAAAGTATGAAGTATAAGTGTGGGTTGGTTCTATGAGCGATTGGAAATCGGTTTTATCCGCCGATCTGACGGATTGGTTGTTGGAAGACGATAACCCTTCTGTGCGGTATTTTACCCTGCGCGACCTGTTGGATAAGTCTGAGGGTGATCAGGCGGTGATAGCGGCAAAGCGTAAAATCATGGAGACCGGGCCGGTGCCCGAGATCATAGGGAAGCAGACGTCTGAAGGGGTATGGGAGGATCCGAGGCGGTTTTATACGGCGAAATATACCGGGACGGTCTGGCAGCTCGTGGTCTTGGCGGAGCTGGGGGCGGACGGGGACCACAGTAGAGTGCGTGGGGCCTGCGAGTTCATGCTGGATAATTCGCAGGATCCGGAGAGCGGCGGCTTTTCCATGTCGACAGCGATTAAAAAGGGCGGGGGAAGGCACAGTGAAGTGCTGCCCTGCCTGACCGGGAACATGATTTGGAGCCTGATCCGATTCGGCTATCTGAAAGATGCCCGCGTCCAGAGAGGCGTTGAGTGGATCGTGGCGTACCAGCGTTTTGATGACGGTGTGGACGCGCCGACGAAAGGCTGGCCTTACGATAAATACGAGATGTGCTGGGGAAGACATACCTGTCATATGGGCGTCGTTAAGACGCTGAAGGCGCTGGCAGAAATTCCGGAGGGGGAGCGATCGGCTGCCGTGAAGGAGACGATCGGAAAAGGCGCCGAATTCCTGCTGGACCATCATATTTATAAGCGAAGCCACGACTTGGGCCGGGTGTCCAAACCGGGCTGGAAGAGGTTTGGCTTCCCTCTGATGTATCAGACCGACGCGCTGGAAATTTTGCGGGTGCTGACCCGGCTGGGCTGTCGAGATGAGCGAATGGGCGAAGCCATCGAATTGCTGCTGGCGAAGCGAGATCGGCAGGGTAAATGGAAACTCGAAAATACCTTCAATGGCCAGCTCCAGGTCGATATCGAGCGGAAGGGAGAGGCCAGCAAATGGATCTCGCTGAACGCTTTAACGGTACTGAAGCGGTACCTTGGAGAGTAATTCGGAGCAGTCCCCACTAGGTGGGTGGGGCAGCACTTATTTGGCTCATTCCGCTGACATACTGTTCATGATCTGTGAAGTCGACGGTTTGGAAATGTATTATGAGGTCAGGGGTGAGGGGGTCCCGGTGCTAATGATCCATGGGTTCGGTATCGATCATCATGTTATGACTGGATGTATGGAGCCGATCTTCGGGGCTCGGCCTGGCTGGAGGCGTATATACGTTGACTTGCCGGGTATGGGCCGGACGAAGGCGGGCCGGGTTGAGAATTCGGATCAGATGTTAGATACGGTCGTACGGTTCATAGAAAAGATCGTGCCTGAAGGCGTCTTTCTGGTTGTTGGCGAATCCTACGGAGGATACTTGGCCAGGGGCTTTGTCCGTCGGATGCCGGAGCGTTTGGGCGGCGTCTTGCTTATCTGTCCTGTTATCGTCGCTGAGAGGGGGCGGCGGCGGCTGCCGGAGCGCCGTGTGTTTGTCAGGGACCGGGAAATTTTAGGGGGAATCGCACAATCTGAAGTGCGAGAGCTTTTCGAACGCATGCTGGTGCTGCAGGACAGGCGGAGATGGGAGCGGTTCCAAGCAGATATTGTCCCGGGGATGCAGGTTAAGGACGAGGTGTTTGCCGAGCGGCTGATGAAGTATGGATATCCGTTTTCGTTCGATGTAGACAAGCTTCCCCGACCCTTTGATAGGCCGGCTCTGGTGTTGGCAGGGCGTCAAGATGCCACAGTCGGATATATGGACGCGCTGCAGATCATAGAAAACTACCCTCGGGGTACGTTTGCAGTGCTGGATCGGGCGGGCCACGGACTGGAAGTGGAACAAGAGACCGTCTTCGAACGTCTGGCCAACGAGTGGCTGAACAGGGTCGAGGAATACCTGAAGGGATAACGCCTGGTCACCCATTGAAGGGTTGAAGGAAGGTTGAGGGGATCCTCTCTTTCAAAATGGCACGCTCAAGGGTATCTGTCCGTATCGGGAGCCAAAGATCTCGAAAAAGATGTTTCCGAAGTTGCCTTTCCCTTGTCACCCCTATTTTTTTAGTATTTCCAGGAGGTCTCCTAGGAGATCGGCGAGTGTACCGCCAGGGAGAGCCTCTCGGAAGGCGAAAGCGGTTGTCTTGTAGATCGAGGATAAGTTCGGGGTCCGGTTTGGAGTCCATGACCGGGGGGGTCGGACTGGTATTTTGTGTTCGTCTACAGACTTGGGGCGGCGGCTTCGAGGTGGGGTGGGACGGTATTGGGTTGCGCGGTCAAGAATGGCTGGACTGGGTATATGAGGGTTGGAGAAGCGTTCCGGCCGTGAAGCCCTCATCCTGGCGGTGCTCTCTGGAAACTGCCGCGATTGAGCGTGCTCAGGCCGTCATTTATTCGTCATTTCTTTGGCAAGGATAATCATTGCATACAGAAAAATTGTAGCATCGTTTTGATCTTCGCAGAAACTGGATAGTCTATGGGTGGCATTAAACAAACTGGTAGCGATTGGTATGGAAGCCGTAAAGACCGGGAACTCAGCTGAGAAAGATAAATTGCGGCTAGATGAGGATAGGTATCGTTTCCTGCTCGAGAACACAGGGGATATTCTCTGGACCGTTGATCTGACAGGCCGATGGCAGTTCATGACCAAAAATGTCGAGAAGATCCTCCATTTGAAAGAGAGCGACATTATCGGGAGAACGATCTGGGACGTTGTGGCTCCAGAGTACCATGAGGAGGTCATGAGTCTGCAGCGGCGGGAAGCCGTACTTCAGAGTGACTGTCGAGGATAATGGTCCGGGCATACCGGACGAGCAAAAGATCCGGTTATTCTCCGGGCTGCAGCAGGGCCGGCCTAAAGCCACTGGCAGCGGATTGGGGCTTTACCTGGTGAAAACTTTGGTTGATAGCTTCGGCGAGACCGTTGAGATCGAAGACAGGATCAAAGGCGACTACACCCTGGGCACCAGGTTCATCGTTCAACTGCCTCCGACAACCGAAGGGCTGGCAGCTTTCGAGGGTGTCTGCCCGGGATAGTTGTAATGAATGCTCCGCCTGGGGGGACGCCCTCGCTTGCCTCGCTTGGCTTGATTTGTTAGATCGTGTACGCCTTCTGCGCCTCCGATGTTCGTATTCCTGAGGAGTCGTTCCATTCGAACAGTAGTTCAAGGTCTGGCAGACCCCTGGGATTGGCTAGATCGATGCCTGACGTGTCGAGCCAGAACTGTCTGACATCATTAGGAGCTCGGCTGAATACTGTCCTCAGATCATCGTACGATTCCAGGTAGCTCACTGCATATAATCCGCCGGGACGGTGTTGCAGGTCTTGCAAAAATTCTACCAGTCGCAAGATGCCTTGATCTCGGTACTTCCCCTCCACTATCGTCTGGTTGGACTGTCTCGACTCGAACTGGTGCCAGAACTCGTCGGCTTTGCCGGATAGCAGCGGGAAAGCGAATATAAAGCATTTTCTTGCTTGGCCGCCCAGTCCCGTCTCTTCGTGAGCGCTCCATTCGTAGATTTTCTCGATGTTAGGGGCGTTCTCCGGCCGGGTAAAGTCGTATCGGGCGATGTCCATGAAGGCACGCTGGATATGCTTTGCTATAGGGCTGTGCTGCTCTAGGTTGCGTTTGAAAGAGGTCGCCACGTCTACATCTGATTGGATATATTGGACTAGAAAATCTCCTCGGGGCAGGTGCTGGAGGTATACCAGCAGTCTTGACTGTCCAACATTGCGGGCGTACTCGTCGATCTCGTGGGCCCGGGCATTGCTCAGCTCCTCCCAGAACTTTCTTGTCTCGTCCGTCTTGCCGGGGAGGATCGGTATCATGAAGCCCGATTCAAATTTTTTATTTATCATCAGAACCATCCCTGATGCGAACTGAACGGTGTCCGCCGGGCTATGGCTGAAGCACCGTTGAAGCACCGTTGATTACGATGCCGGCCGTGTTAAAAAACCTCTCGTACATTAAAGGTCCTTTTCCGCCCTGTTACAAGCGAAACCCGTCTGCAGTGTAGCTTTTGGCAATCCGACCCGCCCAAATCTACGGTCGGCGGGCTTCCGGCTCTGTTGATCCAGGCCCCTTAGGTTGAGTGTCTGTCTTGGGGGGCTTGGAGATTCCGTGGGCGGGGTACGGTTCGTCCTCGATAATTTCGAGTAGCGGTTGGAGTTGTTGTCTTTCGGGTGGGTGGGGCGATCGGAGAATTGGCGCCTGATAGATAAATACAACGGTCCTCCGGTCCGGGAACGCTACTATACCACTTGAATCATGCTGAATCATGCAAATGGATCGTCTCGGCCTTTTATGCTATTTGATGGGAGAAATTGGTGATAGCGTGCATGACAACCAATAAGGATTTGTAGCATATCGCGAGTTTAAAAGTAGCCAAAATAGGGCTTGATTGGTGAAATAAAATGAGTAAGTCCAATCATATCGTATTACCGCTAATAATAACGGCTTTTGAGTTCGCTATTGCTGTCGCTGTTTCATTGTTTATTATCTCTTCGGTCACACAAAACTATCTCCAGTTGCCGTTCATCCTTTCCGCGACTATACTCTCAGTCCTCTGTATTCCCATCTGCCTGCTGCTTTACCGTTCTGAAGACGATCAAGCGCTTCTCGACACGTTCTCCGGGTTGATCGCGCTCTTTATCATCCAGACACTGTCGGGCATCATCTGGTATATCGTCCCTAGTTTGACCGATCATCCCTCCATCGCCATTTTTGGGATGTCCCTCATGGCAACAGGATACTTGCCCATTATCATCGCACTCTATAGGGTGTTGAAGCGGCAGAAGATACGGATCGAAAAACCTGTGCTTGCCGCAGGCGCTGTATTGAGCCTTGCCGGAGCGGCGGCGCTTTTTTTCGCAGTCCCCGCCATTTCAGGCAACATAGAGGTCGCTTTTACATCACTATTGCTATACATCACGATCCTATGCGATCTGTTTATTGTTGTCATCGCCGTCATGCTTGTCGCGCATAACCGGAATAACCGTCGCAAATACATCTTCGCTATCCTGGGCTTGGTCTTTCTTATGAGCCTTGCCGGGGACTTGCTCAGCGAGATCGCGACGATCGGATTGTACGATACGATGAACATGGCCCAGTTCGCATATGCGGTCATGCTGCTCTTCTTGACGACCGCTATGCTGCTTTATTCGCTGACTCGCGTCAACCTCGTCGTCCTGAGCCGCGTACGCCGCGAACTGAAGGACACGCGGCGACTTGTCGGCGATCTATTGTTACATACGCCTGACGCTATGGGCATCACCGATGCTCAAGGCAATCTTGACCTGGCGAACGAAAATTTTCTGACTCTGTTGAACGAATGTTCATTTATGGGCGAACGCTTCAACATCTTCCGCGACGGGAACTTGTTCGGCCCGGAGATCGGCAACCAGATGAAGGATCTGTTACTCGGAAAAACCGCCGTTGTCAGGAATGTACGATACGACCTGGCGGGAGACGGGAACGAACGCTTTTTATCGTTCAAAATGTTTCCCACATACTCATCGGACGAGGGCGTTTCAGGCTACGCGATCATAATAGACGATGTCACCGAGCAAATGCAGGCCGAAGAGAAGCTTCGTGCTAGCGAGGAAAAGCTGAGCAACATATTCGCCTCTTCACCAGATTCGATCACATTGATCGACACAAACGGAATCGTAATCGAATGCAATCAAGCAACTGCGAAGATGCACGGCTATCCGGACAAAGAAGCCCTAATCGGCACGTCCGCCTACGAACTAATCGCGCCCTACGACTTCACCAAGGCGGAAGACGCCATGAAAGACGTCATTCTGAACGGCCTCAAAAAAGCATGCGAAATTACACTTAGGGATATCTCCGGCAAGGAGTTCCCGGCGGAAGTCTCCGCCAGCGCACTGCGAGACCGATCAGGCCAACCTGTAGCCCTCGTAGCAATTACCAAGGATATCACAGAGCGTAAACATGCTTTCGAAGCCATACGAAAGGCCCACGACGACCTGGAGATCCGAGTAGTGGAACGCACGACCGACCTAATGAAATCCAATACCGCCCTCCATGCAGAGATCAACGAACGAAAGCGAATTCAGCAAATACTAGAAAAAGAACAGCTGGATCTTAAGCGCTCCAACGAAGAGCTGGAGCAATTCGCCTACATCGCCTCGCACGACCTTCAAGAGCCCCTGCGCATGGTAAACAGCTACGTCAAACTTATTGAAAAGCGGTACAAAGGAAAGCTGGACAGCGATGCTGATGATTATATCCAGTATGCGGTAGACGGTACAACCCGTATGCAGATGATGATCGCGGATATGCTCCAATATTCCCTAGTGGGCACGAAATCGCAGTTGTTCGAACAGGTCGACATGGAACGAGCCTTCCTGAAAGTCCAGAACAGCCTCAGCGCAGCGATAGAAGAAAGTAACGCCACTGTGACACATACTCCGCTGCCGACAGTACTCGGCGACAGCATGCAAATCATGCAAGTGTTCCATAACCTACTCAGCAACGCGATCAAATACCGGGGAGAGCACGCGCCAGTCATCAACGTGTCGGCCGAAAAAGCGGACGACGAGTGGATCTTCAGCGTCAAGGATAATGGAATTGGCATAGACCCACAGTACTTCAGCAAACTATTCGTCATCTTCCACCGCCTACATAACCGTACCGAATACGATGGCAACGGAATCGGCCTGGCCATTTGCAAGAAAATCGTCGAGCGCCACGGCGGCCGAATCTGGATCGAATCATCTCCTGGAGCAGGATCCGAGTTCAAATTCACCATCCCCTCCGAACCCGAAGTAAACCGACACAACAATATAGCCTCCGAGAAGCTATCTACAGTTGATGCCACCACAGGAAATCATGGCGGCCGTATTATGAAGCCATCGCCTAGTAAAATACTTTGAATGCTGACGTTACAACCCCAGGCCATCATCAACCCCCCATTTTCGCGCGAATACAGATGAAAACCGACCGTCGCACCAGCTTTTCGTAGCGAACCAAGTCCACCTCCCTGAACCATTCGTCTGGACGAGCCTCCAGAACCATGTCGACCCCGACGGCATCGATGCGGATTAAGCATCGCCCCGAACGGCCGACAACACGATTTTATGACCGAATATGACTCGTCCATGCTCGTCCCAACCCCTTCCACAGAACCTCCATCAACTCGGTATCAAAGTAGTTACAATCGGTCGAGATCTTTCCCATATTACAGATAGCCCGAGAACAAGTGCATCAGAGAACACCAACAAACCAGCCTTGAGAACGCGATAAAACGGGCGTGTCCCAATTTTTGCTGTAAAATTATAGGTCAGCCCAAGAGCGTTGGAGGGGTCAATGGAATTTTACAGAAAAATTGGGATACGCCCCGATAAACAGGTTCGGCACTAACAGTAATTAAAGTGCGGCAGAAGCGGTGCTAAAGTAATTGGTCCTGGATGGAGCGTTTTCCGTGTTCCCGGCCGCTTGAGGGACGTGCGCTATACGCTATAGATAGTGAACGGGTGAAAGCGACTCGGGGCGGCGTTCAGATCGTGTACGCCTTCTGTGCTTCCGCCGTCTGTATGCCCCGCTCCGCGTTCCAGTCGAATAGTAATTCCAAGTTCGGCACACCCTGAGGGCTGGCGAGATCTACGTTGGTGATGTCGAGCCAGAAATTTCTGACCTCATCGGAAACTCTACCCAGCACTTTTCTCAAATCATCGTGCGTCTCTAGATAATTCACGGTGTACACTTCTCCGGGCCGGTGCTGCAGCTCCTGCAGGAACTCCTGGACCCTCAGCACGCCCTGGTCCCGGAAAAGGTCCTCCGCGTGCCTCGCGTTCGCCCTTCTCGTATCGTAATGCCGCAGGAACGCGTCCACTTTACCAGTCCGCAGAGGGTACGCGAAGACATAGTACTTCCTCTGCCCTTCCCCTGGGTCTTCCCGCGCGGTCCACTCGTATACCTGATCGACGTTCGGGGCGTTCTCCGGCAGAGTAAAGTCATACCCGGTAAGGTCCATGAGAGCGTGTTGCAGGTATTTTGCGAAGGGAGTGCGCTGGTCCATGGTTCTCTGGAAGGAAACCTTGATGTCGGCATCCGATCGGACGTACTGGACGAGGAAGTCCCCTTGGGGCAGATGCTGGAGGTAGACGAGCAGCCTCGACTGGCCCGCTCCACGAGCATATTCATCCATCTCGTGGGCCCGAGCCATGCTCAGCTCATCCCACAACTTCCTGACCTCGTCCGCCTTTCCCGGCAAGAGCGACATGATAAAACACGATTCGTGACTTCCTCTCGTAAGAACCATCCCCGCATAGATTTTAATCAAGAAGAAGAAGGCTGCGTTCAAATAGATTCAGGGCGATTATCGCAGCAGAATCCAAGACGACGAACACCCAACGACTCCACCATTGTCCAGTTAGGCGATCACAGCATGGGGTCGCGGGACTTCCCGGGGAATCCGGTCCCAGGACCTGTTCGTAATCAAAGTTCCGATAGCGCGCCCCTTTTCCGTAGGTAGTAATTGGCCGGTTGTTTAACCCTCGGGGCTAAAGGGGGCGGAGTGGGAAGTCCTCATCCTTCAGGGTGGGGGTGAAAGTGTAGTCCCTTTGTTTCTATTCGGTTTGTCGTAGATAAGCGGTTCATCAAAGTATTATTACAACATTGGTTGATATGATATTGGTGAAACAGATGGGGTATAACCTTGACCGCGGGGCGCACAGTGTATATTCGCTGCAATACCATCTGGTCATCGTGGTCAAGTATCGGCGCGAAACCCTGTTCAGTGAAGAAATCAGGGAGCGCGTAAAAGAAATCGTCTCCGCCCTGGCGAAAAACCTCGACATAGAGATACTGTCGCAGGAGCCGGGTGAAGACCGTCACCACATTTTGTTCAAGGCCGCGCCGAAGGTAAACTTGTCGAACATCGTCAACGTCATCAAGGGCGCGACGAGCCGTCGCCTCCGGCAAGAGTTCCCCGAAGCTAAAATATTACTATGGGAGACTCGTTCTGGAGCAACAGCTACTTTATAGCTTCGACTGGGCAGGTTAGACTTGACGTACTTATGCAGTATGTGGAATCGCGGGGAGAGGATATTGCCGACCATCATTAACAAGTACCGGATATACCCGAACATGGAAACGGAAGCAAAGTTAGTTGGCGCTCTCGAAAACTGTCGGTGGTTATACAATAGGCTTCTCGAAGAAACCAAGAAGGCGAAGGAAGCCGGAGAACCGTTGAGGATGTACGATTGTCAGAACATGATACCACGTCTCAAAGACGAGTATCCTATTCTCGGCTCCGTGTACTCGAAGGTCTTGCAGATGGTTAACTATACACTATGGGCCAATATTAGAGGGCTGTCAGCGTTGAAGAAGAACGGCTGGAAAGTCGGTCATATACGGTTCAAGGGAAAGGGTTGGTATAAGACGCTGAACTACAACCAATCCGGCTTCTCGTTCGACGGTGACATGTTGCACCTGTCGAAGATAGGCGACATTCGTGTGAAGATGCACCGGCCAATACAGGGCAAAATCAAAGGCGTCATCATCAAACAAGAAGGACAGAAATGGTATGCTATAATTCAGATGGACGCCGAGATACATGTACTCCCGCCGAATGACAGGGCAGTAGGCATCGATGTGGGACTGAAATCGTTTGCCGTGGACAGCGACGGCTATGACTTCGAGAATCCTCGGCATCTTGGACACATGCTCGACCGTATCAAGAATGCACAGCGGGACCTGTCCAGAAAGAAGAAGGGGGGGGCAATAACCGTGAGAAGGCGAAGGCGAAACTGGCAAAGGTACACGACAAGACTAACAACCAGCGGATGATTTCCTGCATAAACTGTCCCGGTACTATGTCAACAGCTACGGTACGATATGCGTCGAAGCACTCGATGTAAAGGGACTGAAAGAGAAAGGATACAACAAAGGATTGCACCGTAATATTCACGACGCCGCATGGAATAGATTCGTGATGATGCTCGACTACAAGGCTGAAAGTGCTGGTAGACGGCTCGTCAAAGTCGAACCCAAGGGCACCACCCAACGGTGCTCTAAATGTGGCAACATCGTCAAAAAAACACTAAGGGACAGAGTTCATGACTGCCCATACTGCGGCTTGCACGCCGATAGGGACTACAACGCCGCAGTCAACATACTCATTGCAGGGATGGGACATCCCGTAGCGCCTGTGGAACCAAGGCCGCTACTCCGCATAACCGTGGAGCAAGCATTGGCAATGAAACAGGAAGCCCCACCACGAATGACGGGGTAGTTCACTGATGGTGCTGTATTGTTATTGGTTTACCGTGCTTATGCGGTACTTCCCAGCGCGCCCCGCACTCAGGGCAGGTATCGGGGATGACCGCCGGCCCTCCGCCGATATGGAGCTTGTATTCTCCTTTCTCAGAATCGTACCACCGGCCGCGTCCATCAAATTGCACCCACACCCGGCATGTATGCCCATTTTTGCAGGTTAACGTCGCGTTTGTCGGTGTGTTGAAGAACCCGTCAATTCCTTTATTCATAAATATGTAAGCTGAAGTAAATACGATGACTCCTGTGGTAACTGACATTAGAGGGAACGCAGCAAGAGTGCTCGGAGACTGTAGTATTGATATACCGATTAAACTACCGGCCCAAACACAGATAATAAAAATCGTTACGAGTACAATTATCGTTATGATAGCGGCGGCGAAAAGTTTAGCTTTGTCCACCAACATATTACCCCCATATCATATTTGTATAAACTACCAAATAAAAGTACCGATCATATTCTTTAAGGCTGTAAGGTAGAGGATGGGCCCGGTGGCTAAGCCATTAAATGAATCCGCCCGCAAGGCAATAGTACAAATTTAGAACAACAAACCAACGACTTTAATCGTTGACCGTTGAGTCGCAGAAACCTATAGCCTGCACAATGACGTATCTGTGATTCGATATGGTATTAACGATTTTAAGATGCTCAAGGCCACGCGCAGATTGAAATTAAAATAGGGCTGCCAATATTTTTGTCTCTGATAAAGGATTGATGGTATTTGTGCCGCTTCATAACCATGCCGGTCTCAAGGATGTAATTGATTCGATCCAAAAATCGCTAAACGAGGTACCGGAAAATGTAGTGTAGCTTATAAGATATTCTCAGGCCTTCTCGGCGACTCGTCAACCTGTGTTTTGGCACGGCAGGTGTTCGTCTGTTGTCTCATCATATCTGAGGGTCGGGCAAGCGCAGCGTTCGTTTGCTGTCTTATATGTGAGCGATCGAGAGTTAGTCGTCTTTCTTTGTGATCATCTTGCTCCTGATCTTACCGGCGGGTTTCTTACCGTAATATTCGACTAGGCCTGTTGCGTCTAAGGATCTGAAGACCACTCCGGGTCTGGTGATCACGCTGCCGTAGCATTTGACGTTTCCTAGTACTTTGCTGTTGTCTAGCGCCAGGAGTTCTCCGCTGACTGTTAGGTTGCCTCTGATTACGGCCCAAGGGCCTAGGACCACGTTTTTCGCCTTGGCATCGCCCATGATCTGCGCACCTTTTCCTAGTACTAGATCTCCGTCCACTGTGATGCTCTCCATGAACCGTGAGTTCATCCCAGCCATCAGATTGGCTTTCAGGTTTACAGGCTTTGTATAGTTGGTATTTTTTCTGATGATTAGGGTGTTTGACTCTTTATGGGCCATGATCGACGAACTATCCATCACTTCACCTATATGCTCTAGCATTTCGATCGTATCCTATAAAAATCTTATTTATCTTTCGGTAGCTATTCCTTTGGTTGGGCTGGCGGACGAGGGGCGTGTCCAGATTTTACTGTGAGATTCCGGTTTGCCTCTCGGATGCTCTTGGGTTGACTTGGATTTTTACAGTGGGCTGGGACATGTTCGCGGACGAAAACGTTTACCAGCGGCGTTCATTATTGAGGATAAGCCCCATCACTTCGGGGCTGATAATACTCGCATGGGTGCGATTACTATATGCTCTGCGACGGATGTCTTCGATCGGGCAGGTTGTCAGATCTGAGTAGGATGCCCAGAGGTAATGGAAGACAGCACTGTCGCATGTGAGTAAAGCTTGTATGACCTGCCCTCGGAACAGGTCGTCCGGGTATGCCATACACATCCTCTGAAACTAAGTTTTATAATAGTAGTATATTAATTTTTGGACGCTCTTACACCCGTCTAGATCATCAGATGTGTGGTGAACATTAGATCCTCATGATTTCTAGTCAATATCTTGAGCAATGTAGGTCCAACTGATCAGCTGTTAAGCACTTGCCCGTCGACCAAGATTAATATAAATGTTATATAAATGTGTAGCTATATTATGTACTGTGATAGCCAATGCTCAAGATCAACGATAAAGTACCCGACTTTGAGGCCGACGCGTTTACCGGAGGCGAGATCAAAAAGATCAGATTTTCGTCATATCGCGGCAGGTGGATGGTGCTCATCTTCTACCCGGCGGATTTTACCTTCGTCTGCCCCACAGAGTTGGAGGAGGTGGCAACCATGTATGATCAGTTTAAGGAAAATGATGCTGAGGTATTCAGCGTGAGCAGGGATACTGCATACGTTCACAAAGCATGGCATGATGAGTCGCCAGCGATCAAAAAGATCCGGTACCCGATGCTCGCTGACCCTACAGGACAGCTATGCAAAGAGTTCGGCACGTACATCGAGGAGGAAGGGTTGTCACTCCGAGCCAGTTTCATTATCGATCCCGAAGGCTATCTAAAGGCACTGGAGATGCATGACAACAGCTTCGGCCGCAGCGCGAAGGAGATTCTGCGCAAGCTAGAGGCGGCCAAATTCGTCCGAGAGAACAAGGGCAACGTCTGCCCAGCCAGCTGGGAGCCGGGGGAAGAAACCATCAAGCCATCCATAGACATGGTAGGCAAGATCTGAAACGGGAAAATCTTGGCTATAGAGCATTACAGAAAAGGTTATATGCTTGACAAATGTATAATGCTTTAATGGTCAATGTCGGAGGGCAGCACTGACCACCCCAAACGGCAACGCTAAGAACATAGCCACCGTAGAACCCACAAGCCTTAGCCGCGGGGCATGTCAGCAAACTTAAATGCAGGGTTATCAGAGTCATCATAGTCTACGCGACCAAGTTTCGATCAGACCGATAGCGCTCTGTCCATCCGGACCGGCGAGATCCTACAAGCCATACCCGTACATCCGCCGATCAGGGAAAACCTCAACCGAAATATTAATTAGCATGGTGCTACATTTGTGTGTTGCAACGTGCAAGAAAGACGCCTCGGTGGCTTAGCCGGCATAGCGCGTCCTTGGTAAGGACGAGGTCGCGAGTTCAAATCTCGCCCGAGGCTTAGGGATTTCAGGTTCACATCCCTCGAACGATCCTAAGAATCTACGAGGGGGTTGAACCATATTTTAAAATCATATTACGCTACAAATTTGAAACTTCAAACGTTTTATACTAAATGATGTAACATCTACGATACACAAAGTAAATTAATATCACCGCTCATAATATTTTTAGTATATTTTTATGTAATGTATTGGTGCCCGTAGCTTTTTCTATGATTCTACCATACAGCAAAGGCAAGTCCCAAAGTATCTGCCGCACCCCGCCTAACATATCTATCTTTATCTCACGTTAGTCGGTGATTGCTGTCGGAAGCGTAACATTTTTGTTGAAACTTCTTTTCATCATAGACCTACCAACCTATAAATGTGCCTCCACTCGATGGAGGACAATACACCGCTGGACCCTCCGCCCGGGGAAACAACATCCCGAAAAGTATAGGTAATGAACAATACACTGGATAGAGCAACTTGACATACAGCTGAAGATGAGGTGGAAGAAAGATGAATGACCATATGAAGAATGGTAATAAGAAATCGGAAAACACGCAGCTTGCTACCGCTGACACCTCTACCTGTGAGGCGGCGTGATGCAGGTCAAGATCGGCGGGGGCGGAGGCGGTAATCCTGTCAGAACGAGGTTAGGCGGAGGGCAGGGGATGGGCCTCGTACACTCGATATCAGACCCTTCGAACTGGGTTTACGTAGTAGCCATCGTGGCGTTGCTCGTCATAGGCGTCATACTGGTCGTGCTCACGATCAAGGAATACAAGCGATGGAAAAAGGAGAGAGAATAAGTAGCTGGGCAACGAGATTCTTGTCCGCGTCATTTTTTAGAGCAGCTACTTACAGCGACTATTATCATCTGCCACGTTAGATGAGCATGTACTATTATAAACATGTTAGAAGATATGACTTGATTGCCGCGGGCCACTCCGCTGCTAAACGATCTAAGGGGATGAAACATGGCGATCTTGAGCTTTATAGGGATGACCAACATCGCAGTGGGAATAGTCAAAGAATATTTTCCGAATGCCAACCTGTACGAGGTTTTTGGGGTTTCGTCCCGGGGATGGACTAGGAACTGGACAGATATCGACCAGCTTAACGCCGTTTTCGGAGTCATGCTGAATAAAAAGGACAGGTCGGCGCGTCTCT
>DATHCY010000075.1:0-5373 GCA_035319305.1 Methanocella sp.
ACGTTCGTCGATGACGAATGTCTTGATGATGATTACCAGCACGATCAGGAAAATTAGCACTGTGATGACCTGTACCTGCCAGTCGGAGGTCTCCACCATCACCTGCTTTCTCGATACATAACCATACAAACCTATGGCGACGACAAGTAAGCCCAGCAAAACTCCGGCAAGCTGTACAGATATCGGCGACGTGGCGAGGATCGCAAGCGGGATAAATAATATGGATACAGTGCCGGATATGCCGATCAGCTCAGACAGGGTGATCCGGTCTTTAAGCAGCAGCAGAACCGATAGTCCGGGCAGTATTAGAAGCAGGATCAGGGAGATCCAGCCGAGCGGCAACGCCATCAGGACGCCTGCGACGGCCAGCCCTAGCCAGAGGAACTCCCGCCTTATCATTCAGGTTTCTCCAGCAATACTCTGAAATCGATGAGCGTCAGCAGCCAATACATGCCAAAGGCCGCTAGCACTACTGCGATCTCGGTAAAATATGTGTAAAACCGGCTCTGCATCGTCGAGAGGTTAAACGCATCAATATGCGTTAACATCGATAGCCAGACACCCCACATCTCGTTTTTGAAAAGGACTACAGAGGCGATAATCCATGCTAGGATCAGCAGCTTCGCATCAATGGAGATATTCAGGCGATAAGATGCCTTTTCCGCCCGTCCTACGGCATTCTCTGTCTTTTCAGGCCCTTGTTCTGATCTTTTCGGGGGGCTTGATAAGAACACAAACGCTGCCCCGGGAATCATAAACAGCAGCACGAAGAGCCCGGTCTGTATGATGGTGGATATGGTCACCGGCCAGGCCTCGTGGTAGGTGATCTGTGCGATGTGGAGGATGTTGAGGCTTCCCATGGTCATCATCTGCCAAGCAGCGTAAGTTAGCAGTAAAGCGACGACCGGAATGGCGGTCATTGCCGTCTTTTTAAACTTACGTGTCCAGATCATAGCATGTACAAACTGGAATACCATGTACAATCCCATAATGGCTACGAGTGCGAACATCGACTGCTGATGTGTGAGCGCCATAAGGATGGCCATGAGGGTTGCCAGGACCCACTCTTCCCGGATCAGGAAATATAGTGCAAGAGGCAACACGAACAGCCCCATCAACTCGGGGAAAGGCCTGACTGTGTTGACGGTGATATCCGGAGATAAAAGGAAGAAGAATGCGGCAAACAGCCCTACGAACGCGTTGTCGCCGCTTAGCCGGTATGCCACGGCGTATATGGCCAGCATCCCGAACACACCCAGGACTGGCACTATAAGGGCCGACATAACCATGACATCGATGCCTGTGGCGATGGACATCGAAGCTACCAGCAACCGATAGCCGGGCACGTAGAAGTTAGGGAAGCCACCCCCGTAAGACAGTTCGAGCCGTGGGTAGAACTGCGTCTGTACGATCACACGCTCGATACCCACATGGTACATAGTGTTGCCCCAGGTCGGTATCATGAACTGGCTCAGTATCTCCGACCTGTACCATATGGCGATCCCTACTATCAGGAGAAGCGCCCCGTAGTACCAGAAACGCCTGATAAAGTCTTCGATGCTCACGGTAACACCCGGTAGATTGTCACGTCGTCGTTTTTATAAACTTGCTGGAAATAGGTGGGATCAGTGAACTTTTCCCCGTTCACCGGGCCATCGTATGCCCCGGCCCAGACGTTTCTGTTCGGGGAGATCAGGTATGTTGCATTCATTTGCCTGGCCAGGTCGTGGGCCTTCTGCGGGTCGGTGCCGCGATAGATTTCGGAGTTGCTGTACATATCGCTTACTGCATGAGGTGCGTTGGCCCAGTCACCACCTACGGTAGAGACCCTGGCCGTCATGCCCATAACCAGTTCTGCGCCGGGGATATCGTCTACGAATTTGTCCGTCGGATCCGTATTCTCGTTGATCCAGTTTGTCGCGTTCATCTCCCCTGGGAGTACCTGGACGCCCATCCAGCATTCGGAAAACCTAACGACTTCCGGGAAAAAGATGTATGTGCCCTGATCGATTGGAATTATTGATGGGGGCAATAACGATTGGGGTATCTCATAGTGGTCGGTGTTGAAGCCGCGCCATGCGTACGAGACGTAAGCCATTGCCGAAAAGATGAACAGGACAATGATGACCTTGATGACGTCCGTTGTTAGATTTTTCCGGTTGCGCATAGTTACAATAAATTCCTGCCAATAACTCATATAGTTTACTGCGCTCCGCCTGCCTTTAATCTTCGATACCAGCCTAGAAAAGGTTTATCAACGATGCCTCTGAAGTATTCAGCCGTGAACCTCTACGGGATCGTCGCTGTTGGCTTCTTTATCCTGACCATTGCCTTGGGCTATGCTATTGCAGCGCGCTTGAAGATCGGTTTATCATGGATGGAAAGGACGGCTGCTTCCCCGATTCTCGGCATCGTCGTTGTGACATGGTGTGCGCTGCTTGTTTACCTACCAACGGGCAACATGGACGCATGCATTGGCATTACCGGCGTGCTGATGTTGATATGCATTTTCCTGTTGCGCCCATGGAAGACCGCCGCCCCCTCGATAGAGCGTAAACATATTGTATATTTGCTGATCATCATTGCAGCCTCGGTGATCATACCATATTTTAGCCAGCTGACCTACTATGGCGGCGAATATCATATCGCTTACCCGCTGTTCGGAGACGCAGCTTTTCATGCGTCGCTTGTATCTTCGTTCTCGCAGGGAAGCAACCATCCGCCCCAGTACCCTTTCATGGCCGGGCAGCCTCTGCGCTACATGTTCCTAATCGACTTTTATTCTGGGATGTTAGACCATGCTGGCATGGGCATCCAGTGGAGTATCGTTCTGCCGGACATCGCTTTACTGGCATCGCTGATGATGTTGCTGTATTCGCTTGGCAGTCGGTTTACCGGTGGCAGGGCTGGGGGCGGGCTCATCGCTGTAGCTATAGTCATCTTCAGCGGAGGCTTTGAATTTTTGCAGGGCATTAAAGAATACGGTGGTTCGGGGCTGTCACTGGTCGAATTTCTCTCTACATGGAATCTGAATTATACGTGCAATTTTGATCTAAATTATGTGTTCACCAATTTTACAGACATTGTCATGGCCCAGCGTGCGGCTCTCATCGGCTTTGCTGCAGGTGCCCTCACCCTGCTGATCTTTTTTTTGATCTATGTCGATGGGAAGTACGATCGTAAAACGAGGCGATACATGCTTTTGCTACTAGGCTTTATCGCCGGCTTGCTGCCGCTGTTCCACATGTATTCATACGTCTGCATTATGATCCCTGCTGTAATTCTATTCATCATATACCGGGAGAGGGATTGGTATTATTTTATGTTACCGGCTGTGCTGTTTGCCATGCCCCAGACTTGGTATCTGACAGGGCAGGGCGCGGGATCGCTCATACGATTGGAACCATTCTGGATGGCCGGCTCTGCCTGTAACGCGCCCGGATTCTGGATTATGAATATGGGCTTGGAACTGTTCCTCCTCGTTCTAGGGCTGGCGATCGCCGGCTCAAAAAAAGCTAGATTTTACCTACCGTGGCTGGTCATATTTATCTTAGCCAATATTGTCGTGTTTCAGGCGGGGGATTACGATAACCATAAATTTTTTAACTTCTGGCTGATGCCATCGGCCTTGTTTATGGCCACCGCGCTGCTAGCCATCTACGATCTGCGTATTGTTGGAAAGGCGATTTTTGCCGTCGTGATGCTTTTCACGGTTCTGACCGGTGTGCTGGTTGTCGGTTTTATGATCGGCCATTCCTATGTGGAGTTCACCGAGGATCAGGTATATGTGGCTGACTGGGTAAGTCAGAATACACCTACGGACGCCCTATTTTTGACTGGGGATTCCCCTACGCATCCGGTGATCGCCTTATCCGGACGCATGTCATACCTGGGCTATTATCCGTGGATGTATACTCATGGAATCTTTCCTGAAGATCGTGTGTATAACGTCTATAAAATTTATGATGCCGAGAGCACTGTGGATATGGTCAACCAGCTTAAGCGGTTGAATATCACATATGTGGCACTGGGGCCGGATGAGATACAATCTAAAAGTTATAGGGTGAATCAGTCGCTCTTCGATCATATGACTCCGGCTTTCGATTGGACCGGATCTACTGGCGACCGGTACAGGATATACCGGGTTGCTTGAAACTTTTTCGATGTATCACGAACCGAAACTTTAAAATAGCAATTGTTCGTATATAATAGAACGTTCGTAATATAACGAACTTTAACAGAGGAGGACAACAAGCAATGAAAGCAGTCGAGATCGCTAATGGCGTATACTGGGTCGGAGCAATAGACTGGAACCTCCGGGACTACCACGGATACACCCTGCCCGGCACAACCTACAACGCCTACCTAATCATAGGAGAGAAGATCGCCCTGATCGATAACACTTACCCCGGTCACGAAAAGCAGATGCTGGAACGGATCAAATCCATCATCGATCCAGGGAAAATCGATTTCATAATCATGAACCACGTCGAGAAAGACCACTCTGGCGCACTACCTATGCTAACCAAACTCCTGCCCAATGTACCCATCTACTGTACAGAGAACGCCGTCAAAGGATTCGGCAAACACTACGACACATCCGGATGGAACTTCAGGACGGTCAAGAGCCTAGACACCCTGAGCCTGGGCAAAGACAAGACCCTCATATTCATCGAAGCGCCCATGCTCCATTGGCCGGATAGCATGTTCACCTACCTCGCAGAAGACAAGATCCTGTTTCCGAACGACGCTTTCGGCCAACACATCGCCACTTCCCAACGGTTCGACGATGAAATCGGCCGTGAAGAGTCATTCAAGCACGCCCAGAAATTCTTCGCCAACCTCATTGTACCGCTTGCACCCAGAGTCCTTAAAAAATTCGAAGAAGTAACCAGCCTCAAAGTAGAAATTAAGATGATCGCCCCGAGCCACGGCATCATATGGAGATCCTACGCGGGCGATATCATTAACACCTACGCCAGCTGGTGTCAAGGCAACTCAAAGGATAAGGTCACGATCGTCTACGATACCATGCACGGCTCCACCGATTCCATGGCCAAAATGCTGGCCGAAGGGATTATGGCCGAAGGCGTAGAGGTCAAAGTGCATCTGCTCAAGGACGGCAAGCATGAGGGCACACATCGAAGCAACATCGTCACTGACGTGCTTGATTCCAAAGCCCTGCTGGTCGGCTCCCCAACCCTGCAGAACCAGATGTACCCCACCGTCGCAGACTTCCTCTGCTACCTGAAAGGCGTGGAGCCAGGCAAACTTGGGAAGAAAAAGATCGGCTGCGCTTTCGGATCGCACGGTGGACACGGTGGCACCATCAAGCTGATCAACCAGGACCTCAAAGCCGCAGGCATCGATGTG
>DATHCY010000076.1:0-4465 GCA_035319305.1 Methanocella sp.
TGCTGCAGAAGAGTACTCCTCCCGATATGCTCGGCAGGCTAATGAGCCTGGTCATCCTCGCGAGCGCGGGGCTGGTCCCGGTATCGCAGGCGCTGGCAGGCTTCGCGCTGAAGACGAGCTTTTCCGGCGTCTTCGTCGCCTGCGGCACACTGATCCTGCTGATCGCCATCATCATGGCGACGCTGAAGGAAGGGCGTGAGTTCGGTCTGGAACTTGAGTCTGGACAGAAAAGCGCATGAACGGTCTCCGACAGCCTGTCGCATGTGCTAAAGCTACAACTACCCGATACTCAGGGTGCATGTTCATCGATCTCTGCAACCGCCTTGGATTATTCAAACTTTGAGATAGTCACCGGATTGATGCCAGCGTTCATGACTAGGTCGAACCGCATTTTATCCTCCCAGCCTGCTTTCTCGAACATGTCCATAAAGCAGATGCCTATGACCTTACCGCCGGGCTTTACGATCTTGTCGACGAGCTGGCCTGCTTGTTCCGGTGTTACTTTGCTGCCGGGCATGGACAGCCCTCCGAGCAGGATCGCGTAGTCTGCACCCGAAGGGTCTGCAGAGCTTCCGATCTGCATGCCGACACCGCTGACCAGATCTATCTTGCGCGCCTCCTCGACGATGCCGTCCGGCACGAAGACCATGTTCTTCGCCTGCTCGCGGATCGTATAAGCGAACAGCTCTATAAATGGCTGACAGGTGCCCGGGTTACCAACGAAGGCGACCTTGGCCGCCGGCGTCATGCCGAGCCCCTGCATCATCGTTTTAAAGGCTTTGAGCATGCCCGAAAGCCCTTTTGTTGTCTCTACCACCTTCTTCTCCACAAGTATCACACCTGTAATCTGTCGGTATGCCGGTCTTACAGCATATTTTTAATGACTGATGACTTCAAAGGCCCTTACAGGATGAAAACTGCCGCCGAGATCACCGTGGTCCAGCTACCCTCTTCATCCACTTCTGCGCTGGTGGCCACATGGCTGATCTTGAACGGGTTTTCCTTCTTCCACGAGTAGAACATCTCCTTCGCGAGCGCGCCCGCGTGCTGCCGTGGTACCAACGATAGTACCAACGGTTCCGGCAATCATCTCCTTCGCGAGCGCGCCCGTGTCCTGCCTGGCACATTCGCTGCTTTCGCCATATGAGTGGTGCTCCGATATGTAGCCGAAGTCCTATGTATTGTGTTTCGGGATTGCGCATCCGATGGCCGCCGCGATCTTTCTGCTGGGCTCGTTCGACGAGTTGCGGGGCATCACGGTGAAGACGACCTCTCCGGGTACCAGTTCCCCGAGGCCCGTCTCCTTTTCTACCACCCTGCACCCGGGCGGCAGGATCGAGCTGACAGTGACGAGGTTGAACTTTTCGATCCCGGCGTCTCTCAGCGCCATCTCGAAGGATTCCAGCATTTCCCGGTGTCGGCCGATGCCGGTAGTGAAAAAGACCTTTTCAGGCCGCAGCATTGATGTCCGACCGTTGCCCGATCGCTTGTCCCCTAATTTATCCATGAGTATCTCCGTCGCAAGTACATCTATAACGTCTATCTTTTCAGCCCTTTAGGGGTGAAGCTGTTCATGGGCCTGGTTTTCAGGCACTGCTCGTCCACCCAGCCACTCCTGACGTTGTCCCTGTCATCGAACTGCCGGACGAAGGGCTTGATGTCGAGCAGCGGCGTCCCGTCTAGGACGTCCGCTCCCCTGATCCGGAGCTGGTTGCCCTTCACGCCCAGCAGCTCGACGATCGACAGACCGATCGGGTTGGGCCGGTCACAGTGCCGTATAGCGAAAATGCCCCGCTCCCGGCTCCCGTCGATGAAGGGCTTCTGCAGAAGCGTATATCCCTCGACTCGATCGAAATGGTAGATCAGGATGATGTGGGAAAAGCCCTCGATATCTTTGAGCCCTGGGACGTACTCGGGCAGCAGCTCTACCGTCCCTTCCGATGCGCTGAACGCGCTCTGCACAGGCGTCTGATCTTTATTCCCGAACTCAGAGCGGATATGGCCGATGGCTTTATACATAATTTCCACTGTATCACCCCATTACCTGTCGAAGCACCCGATGCAGGGGTCGAACGTAATGGTGATCGGTCCCACATCGGCCAGCTGCTCGCCCTTGATGAGGGGAACAATGCCCGGCCCGTTGGCATATGTTGACGTTCTGATCTTGACCCTGTCCAGCACTTTTGATTTTTTGCCTCTAACATAGTAGAATAATTCGCCCCTGGGCGCTTCCACGCGGGCGAAGCTCTCGCCTTCAGGTAGCGTGGTGGACTTGGCGAACAGGTCGGCCGTCGCCCCGTCCAGCAATGGCAGGCACTGGCGGATGATGTCGATGGACTGGTAGAGCTCCCGGACTCGGACCATCGTCCGCGCCATACAGTCTCCCTCCTTTTCTACGATCGGCTCCACTTTGATCTCCTTGTATAGGAACGACGGATCCGCATCTCTGACGTCGTAGGGAACGTTGCTGCCCCGGGCCACCGGCCCGACTACGCACAGCTCCCGGGCCAGCTGTTCGCTCATGACGCCCACGCCGCAGAACCGCTGGCGGACCGTGTGGCTGTGAACGATCATGTCCTCCAGGTCACGGCACTTCTTCTCCATGACAGCGCAGAAGCTGTCGATCTCTCCCGCCATCTCGGGCCCTATATCGCGGAGGACTCCTCCCACAATGTTTATACCGTGCAATACCCGGTTCCCGGTGGTGCGTTCGAACACGTCGAGGACCATCTCCCTGTTCCTGAAGCACAGCATGAACAGGTTCTCGAACCCTATGGACTCCAGCGTCAGCCCGATCGCCAGTAGGTGGCTGTGCAGTCGCTCCAGCTCCAGCATGATCGTCCGGATGATCGCCGCCCTACGAGGCACCTTGAGGTCCATCGTCCGCTCGACGGCCAGGCAAAAGCAGGTCGAGTGGTGCTGTGTGCAGATGCCGCACACCCTCTCCGACAGGTACGCGCCTTTGTTGTAGTCCCACTCGAACTTTTTCTCCAGGCCACGGTGGACGTAGCCCGCCTCCAGCTCGGCGTCCCTGACGATCTCCCCGTCCATGGATAGCTTCAGGCGCAGAGGCTCGATCCACAGGGGATGCTGGGGTCCGAATTGTACGGTGGTTCTCATGTATCTGTTCTCCGATGTCTTGTGATATTCATTGTATCAGCCGCTTTTGATTGACTGCAGGACCTCAGCAGGCATGCCGATACCCACGATCTTTCCGCCCTTCATGTAGGCGACCCTGTCGCAGACCTTCTCCACGAACTCCATGTCGTGGGACACGATCACGAAGGTTTCGCCAGCCTCTTCCCTCGCCGAGAACACCGAGCTGATCACCGATTGTTTGGTGATCGGATCCATCGTGCCCGTGGGCTCGTCCAGCACTATGGCGTGCGGCTCAGTTATGAGCGCTCGCGCGAACGAGACCCGGTGCCTTTCACCCTCCGACAGCTCTCCCGGGTACATGTCCATGATCTCCCTGTTGCGCTCCTCGGTGAACCCGGCCAGAAGCAGGGTGTGCTCGGCCTTTCTTTCGGCGAGCTCGGCGGGGAAATCCAGCCCGATCGAATCGGTCAGGTTCTCGATCACCGTGCGGTGCGGATACAGATCGTATTCCTGGTACAGAAGGCCGATGTATGGCTTGGCCCGGCCCCTAGCATAATAACCCGGCTCGCACATGTTCACCCAGTCTTCCCCGATCCTCATCTCGACTGTGCCACTGGTCGGCTCCAAGTTGCCCGTCAGGATGTTCATGAGCGACGTCTTGCCCGCGCCGCTCACTCCCACGATGCCGAAGATCTCTCCCTCGTGTATGTCCAGCGACACGCCGTTCACCGCGTTGATAACCCCGCGATCTACGGTGATATACCGCTTTATCAGGTCCCTGACCCTGAACACCGGCTCTCCGACGATGGTCGGCTTCTTCTCAACCGCTTCCCTTTCGCCTAGAAACTCCCGGATCACTTCCGACGGAGGCCCCGACCTTGCGACCCTGCCCTCTTTCATCAGGATGGCCCGGGTCGTCAGCTCCTCGATGACTTCCGGAAAGTGCGACGTGATCAATATGGTGATCCCGAGGTCTTTCGACATCGACCTCATGCAGTCGTGGACGATCGTGGCAGTCTTCGGATCAAGGGTGCCCGTGGGCTCGTCGGCCAGCAGCAGCATCGGCTCCTTTGCCAGCTGTCTGGCCAGCACGACACGCTGCTTCTCCCCGCCCGACAGGTCCCTGGCGATGTGCATCATCCGGTGCGACAGTTTGACGCTGTCGATCAGATCGGCGGCCCGTGCGATCCGATCTCCGCCATACTCGACGCTGCCCAGCGCTTTGAGCACATTCTCGATGACGCTATCGTCACCATATATGCCGAAGGTCCTCTGGATCATGATCGCGGTGCGAGATGCAATGTTCCTGATTGCCTGATCATCCGAGCGGTCCAGGATATCGTAGGTGAATGGCTGATATGTACCG
>DATHCY010000077.1:0-16081 GCA_035319305.1 Methanocella sp.
TGGCTCCGGCTTTCGCGCGGTCGCATACTAGTTCTAGATACCTGTATTAAATTCTTTTCTGCATTGTACGATCGCTATTGCTCCCTCTGGCTTTGCCCTGCCATCGTCAGCTTGCATGGTTGTCAGGCTTACGGGCTCCCGCAACAACCAATGTAATTTCAATTATAATTGAAATGGAAACCTATTAATAGATTGCATTTCAACAAATATTTAAACAGAATGAGTCGCCAGGCCAGCAGCCGCGCGACGGCCAGAGGATCAACCATGCCCGATAAAGCCGAGAACATCATCGAGATCAGCAATCTACTGAAGAACTACGGAAGCCTCACAGCCGTATACAACGTATCATTCACAGTCCGGAGAGGGGAGATTTTTGCGCTCCTCGGCCCCAACGGGGCCGGCAAGACCACTGTAGTAGAGATACTGGAACTGCTGAAACTACCAACAAAAGGACTGATCAGTATCCTGGGCAACACCGTAGTTACGGGCGTGGCCGTCGGCAACATTTTCATGAACACGGACCGAAACCACGCCAATATCAAAGAAAAGATCGGCGTGCTACCCCAAAGCTTCGCCGCGTTCGACCTCCTGACGGTCAGAGAGAACCTAGACTATTTCTCCAGGATGTATTCAAAGCGCACAGATCCAGATCTCCTAATCAAGGAGCTAAACCTAGAAGAGAAGCGGAATTCCCTATTCAAAGACCTGTCCGGCGGCCAGAAGCAGCGAGTCGGCATCGCGCTAGCGCTAGTCAACGATCCCGAAATCGTGTTCCTCGACGAGCCCAGCGCCGGTCTGGACCCAAAGGCCCGTCGAAGCCTGTGGGAAGCCATCAAGGCACTGAAGGCAAAGGACAAGACGGTCTTCCTAACAACTCACTATATGGACGAAGCATACCACCTGGCCGACAGGATCTGCATCCTGCACAAAGGCCGGCTGATCGCAGAGGGAGCCCCCGAGGACCTGATCAACCGCTACGGAGGCGGCAACACCCTAGTCGTCAGAGCATGCGACGAGGCCGGCATCTCCAGCCTGGCCCAGGCCTTCCCCAACAGCAGCACCTCAGGAGGCGACATGCTGATACACTTGCCGGATGCCGACAGCATCGACATCGTGCTGAAGACGGCATCGATCATCAAGGCTGGAGGCTATCCATGCAAGGAGATGTACGTGAGAAAGTCCACCCTCGACGACGTCTTCCTGAACTTGACCGGGGAAAAGATCGAGAACAGACCCCACAACGACGAATCGATCGACACCAGGATCCAGCTGGCGGTCGTCAGGAAGATCGCAGGAACACGATGATCTCATGCCTAGCACTACCTCCAGAATCTTCACCGACATCCGCTACAGCCTAGTCCAACTCCGCAGAAGCCGACAGTCGCTCTTCTTCACCCTAGTCTTCCCCGGGCTGCTCATGGTCGTGCTGGGATACATGGTCGGACTGCCGACCACGGAGACAGCTGCCGCGACCGATCCCGACCCCGGAACCATCGACTACCTGTTCCCCGGCATCCTCGGCATGTGCATCATGTTCACCGCAATCAACGAAACCATGAGCATACTAGTCCGGTACCGGACCAGCGGGCTGTATCAGCGACTTTCCGTGACGCCGCTTTCTACCGCCGAGTGGAACACGGCGAAGATCCTTTACGGGACGATGGTCATGCTGCTGTCCATCTCAGCAGCCATGACTGTCGCGTGGCTGGCCTTCGGCGTCCGCCCGGGCATCGACCTCCTCGCTATCCTGCAGGTCATCACGGGCTCCATCATGTTCGTGGGGCTGGGCATGATCGTGTCGAACTTCATCAGCGACGTGAAATCGGTCAATGCAGTGGCGTTCACGATTACGCTGCCGCTGATGCTCATCTCCGGTTCGCTCTTCCCAACGGAGAGGCTGCCGCTGGTGTTGCGGTTCGCGTCCATCTTTTCCCCGCTGACCTGTCTGAACAACGGATTACGCAGCGCCATGTTTACCGGCGACACCGCAACATCCATCGCGAACTTGCTGGCAGGGGCCTTCATGTCCCTAGTGTTGCTCTGCGTCGGCATAGCAATACTGATGAAAAACGACGGCCAGGACATGTAAATAGGAGGATACGTATGGATAAAGTGATAACAGATATCCAGTATACCATGATCCAGTTCAGCAGGAGCTGGCAGTCAGTCTTTTTCACCCTAGTCTTCCCCATCCTCTTCCTACTCCTGGCCTGGTACATGCCCGAGCGAGGAGCAAGCCTGCAGGGCTCAGGCCCTCTAGACTATGCCTTTCCAGGGATCATTGGCATCGCGGTGATGGGCTCCTCCCTCGACCTCACGGTAGGCTTCATCTCGAACTACCGGGAGACAGGCGTGCTCCGGAAGCTTGCGATGACGCCCCTGTCCCGCCTGGAATGGAACCTGGCCAGAGCTGCCGCCGGCATAATTGTAGCGCTGCTGTCCATAGTGGTATCCATTGTCATCGCATGGCTGGCTTTCGGCGTCCGCCCGCCGGTCAGCATCATCATGGTGCTACTATCCGCGGCCGGATCGGTCGTCTTCACAGAGCTGGGCCTACTCATCGCCTACCTGATCAAAGATGGGGATACCGCCAGCGCCGCATCCTTCACTATCACACTGCCGCTGATACTAGTCTCAGGCGCACTGTTCCCTGCAGACCGACTCCCGCCATTTCTCCAAGCTCTGACAGCGATCTCCCCACTCTACTATCTCAACGACGGCCTGCGCAACGCCACAGTCGCCGTTAATGCCGGGAATGCGCTGCCAGATCTGGCGATCCTCTCAGCGACAGGCATCGTATTGTTCACTATGAGCATTATTCTCTTACAATGGGGGGATAAATGACCAAACTCAACCAATTTAAAAAATATTTTTAAATAGAAACCTATCATAGCCACCATTCCAATACAAATTGAAATAGGATCGATCTCAAGATAGACGCCCGCGAAAACTTACACCACCCAATTACGCAAACATCAACACACAACACACCACCCAAAAACAGAAAAACACTACCAATACCGCCTACAGAAACCACCCAATCCTACCATCATCCCACTCAGCTCATTCTACAACGAGACTACACCCTATCAGGGAGATCGCTGCCGACCAACCCCATCCAACCATCACGATCGAGCCCAGAGCGCTCTGCACCTTTATCGGTCTAAAATCTCTGCACCTTTATCGGTCTAAAATGGTCGTTTTTGATCGGCGACCATATTACACGCATCATGCATTGTTAATTTTCCTTGCCAAGTACATTTCCAGAGATTTGTTGTACGCGAACCTGCACTTCCTCATAGCATCGGCCATCCGCCTCAAATTTCTTGGTTAGGGTAGAATCGATACTTGTAGGATAAATTGCATTACCCACCACTCCTTCTAGAAACTTAAATCTATCATGTGTATGCCGAAAATGCTATGCGAAGCTATCCACCCACCCCTAAAGGGTGGGTCTTCCGCCCTTCCACACTCCTCCGATGATAAACCACCCCCAGATAGGGCTGAGGTTCCACGCCCCCCACACGCCCTATTATGATAAATATGGTAGTATATGGTAGTTGCAATCGCCCGTCCCGAAGCAAAAAGGATTAAAGCTGTCAAGACAACCAACTTTGTATGCTGGGCAGATTCGTATCAGTAATGATCGCAGGCGCCGCAGGCTCCGTCGCGATAGTCCTGATGATACCAATCCTCATGTTGCTGAGCCTGACCGGCCTTATCCCAACAGATCGCCTGCCTGACATTACCTCTATTATGGAGCGATCATGGATACTTATCGCCATTCCAATCGTGCTATTCCTAACAGGAGCAGCCGCCGCACACCTATCCCGAGGCCTTCTCAACGGCCTTATCGACTGCAGCATAGTCTCCATCTCAGCCGGAGTAGTCGCTATTCCGCCAGGCATTGTGATGCTGGTGAGATACTTCGATGCCTTCTCCCACCCACTTGTCATATCTTTCTTAGTCGTCCTGCTGCTGGCAGCAGTCTCAGGCTCATTTGTACAGTACTACTTCTTCAGCATACGCCCAGCATCAATGAAAACTTTCGCGTCTCTCAACCGGCCATAAACATTTTAACACAGCACCCCTATGAAATAGTACGTAACAATACAAACTAATCTATCTATCTAACATGTAGGTGCCCTAAATGGAAATGGACAAGCTTGAGCAAGAGAACGCCGCGGCGACCGTCTTCTCATACCTCATCAGAGGACTGTCAAACGGCAACACGAATATGATAAAGACAGAGCTAATAACCAAGATGTCCCCAATCAAAGAACTCTACAGCCTTTCCGATGACATATTCCCGCTATACATCGACCGGTGCATGGAAATGAAAAAGTTCCTAAAGATGCAGGACGCATTGGAAGCATTCGGCGCCGCGATCGACGCCGGCAGACTCTCTACAAGCGAAGAACGGATCATCATGACCTGGGTTAGCGAGGTCATGCGACAGAACAAGACCACCGGGAACGTCAAGACCAAACGCCGTTAAAACACAGGTAATCTCTGGAACTTTCATTTCAAAAAGACGATTATAATCAGCACCTTTTATATCGCCACCGCCCGCCGTTTGACATTCTCCTTGTAATGTTCTCTCATGGGCAGCACGAAAACACAAAACACTTTTGACTATTTCGTCTGCAGTTTGTGTTTTCGCGCTGCCCATGAGAGAACCCGGTAAAGAAGTAGGCAGATCGCAGACAGTAAGCACAATCACCAAAGCGAACACGAGGATATTAAGGGTGCAATCCACGAATTTCGATATAGCCTTCTTGGCGTAGGAGAAAACCCACTTAAGTTGCGGAATGAATCCACGCCCCGCCGCCATATACTCTATATATCCTTGTACATCATGATAGTTGTCTAACCTTTGTCATCAGTTGAAAGTACTATGATCCGGTTAGACTTGCCATTTGAACTCAACTCGCGGGTTAATCGGGGTGTCCACGGAGTAAAACGCTGAGCCCTGACGGTGAAACCAACAATGGTCGCGCTGGGCGGCAATGTGTTGGTGCGAGTCCGTAGACAATGATTTTGATTGTTGGAGCCGTCACGAGAAACTATATTCCTTTGCTCTTCTAACTATTCTTTAACAATCAGACGAATTTGGTCTGTCCGGGAGTTTTCATGAAAGTCTTCGGTATTTCCGGCAGCCCGCGCGCGGGCGGCACTGATTATGCGATCAACTATGCGCTTGGCCTGCTCAATGAGAGAGGCTGCGAGACTCGGTACTTCTCCGTCAGGGGTAAAGAGATCAAGTTCTGTATTCACTGTGACTACTGCATGAAAAATAAGGTGGGGTGCGTCCATAAAGATGCGCTGATTGAGTACTACGAGAACATGGTATGGGCGGACGGGATCATCTTCGGAACGCCTTGCTACCAAGGCACCCTGAGCGGTCAGACCAAGACTATCATGGATCGGTGTCGGGCCATTCTAGCGAAAGATCCGTTAGTACTCAAAGGTAAGACTGGTATGGGACTTGCGATAGGCGGAGACCGCAACGGCGGCCAGGAGATCGCGCTGCAGATGATCCATAACTTCTTCATCATCAATGAGATGACCCCGGTCGGAGGCGGCAGCTTCGGGGCCAACCTAGGCGGAACTCTATGGTCACACGATCATGGCAGGGAAGGGATCTCGGCAGATGAGGACGGACTGAAAACAGTGAGAAAAACCACTAAGCGGTTCTATGATCTAATGATAAAGATGAGACTGCAGGTACAGGGAGGCGGTTCCGATAGTTAAGATTGCGTGGGGCATCACCGGATGCGGCGATAAAATCGAAGAGATCGCCCACATGATGATCGATCTCAAGAGGCAGTATAACATTAACGCGGACATCTACATCTCTAAAAATGCAAAGCTGGTGCTTAAATGGTACAAGCTATGGGATTTACTGGAGGACGAATTCTACGACATCCGAGTCGAGGTCGACTCAAACTCACCCTTCTTGGTCGGCAAGCTCCAGACCGGGCACTACGACATGTTCTTAGTCGCCCCAGTGACAGCGAACTCGACCGCAAAAATCGCAGGCGGCATCGCCGATACGCTGATCACCAACGCGGTATCCCAAGGCGCCAAAGCCCGGCTGCCGATCTACCTTTTCCCACCCGATAACAAGCCCGGAGAACTGGAGACCATCCTGCCCGGAGGGAAAAAATTAACACTATATATCCGAGACGTGGACGTAGAGAATGTGAATAAAATTAGAAAAATGGACGGCATCACCGTACTGGAAAGCGTCCCCGACATCAGACGGGTCATTGAGGAGTATATCAGATCCCACCCAGACCAGAAGTGAACAAGCGGATAAGCGAATTTGGCTTTACTATGGTCTTTGAATAAGGCGAGATCGTCAACGCCCCAGCCTATCTCATCTTTGTACGGTACAGCTACATTAGTCTAGACCAGGCTCGTATGGGAGAGCCATAAACCTTATATATCACGGGTAATAACCGATTAGCTATCTGGGGATTGGTGGGCAAATGTATGTTACCTATGTTAGGATGTATGCCCGTTAAACCCGGCCCGTTCAGGAGTTTGACGCCATGAATATACGTCCCGCATGCTTGATCATCGCTATTGCATTGTTTATAACCATACTCTCTACAGTATCAGCCTCGGCTCATATTTGTTCAGGCGATTCATGGGGTATTTCCAGAGGTGGCCAAGTACATACTGCTCAGTCTACCCTACCCTGTAACGTGTCGGTCGTGTCAGACCCCACTTCGATGAAGGAAGGGAATACAAAGACGGTAAAACTCGTCGCGGATTCATTGCCCGCCGGCATGTCCGGCTACGATATGGTCATTTCTATGGATAACTCAAGCGTTGCTGACATTACAGGGGTATCTTTCCCTGACTGGGCCGTTATAAAGTCCACGACTGAACTGTCCCCGGGCAAAATTAGGATCAACGCGGTTGATTTAAACAGTAAAGTCGAAGCGGGAGCCGATAAGGTTTTGCTTGCCACATTAACAGTCAAGGGAAATTCTATTGGAAATACAAGCATCAGTCTGAGCAAAGTCAGGCTGGATTCTGATAATGGCGATAGTATTAACATAGCATCGCATGACAGTAACCTTTCGGTGAGCGCTTGCGCGAAGCATTTATCGTGTTTAACTATGCCATGTAAGCGCAACAATATTACGCATAATGGCATGGACTTCACTAACAGCCAGAGTAGGTAATGCGGGATCTACAGAGGGTGGTTTTATCAGGTGGGTATAGGGGTTCTTATCGCTCGTATACCCCCGCGTTATGATAAACACAAATAAATCCACCGTCAGATAACCATTAGCTATTTCATTTTTCCCGCCATCTCACTTTCATCATGCGCGAGGGCAGAGATTTCCCACAAATCAAAGCGATCGTAGTTGACATCGACGGCACCCTGACCGATATGAGTCGCCTGATCAGCCTGGAGGCGGTGGCTGCAATGCGCCAGACGCCCATCCCTGTTATCCTCTGTTCCGGAAACGTGATCTGCTTTATGAGAGCAGCGTCGAAATTACTGGGCGCCAGCGAGCTGATGATCGGCGAAAACGGCGGCGTGGTCCAGGCAGGCTACGACGCGCATCCAATCGTCCTGGCCGATATTGAAGAGTGCCGTCGCGCCCGGGACTTGCTAAAACAGGAGTTCCCCGGCCTAGAGTCGCTGGACGAGGCCTACCGAAGATCCGAACTGGCGTTTCGCCGAGGCATCGACCTCGATATGGCAAGACAACTGCTATCAGAGCACGATCCCACCCTGGAGATAGTGGACACCAGGTTCGCCCTACACCTGAAACACAAAAGAGTCAACAAGGCCACCGGCATGGAGAAGATCGCCGAGATCATGGACGTCTCCATCGAAAACTTCGCCGCTATGGGCGACTCAGAGAACGATCTTCCAATGTTGAATAAGGCCGGCATTGCCATTGCCGTGGGCAACGCGACCCCGGAAGTCAGAGCCGGGGCCGATTATGTATGCCGGAAAAGCTATGGCGAGGGCGCCGCCGAGGGTTTCCAATGGCTAAAAAAACATCTGTGATCCCCACGAATAGGTTAGAGATTCGACTGCAACCCCGTCTTAAACCTAACTTTGCCACGGTACTAACCATTAAAGGTTTTAGACTAGCAAAGCTCTGCAGGGACTATTGTCGATTTTAGCCGGTAATCTGTACATCTGTGGTATCTGAGCAATCTGTGTTCCGGCACAGCGATCGTTTTATTGGTAAACCGGTCGGGGACGATGATCGATCGATCGATCCGGTTCTGTCGAGCGCAAACCCTCGGTTTAGAATGGCTCTATTTATCCTGCCTGCGGCAAATAAGAAAGTGTTTTTATCTATCATCACGCAATCTCTGATTGTATGAGCGATTATCTGCCCTTGTTTATCGGCTTCACCGGTCGGCGCGTGGTTATTTTCGGCGGGGGTGTTGTGGGCGAGCGCAAGGCGAGGTATTTCGCCGGCGTTTCGGATGTGCTGGTTGTCAGCCCGGAGTTCACGCCGGGGCTGGAGGCTATGGGTGGGGTAAGTCTTGTAAGGGAAACTGTTGCCTTGGCGGGTATCGGTATGCATGTGTCGGGCGCTTTTCTCGTGGTTGCCGCGACGGGCGACCACGATTTGAATCGGGAGATCGTCCGTGTTTGCGGTGAACGGGGCGTGCTGGCGAACTCTGCGGACGGTGGATCGGATGTCATCCTGCCCTCTATGATCTGCAGAGGTGATATCTCCATTGCTATCGCCACAGGGGGCAAAAGTCCGGCCATGTCTAAATATCTGCGTCAGCGGCTGGAATCGGTATTGAGCGAAGATCTGGCGAATATGGTGAGATTGCAGGCCGATGTCAGGGGGGTACTGAAGAGGGTCGTGCCGGAGCAGAAGGATCGGGAGCGGCTCCTGTGGGAGGTCTTGAACACCCCGGCGGTATGGGAGGCGATGAAGACTTCCTATGAAGCTGCGCTGACGCTGGCACTCAAAAAGGTAGAAGGCCGAGAGCCCTGACATTTTCTGCAGATCCTCTTGATACTCGAGATCTTCTCGCGTTGTTAAAATTGATCAAAGGCCAGTACTCTTGTTGCTAAAACTCTTTCTGCATCTGGATACACATCTCTACGCTGGAGAAGGGCGTGACGATGGGCGTGCCGTTGAACCTATCGCGCTGGCACCTCAAACAACTCGAAGAAGCAGAGATAGACGACTTTGAAATAATATGGGAGAACGGCAAATATTACGCTCATATATCCACGACCAGAATTGTGGATGATGCAAATACAAGTTCCTTCGGGGGCATCGACTAAGGTCTGGACAGGACACTGGTAATCGTATTGCTGGCGGCGTGCCTCATGAAGAGCTAATGTACGACGAGAAGCGGAGCTTGCTGGACAAGTACGACGACATCATAGCGTCGCTCCAACAGGCCGGAAAGACGAGGAAACTCAGGCAGCTACGTAACAAGAGGGACAATGTGTCCATGTACCGCGATTGGCTACTGGCCAACAAGGTGGCCGAGTACATGGACTGCTACGACATAGTCATCGGCAACATCCGATTCAAGCATACGCAGTTCCGCGGCAACGGTATGTCCGCGCCCGAAAGAGAATAGGGAAGTGGAGCTATGGCAGACAGAGAACGTTCATTGTCCTCAAACGGGCGGAACGCGGCCTATCCACAAAGCTTCTCGACGAGAGAAACATGTCGGACATCTGCCACATATGCGGGAGTAGATTGGTCACAAGGAAGTACCTTGACGGCGCCTCATGGATACAATGCCACTCGTGCGAAAGCAAGCTCGACGCAGACCTCGACGCAGCGTACAATATAGCTCTCCGATGCTGAGATGACTGGCTGAAAGTGCGGATGAACACGATGAAGAATCGTGCGAGCGCATAAGAAGGATGCTCGCCAATTAATTGGCGGGAGGATGTCGCTGGACGGTGGTAGCGGCCTTTTCCGCGCGCTTGATACGGGCGTACATTTCATAGGGGATCGGCAGGGTACCGCATAATACTTAGCGTCGAGCGTCGCATAGCTATGGCTCTTCTGTTTCTGAGAATGGTCAAGGGCATTCACTATTTTTCATTATATGGTAATTGTGCTTTGGGTGCGTGTATTTTTCTATGAAGCTGGTAATGGTTTGCTTGGTTTGGGCTCCGTAAGCTTTATTCTTTCAGAGGTGCTAAAAAAGTAGGTAAAAGTGTTACTATCTCATATTTATCCCGTGTAAGAGTGATAACATGTCCGTATACAGCATCTCGGTCAACCATAGGCATGCCGGCATTGATGAGATCGAGCGGGCCCGTTTCCGGGATCCTGACACGGCGTTGTTGAGGCTATCCTCTTATCCTGGAGTGTCCGAGTCGGTACTGCTCCAGACCTGTAATAGGGTGGAGATCTATGCCGTCGCCGAAACTGAGGCTTCGCTGCGTAAATTTGCCTTGGATGAGGGTATGCCGTTTGACATCATCGATTTTCACCGGGGAGAAGGCTGCCTGCGGCGACTGCTGAGGCTTGCCTGCGGTCTGGAGTCGATGATTGTGGGCGAGGATCAAATCCTGGGACAGTTAAAGATGTCCTGCCTGCATGCGCAGAAGCTGGGTACCATCGGTCCGGTGCTCTCCAGGGTGATGATGAAGGCGATACATGTGGGGGCGAGGGCCAGGGTCGATACCAGGATCAACGAAGGCTCGGTCTCAATCGGCTCGGCCACTGTCGAGTTAGCGGAGTCGCTGATCGGCGAGCTGAGGGAACGAGTAATCCTGATCGTAGGTGCGGGAGAGATGGGGACCCTGGTGGCAAACGCTATGGCAGAGAAGGGCCTGAGGGCTATCTATGTGGCCAACCGCACCTTTGAGCAGGCTAGACGCCTGGCGTCCAGCCTGCAGGGCACCGCCATCAGGCTGGAGCAGCTGTGTGATTATCTCAGCAGCGCTGACGTGGTCATCTGTGCCACCGGCGCACCCCATCTTATTATCACCAGAAAGATGGTGGAGCAGTATAAAGGTGATAAGCCAATCGTATTCGTAGACATCACCAACCCTAGGAATGTGGAGGAGTCGGTGGGCGGGCTTCCGGGAGTGACCTTGCATAACATTGATAGCCTGCGCAGGATCAACGAGGCGAGTATGGAGCGACGACAGGAGGAAGCGGTGAAGGTTGAGAGGATCGTGGAAGAAGAGTTGTTCCTGTTAGAGCGGGATCTGAAGAGACAGCACGCGGATCGTGTGATCGGCGGCCTCTACCAGCGAGCGGATAACATACGACTGAGGGAGCTGAACCGGGCCATTAGTCGGCTGAATACTGCCGGAAGGCTGTCGGATCAGCAGGTCACAATCATTCATGATTTTTCCATGGCGTTGACCAGCAAGATCCTGGCGGGGCCGACGAGGCAATTGAGGGGCGCTGCCGAGCGAAACGATGATAATTACCTGAAGACAGTTGAAGGGCTGTTTGAATTGTTGGTGGATGAGGGCGATGGGATATCCTATAGTAAGGCCAAGGCGGCTAAGACAGAATAAGCTGATCAGAGAAATGGTGAGCGAGACATCGCTGGATATCAAGGATCTGATCTACCCAGTTTTTATAGATGAGGGTGCCTCGGAGCGAAACCCGGTGGTTTCCATGCCTGGCGTGGAGCGTCTGCCGTTGAACGCTCTGGAGGAAGAGATCGACGAGATCGCTGGAATGGGCATCCCGGGGGTTATCCTGTTCGGGATACCGGAGCATAAGGATGAGACCGGCGAGGGCGCTTCTGCTCCAGGGAACGTGATTGAGAGGGCGGTCAGGTCGATCAAGCGCCGTAATCGGGAGATCATTATCATGGCCGACGTTTGTCTGTGCGAATATACTACCCATGGCCACTGCGGCCCGCTTAAAGGGCTGACCGTCGACAATGATGCTACGCTGGACCTTATCTCGAGGACGGCGGTCAATTACGCCCGGGCTGGCGCGGATGTCGTGGCGCCGTCGGGAATGATGGACGGCATGGTCCATGCCATCAGGAGCGAGCTGGACTTTCACGGCTTGAAGGATACGATTATCATGTCGTACGCGGCCAAGTACGCTTCCTCCATGTACGGCCCGTTTCGGGAGGCGGCGGCGTCAGGTTGCCAGATCGGCGATCGGTCCGCATACCAGATGGACCCCGCGAACTCGGACGAGGCGATCCGAGAGGTCGCGCTGGATCTGGAGGAGGGAGCTGACATCATCATGATCAAGCCGGCGCTATCATACCTGGACATCATCAGCCGGGTAAAATCCGAGTTCCGGGTGCCGGTGGCCGCATATAGTGTGAGCGGCGAGTATGCCATGATCAAAGCAGCGGCGGCCAGAGGATGGATCGACGGCGACTTGGTCTCACAAGAAATCTTATTATCGATGCGCCGGGCGGGGGCTGACATGGTCATCACCTACCTGGCGAAGGAGATAGCACCATTACTAGGGAAATGAGTGTGTCACGATAGATGAAGAGAAACTGAACAAGAACTGTAACCGAGGTATCTTTTTGGATCAAGATCAATCAGCACAGCTATACGAAGAGGCAAAGTTGCTCTTCCCGGGTGGTGTATCGAGCCCAGTTCGAGCGATCAGGCCTTTCCCGTTCTATACGAAGACCGCTAGCGGCAGCCATATTACAGATGTGGACGGAAACGAGTTCGTGGATTGCTGTATGGCCTACGGGCCGCTCATCCTGGGTCACGCTCATCCAGTGGTACGGGAAGCGATCGCGAAACAACTGGAACATGGCTGGATCTATGGGACGCCAGCGGAGCAGGAGATCATGTACGCTCGGAAAATCCAAGCGCATTATCCGGGCATGAAGATGCTGCGTTTCGTGAATACGGGCACTGAGGCCACGATGGGCGCCATACGCGCGGCCCGGGGCTTTACGGGCAGGGATAAGATCGTCAAGATCGAGGGCGGTTTCCATGGTGCCCATGATGCTGTGCTGGTCAGGGCCGGTTCGGGCGCGGCCACGATGGGAACCCCGGACTCTCTCGGCGTGCCGGTGGATTTCGTGAAAAATACTCTGCAGGTGCCGTTTAACGATGTCGGTGCGCTGGAGGAGACGTTATCCTCGCATAAAGACGAGGTTGCATGTCTGATTATGGAGCCGGTGATGGGTAATATGGGTCCTATACTGCCAAAGGATATGTATTTGCGGGCGGTCCGAAATATCACTCGGGATCACGATGTGCTTCTCATCTTGGATGAGATCATCACCGGCTTTCGTGTCAACATGTTCGGCGCTCAGGGCTACTATGGCGTCGAGCCTGATCTGACAACGCTGGGCAAGATCGCTGGGGGAGGCCTGCCCATAGGCGTATTCGGCGGCCGTAGGGATATCATGGAGACGGTGGCCCCGCAGGGAGGGGTGTACCAGGCGGGCACGTACAGTGGGAACCCGTTATCGCTGATCGCTGGGATGACTACAGTGGAAGTTATGGAAACGGGCGAGGTTCACCGGAAGCTGAACGCGATGGGGAAGGCGCTATACCAGTCGCTCGTTGATACCGTGCGGAGTCTGAACATGCAAGACCTAGTTACCCCAACGGGCATATCGTCCATGTTCCAGCTCTTCTTCGGTCCCCAGCCTTCGAACTACGACGAGGCCCTCAAAGCCGACCGGGCGAAGTTCGAGGGGTTCTGGCGGCACATGCTGCAGAACGGTGTTTTCTTCCCTCCGTCGCAGTTTGAGACCAACTTCCTTTCGGCGGCGCATACGCAGTCTGATCTGGACCGTATTGTGGCGGCGTGCAGAAAGTCTTTGGTGGCGATAAAATGACGGAGAAACCCATGAGGCTAGGTACCCGCGGAAGCAAGCTGGCGATGGCGCAGGCCGAGAAGGTTCGCCGGCTGTTGCAGCAGGATTTGGGCGTCAGCGCCACGGCAACGGTCATTAGCACCTCGGGCGACGTCAAGAAGGAGGACCCGCCCTACAGGATGAAAGGCTATGGCGAGTTCGTCCGAGAGATCGATGAGCTCCTGCTGCAGGGGAAGATTGATATCGCCGTGCACAGTCTCAAGGACATCCCGACGATCCGGCCTAAGGGGCTGGCGCTGGCTGCCGTGCTAAAGAGGGAGTCGGCGCTGGACGTAGCAGTCTTACGGCGCGGGGATCGTCTGACGGATTTATCCGCTTATTCGACCGTAGGCACCTCTAGCGCCCGAAGGCAAGCCATGATCCGGCGCCATTACCCAAGCCTGAGAACGAAGGACGTCCGGGGCAATGTAGATACTAGGCTGCGAAAGCTTCATGAGGGCGGATATGATGCCATTATTCTTGCCGAGGCAGGGCTCATCCGACTGGGCATCGATATGACCATTGAGCGCCTGGATCCTTACACGTTTGTTCCTGCAGCCAACCAAGGCGTGATCGCCATCGTGGTCAGGGAAGGCTCGCCTGAAATGGATATGATCGGTCGACTAAACGATCGGGCGACATGGTTGGAGACCCGGGTCGAGCGGGCCATTTCCGGGAGACTGGACGGAGGTTGTGTGGTGCCGATGGGCGTCTACGCTACGATGGTCGGGGACGAGATGGACGTGATCTGCGAGATCCTGTCGCTTGACGGCAAGCAGCAGGTTCGGGTTCGGGAAACCATCCCTGTGGAGCGGTGGGAGGCGCACGCTAATCGTATCGCCGACAGACTTGCTTTGGCCGGTGGCAGGGTGCTGGCTGACGCGGCGAGAAAGGGGCTATCCGAATGAAAGGGAAAGTGTACCTGATTGGTGCGGGGCCTGGCGACCCAGAACTGCTGACACTGAAGGCTGCTCGTATACTGAGGGAGGCAGATATCATAATGTATGACGCGCTGGTGGGCCAGGAGATCAAAAAGCTGTTCGGACCTAGCGCGGAATTGATCGACGTAGGCAAACGCGCCAACCATCATACATATCCGCAGGAGGAGATCAATCGTATGCTCGTGGAGCGGTCCAAGAAACACAGCATTGTGGCCAGACTCAAGGGTGGAGATCCATACGTATTCGGCAGAGGCGGGGAGGAAGCCGAAGAGCTGGCAAAACACGGTATCGACTTCGAAGTGATCCCCGGGATCACTTCGGCCATCGCCGTGCCGGCCATGGCGGGCATCCCGGTGACGCACCGGGACTGGGCGTCGTCATTAACGATCATCACAGGCCACGAAGATCCGACCAAGGGCGGCAGCGCGCTGAACTTCAAATCGCTGGCCGCGCTGGACGGCACCCTTGTCATACTTATGGGCGTGAGCCGGCTTGGCGATAATGTGAAGATGCTGCTGGACTGCGGCAAATCTCCGGAAACGCCGGTCGCTATCATCGAAAAGGGCGCCCGTCCCGGACAGCGTGTCACGGTAGGTACACTGGACACTATCGTGCGACTCGCCTCAGAGCGGAGTATCGAGGCTCCGGCGATCTTCGTCATGGGCGATGTGGTTAGGATGCGCGATATCCTTGGGGGAAAATGAAGCGCGTTGCAGTCACCAGACCGAAAAAATTCTTGTCCGACACAGTTCGAATTCTTAAAGCGAAGGGCCTGGATGCTGTCCCGGTGCCGATGATGGAGTTGATTCCCAGGAATGACGGAGCTTTGGAAAAGTTTTTTTCCCGTCTGGCCGCCGGCGAAGTGGACTCGGTCATCATTACCAGCCAGAATGGAGTCGAGTTCATTTTCGACAGGGCACATGATCAGGCGGCGCTGGCCGCTAGGCTGAACGCGATCGAAGTTATTGGTATCGGCCCTAAGACGAACCGTACCCTGGGAGGGAAGGGCATCAAGGCAGATCGCATGCCGGGCACCTTCTCGAGCGAGGGTATCGTCCGGGATTTCTGCTCCCGACTGAAAAATAAGCGGGTTGAGGTGCTCCGCAGCGATCATGGCAACCCTGTTTTGATCGCCGGGCTAGAGTCGGGCGGCGCTATTGTAAAGGAAGTGATCATCTACGACATTGTCCCGCTCTCCGGCGAGGAGCAAGCCGCTTTCGTCGAGGAAGCACTCTCCGGGGGCATCGATGCTTACACGTTCACCAGCATCATGACCGCGAAGAGCCTGTTCATGATGGGCGAGTCCATGGGCGTGCTGGACGATCTTAAAAGGGAGATCAATT
>DATHCY010000078.1:0-6119 GCA_035319305.1 Methanocella sp.
TTCGCCCTCACCGACGACAACATAGTCAAAGTGTCGCAGCACCTCCGCCGGGCATCCGGTGGGGTGTGGGCCGCCGGCGATGAACACGGAATCAGACAGGGCAGTATCCACCTCCCGGTACACATCCTTAGCCTGAAGCGAAGCAAAACTATATAGCATGATACCGTCCTCCGGCCCCCTTACCAGGCGGTAGTCCTCCAGCACCGCGCCTATAGCGGCAATGCTGTAACGGTTCTTCGAACTCCAGCGGAAATTGATCTGCATCGCACCCCTGTGCGTGCTTATTTCATAAAACGTTATGGGACGCCCATCGCCTTAAGAGAGGTGACCCTGGATGCTTACTTACTATCGGGGGAGTAGGCCCGGCAACGAAAGTATCATAAATGAATAGATGATATTAGTTTTAGGTTAGGTTATCATTATGGACTTGGCACAGCTGTTGATCTGCCTGGTAATTTTGTTGCAGATGGCACTGTTGATCGCTACGTTTTACATGTACGTGGGTAACCGTTTACGGCTATTCTTCTACCTTGGGCTTGGGTTCCTTGCGCTGCTCATGGCTAGCGTGCTCCAGGTGGCTCTTTCTGGTTCTAATACGGAACTGTATATCGGATTGCTTGAAGTGGGGGCGGGACTGTTCCTGATCTCAGGGATATTGTCCACAGTTTAAAGGGGAGATATACATGCTCATACCGTCCATAAAAGTTGTGTACGAAGGGCCATCCAAAGAGTATTATGCTCGCCTGAAAACCATAGCTGCATCCAAAATGACAGGCTGTGTAAGACTGGTATTTTACGATTTCGAGGGCACGATCTTCTACAGAGGAGGCAATACAGTCGCCGCATTGCGGGAAACCGGAATGGGTATGACTACAGGCAGTGAGATGATCGCGCTGCTTGAGAACAAGGCTATGGTCACTAGCGGAGCGATGGCGATCTACGAGCTTTCTCCAGCGATCGTGGACATGTTCGAGGATAGAAAGATCACATCCACCGTTGAATCCGACATGGGGACACTGGTAAACGCCCGCATGCTCATCGATAACTTGGCCAGCTCCGGAAGCACCTGCATACTGAAAACCCGAGGCCGAGGATGGACAGGGTATGTATTTCTGAGCAGAGGAAGGACAATCGGGGCATCGTACGTTTCTGATCGGGAACGCCACTACGGAGAGACGGCGATCAGCGCTATATGCAAAGCCCCAAGAAAGGCGGCGGCGATCTATTTCCTCGAAGATGGCGCGCCGATCGAGACCCAGACAGCTAAAGGAGCGAAACCGGAAGAAAAACCGGTGACACCGATCGAGACCCCGGCGATTGAAGAAAAGAAACCGGAAGAAAAACCTGCAGAAGAAAAACCTGCAGAAGAACCAGAAGAGAAGCCAGCAGCACTGGTCACCCCTGAAGCGCCAGTGAAGCCGGAAACAGAAAAGCCGCCGATAGCGGCAGCCGAGGAAATAGAGCCGCCCATGGAGGAAAATCCGTCCGCACAGCTTAAACAAACTGAAGTCGGGCCTCTCCAGGTCGAACTGAAGGTGGTGACATGTGAGCAGGTAAAGCTCAAGCATTCGTCCCGCATTGCCACACTTGAGGGGCTGGAAGACCATAGCACTGCCTGGGTAACCGAGTACGCGATGAGTTCGCTACATTTAGAAGATTCGAGACAGGCAACCGTTATCCTGCCGGGAGGTAAATCGGAGAAGGTTACAGTTAGGAAAATCGAAACGGCCGCAGGGACCCCGGACGACGTGGTTATTTTCTCAAAAAAGTTCCGCAGCAGATCCTCGATTGAGCCTGGCAATACAGTTATTATAAGGCCTTGATTTAGGATAGTGGAGATAGGGCAGAGAATCTAGGTGAACTACCATGCCCTAAAGGGTTATGGCTTCCTGTTTCACAGTAATCTTCTTGAAACTTAAACCTTTTCTATGTAAACCGAAAGTATTAAGTGCAAGGGGCTGTCCACTCCCACAATAAAGGGTAGGGTCTTACACTCTTCTGCATTCTCCTTTCAAATAAAAGGTAAATGTTATAAACTAGCACCAGTATTAGTAATACCAACCAAGCAAGCTATCACCATCGTTCAAACACGAGCCGTGGCTACGGCTTTGCGGGCTTTTCCCGATAAGCTTATATCAGCCCCCGGATTTGCATGGTGGTCGACGCTCTCTATAGATCCGTATAAAATCACAGGAGAAGAGCCTACATGGATTATTATACTCTACTGGCGCCTATCGCCGGCATACTGGCACTCGTATTTGCGGGCTACCTCGCTTATTCGGTCCTCAGTGAGAGCTCTGGCACCGAAAAGATGAGGAAGATCTCCGGAGCTGTGCAGGAAGGCGCCATGGCATACCTTAACAAGCAGTACACGATGATAGCCATTTTCGCGGTTGTTATCGCCGCTATCCTGGCCGTGGCCATTGACCCGAAGCCATGGGTGGCCGTTGGGTTCCTAGTCGGAGCTGTACTGTCGGCTGCTGCCGGCTATATCGGCATGAATATCTCGGTAAGGGCGAACGTCAGGACCGCTGAAGCGGCTAAGTCCGGTATGAGCAAGGCACTATCGGTAGCGTTCAAAGGCGGTTCTGTCACGGGCTTTGCAGTTGTCGGCCTGGCTCTGCTGGGTATTAGCATAATCTATATCCTATCTATAAACCTTAACTTACCCGCTGAGAAGGTTCTGATGCCCATCGTGGGCATGGGCTTTGGCGCCAGCCTGATCAGCCTGTTTGCCAGGATCGGCGGCGGTATCTTCACCAAGGCTGCCGATGTGGGTGCTGACCTGGTCGGTAAAGTAGAAGCGGGCATTCCCGAGGACGACCCAAGGAACCCAGCCGTCATCGCCGATAACGTGGGAGACAATGTGGGTGATTGTGCTGGTATGGGAGCGGATCTCTTCGAGACGTACATAGTCACCGCCCTCGCCGCGATGCTACTGGGCAATCTCCAGCCTATCAGAGAACCGCTTATCTCGAGCCTGGGCCTTTCGACAGCGGCGGCCAACAATCTGGTCATCTTCCCACTGATCCTTGGCGCCATGGCCATCATCGCCTCGATCGTCGCCAACTTCTTCGTCCGGCTAGGCAAGGATGAGAACAAGATCATGTGGGCGCTCTACAAAGGCGTAATAGCCGCGACAGCCGTTTCGGCTATCCTGTTCTACATCGCCGACTATATCCTTATGGCTGGCAACCTGAAGCTCTACCTCGCATCGCTCATCGGCCTGGGCGTCATGGCTTGCATGGTCATCATCACCGAGTACTACACCGCGACCAACTATCGTCCCGTCAGGGAAGTCGCCAAGGCATCCCAGACCGGCGCGGGCACCAACATCATCCAGGGCCTAGCGATGGGCCTCGAGGCTACAGCGCTGCCGGTCATCGTCATCGTAATCGGCATTTTCCTGGCTTACCATGTGGCTGGCGTGTACGGTATCGCCATCGCCGCGGTAGCCATGCTATCGGTCACCGGTATCATCGTCGCTGTAGACTCCTACGGCCCGATCACGGATAATGCGGGCGGCATCGCCGAGATGGCTGACTTGGCCCCTGAGGTCCGAAAGATCACCGATGCGCTGGACGCTGTCGGAAATACTACCAAGGCAGTCACCAAAGGCTATGCGATCGGTTCAGCTGCGCTCGCTGCGCTGGCGCTCTTCGCGGCGTTCAAGGCGGAAATCCCAGGTGGGTCAACATTGAACCTCTCCATCGATCACCCGATCGTCCTGATCGGCCTGTTCCTCGGCGGTGCAATGCCCTTCCTGTTCAGCGCGTTCTGCATGCTGGCCGTCGGTCGTGCTGCTTTTAGCATCGTCAACGAGGTGCGCAGACAATTCAAGGAGATCCCGGGTATCATGGAAGGTACCGGCAAGCCGGAGTACGGAAAATGCGTGAGCATCGTTACCGAGGCCGCCCTCAAGCAGATGGCCCTGCCGGCCATCCTGGCGGTAGTGGCGCCCCTAGCCGTCGGCTTCATCCTCGGCCCTGCCGCGCTGAGCGGCATGCTCCTCGGCGTGATCATCACAGGCCTTCTCCTTGCTATCCACATGACCTCGGGCGGCGCCGCGTGGGACAATGCCAAGAAGTACATCGAGATGGGTAACTACGGCGGCAAGAAAAGCGACGCCCATAAGGCGGCCGTTGTAGGCGACACTGTCGGTGATCCTTACAAGGATACTGCAGGCCCGGCACTGAACGCACTGATCAAGGTAATGAACACGATCTCGCTTATCTTTATTGGCCTAATCGGCACGTATTACCTGCTGAAATGGTGAGTGCCGACTTCATCGGCATTTCTCCCCTATTTTTACTATCTATAGTAAAATGAAAAGTGTAGTGCCTAAACAAGGCTGATGCTGGGCGGTATTACTCATATCGTAGAGTGCTAAAACAAATTCAGCTGCTATACGTGAGATTTAGGAAAATTGACGTGGATGTAGCGAATCCTCGTGATTTTAGTCGTGGGTGAGGTGGCCCTGTCCTATTACGATAGTCGAGAAACAGACAAGTTCCATTGGTTAGATCAGGGACTTAATCGTTCTATAGCGGCACGGCTGCTATCAGATATACTATGTGAAGAGCTAGTCAAGAACACGAAAGGATAACTGATGGGGTGTATGACGGTTTGATAGCTGGGTTACAGGCGACTGGCAACTACCAGGAACTCCGTTGGCTACACGGTGAAGGGGCTGATGTGAGCTGAGCGGATGGCATTTCGTTAGTGGCGGACTGAAAGTGCGGACGAACACGGTGGAGAACCGCGCGAGTGCATAAGAAGGATTCCACTATTTCAATGGTAGGAGGATGTCACAAATATTTACGAGTAAACGACGTCCAGAGGATACTAATTTACCGTAGATCTAATTGATGATAAACAGTGACTGTACCGGGATATTCACTTTGAAAGAATTATGATAATTACTTTGTAATACAATATATTTAAGAACAATTTAATTTTTATAATGACAAATATAACTTTTGATAAATTTTTTACTGTTTGTGATTTATTATAGTATATTTTGTTTTTCTCAATATCAGATTCTTTTACGTAAAAAGTGCAACAAAACAATCAGTTTTTTACAACTGTAACCACGAGAATCCAGAAGGGCTGTGCATTGATCGAGACGTAAACATATAAAAATTTGTTCTACTATTTTATTTTTTACGATAATTTTTATTTTTCACAAAATGATTGATTAAACGGTAAAGTTTAAGTGGAGTAGGTACATGATAGATAATTGGTTGGGTTATAATCAATAATATCAAGTAAAGTATGAACAGTTTCAAAAACGAAAACATGAAATTGGGGTGGGTATATCCCGATTTTGCTGAAAGCCCATATTGATGACGCTATTGAAGTTCTTGGATTAGTTCAGGTACTGGAGTGTAGAAGACTGGAACTTTTATAGATAGCAAGACGTATGCAAAGCTTCGTTATAGATCGAAAGATCATGATGAGCGGTGATTATTGCATGTTTGGCGATTTCAGCACCTATCGATCGTATAAAAAAAATTGGAGGTATATAAATAGATGTTTCGTAAAGCCTACGTGAAAACTCGGATCAAGCCCTGTTTGATAACGCTCGTACTACTGGTAATTCTTACTACCAGTACGGCGATGCTTGCTAATGCAGCCCCCATACCAGGTGTTGTCATTGGATATATAACATCGAATGGACAGCCTGTTACCGGAGCAACAATTACAGCTCCCGATGGTACAACTGCAAAGACTGGTGCTAATGGGTTTTATCAATTAGATTTAACGTTTCTGGATGGAAATACAAACTATTCGGGTATGCTCACCATAAAACTGCCGGATGGCACATCTAAGACCAGCGGCCCAGTCGATTTCCTCAGCAGTCAACCATATAGTATTGATTTCAAATCAGGCGCGACGGCCACTCCAACGGCCACTCCAACGGATATTCCAACGAACACATCAACGGATATTCCAGCGAACACATCAACAGCCACTCCAACGGATATTCCAGCGAACACATCAACAGCCACAGCGACGGCCACAGCGGCAGCCACAGCAACGCCCAATTCCGGGACGATCACGCTATCAGTTAACCCATCCAATAGCTCGATAATACAGGGAAACACCAGCAAAGTGAA
>DATHCY010000079.1:0-13281 GCA_035319305.1 Methanocella sp.
GGAGCATCCATTATCCATTCTGGGACATGACAGACGCATACCATAACATGTCCGTAAATAGCAGCATAAAAAATAACACTTCGGCCCCAGTTGTTTCCCATGCAGGCCCCAGCGACTCGACACAGACCGCCCCTCCCATGCCAAATGACAACTCGAAACGCTGGGGAAGCAACCTGAGTACCGATCCAAGGGCACCAAAGCCTGTCAATATCCCGACCGGCATCATTATGGGACTATGCTTCGCCTGCATCCTCCTGGCTGGCATCGTCGAAACCCTGATCATCAGAAGACGATAGATCAGCAGAAGCTATAGCTCCAGCACCGTATCGTCGAACGCCACCGTGATATTATCTGATAGACGGGAGACGCGAGCTTGGACCTCCATTCTGCTCTCCACGGTCGGGTATAGCGATGCGTTAAAATGCACCAGCATAACCTTTTTAGCGCCCGTCTCCCGGGCTACTACGACCACATCGTCCGGCGACAGGTGCGGCCATGACCCTCGGCGCTGGCCGGAAATCGCCGAGCACTCGGTGATCAGCAGATCGGCGTCTTTACCGAGCTCAAATAGACCGTCGCAGAGGCCGGTATCGGTACAGTAAGCGACGGTCCTGCCCCCAAGCCTGAACCTGAAGCCGAGACAGGGCGCCGCATGTACCAGCGGCCGGAAGTCCTCCAGAAAAGGAGCCCGTCCACGGCCTTCGGGAAGCTCGGTGATCACCACATTGAAGGGCAAGTCCCCAACTGGAACTGTATAGGGCTGTCGGAGGATATCGAGGAGCGCTTTTTTAGTGCCGATCTGCCCGAAAACCCGGAGGCCTTCAGGAAAATTGAGCCTGACCAGGGTATGCAGCCCCTCGATGTGGTCCAGATGAAAATGGCTTAAGAATAGATATGCAGGCTTATCCTTAGTTATATATCGATCGAGCTTATGGATGCCATTGCCCGCATCCAGCACTATGTAGCCCTCCGACGAATCTATCAGCGTACAGATCGTATTGCCCGCCCGATTATCGTACCAACCGTTGGTGCCGAGGAAAGTGACTTTCACGATTTAACCCCTCTAAGGTGACTCACAGACGAACTCTGCTATCCTGATTGATCATACTCGGGTGAGATGGCAACACGGAACACTGGCTATCGGTGCTTCTTCTTCATTTCTTCCAGCGTGGCATTCGTCTCATCCACGTGGAGGTAGTACATCCGAGGCGAGTACTTCGACTCCCGCATCTTGCGGATCTGCAGCACGTCCCTGGGGTTATCTTCGACGTCCACACGCGAAACCCATATCACACCATCGACGATATGCTCCAGCGCCTTGATCAGTTCGGGCCGGTGCGCGCCTATGTGAATGGTGAACATCGAAGTCGTGCCATAGTTCTTCTGGGTCGCCATCTGATGATGGATGTAATTCAGGATGGCGCGCTCTGAGTCGCTGGCCAAGAGCAACGTGGTAAGCGAGTCGACGATTCCACGCATGTTATTATAGGGCTGGACCTCTGCTGTGGCATGCTTGACCACATCGTGCACCTCGCTGATGCTCGAAAGGTCGTGACAGACGTACTTCCACTTTGAGACAAACTCTCCCCAGCCAAAGGCATCCGTGAACCCATCGATGACGATGAGCTGCCCGTTGTTGATGTACTCCTCGGTCTCCAGCCCGAACGAGCCAAGCGAATTCAGGATCGCCTGCGGCGGGTGCTCCATATTGAAGATATAACAGTATTCGTTGTTGAGCAGCCCCTCGGCGACGAACCTGGACTGAAGGATGCCAGACTTGGCGCCAGTGTCCTCCTCCAGCAGGACCAGAGAGCCCCGCGGTATGCCTCCGTCAAGCGCGTTATCCAAGTCGGGAATTCCAAAGGTAGCCCTGTTCTTGATCTCGGTCATGATATCCCCTGTAATAGTTCAGTAATAGTCTCCGGAGAAACTTTTATACGTATCGGTTAGAGGAAGCTGCTGATTGGCTGAGACCGGGCAGGCTCACCAAGTACTAGGAGATAGCAGTTTAGCTCTAACAATCGCCTAATATGCTATTGATTATTTCTACACAATATTTATATTTCGGCGAGTTTTCCTATATACACCGGGGGGTATCTAATGAAAAAGGTCTGTGCCATTGCACTTGTTCTTGCCATCATATCGGCTACTGTCGATGTGGGTGGCTGTACTGATATAGGAAACCAAGTGAGCGGCTTCACACCCACGCCGGATATAGTTTATGGCCCGATCTCGCCGATCCCAAGCCCGACGTTGGCCCCAAGCCCTAGCGCCGTCATCAACCCAACCCCGTGGGTGATGGTTATCAACTCGCGGCTGAGCGGTAAGGTCAGACTCGTCTTCGCTCCGCAGGATACCAAAGTCTTCAACTGGAGCAGGGATATCAACGGCCAGACGGAAAAGATCGCCATGATAGTGGTGAACGATGACGATAAGCCGGCCAAGAACGTCAAAGTCGATGTATTCATGAGCGATAACCAAGGTCATCAACTCCTGTTCCAGGAATTTACGGTTGGCGATATCGGCAAGGAGGATTACAAGCTGGCGGTCTTCAGTACGAAATACCATGATGATGCCAGCTTTGCGATCGTGGATTTCAGGGTGATCTGGGGCGACAACGACGAGTTCTACAACGATCGGTTCTCGAAGCATTACCTCGCGGCTTATTCATGATAGTATGGGTATCGATCGACCCGATCGTGCTGAAGGGATAGGCCTTTAAAGGTTTTCCCAGAGGTCATTTAAAAGATCTTTGCTGATCTCTAGGTACCGCCGGTTCCTCGCGAACACCTCGAAGGTGATCGTTTTATTGTATTTTGCCTCCTTGAGTGCTTTGACCACCCGGGTCCAGTCGATGTTACCCATGCCGAGCGCCATGTGGATATCGGCGTCCACATTGTGACCCCCTCTGTTGTCGTGCACATGAACATGGTAGAGACGGTCTTTGAATGCCTCGATGAACGCGACGATGTTGGCGCTTCCCGCATAGGAGATGTTGGCATGGCCGACGTCCAGGTGCATCTTTGCCCTGGGCTCAATGGCAAACAGCCGTTTGAAGTCCTCGGGTGTCTGGTCTACATTTTCCACCGTTACCGTCATGCCACTCCGCGCGGCCCTATCGCATAAAACCGTTAGCGATGATGCCATGTTTCCGATCAGCTGCCGCCGATCGTACAGGCCGAAACGGGTGTGCATGTGAACCGTGACCAGCCTAGCTTCAATCGTCTCCGCAAAGTTGATCACGTCGATGACCTGTTGCACTGTGGCATCCCTGATTTTCGGATATGGGTTACCGATGTTCCAACCCCATGGCGTATGGCAGGTATAAAACAGGCCGGTTTCATCCCTGAGCTGTTTCAGCTCTGCTGTCCTCGGCTGTAGCTGCTCCAGCGAGCATCGGGGCCCCTCTAGGCTGATCTCCACGAAGCTAAAGCCGGCGTCTTTCGCGTAATACACTTCCTGCCCCACATCTCCGCGGGGATCGGCGAGGGTTCCGAGGAACATGAATAACTGGTTGGACGCCAAAGGTATTAACGTTTATCGGGAGTTCAGGCAGTTTTATAGGTGAGCAAATTAATATTCGATGGAGAACATGGCTCACGATACCGCGCTTGTCCAGATCGTCGTCGCCCAGCAGAATTTTCACGACGATGAGCTGTCTTACCTTAAAAAATATTTTCGGGCTGCAGGAGCTCGGGTGCTGGTGGCTGGTACCGAGAAGTCGCTGATGAGGGGCATGTCTGGCAGTGTGGTGATGCCCGATAACACCATCGGCGGGATCAGTGTGGCAGCACTGGATGCGCTGGTGATTGCAGGTGGCAACGGCTCGCCGCAGTACCTGTGGGGGAACGAGTTGCTGCAGGGGAAGATCAGACAGGCATATCAGAAAGGCAGGGTGATCGGCGCGTCCGGTCTATCTAGCGTGGCTCTTGCGCATGCCGGCATCCTCAGCGGGCGGAAGGCGTCGATGTACCCTTCTTCCACGGTTACAAACGAATTTAAGCGGTACGGGGTGGCGTATGTCGATGACCCGGTGGTTGTTTCTGGCACCATCGTCACGTCGAAGGGGCCGGAGCATATCAGGTCTTTTGTGGGCGCGGTCCAGAGGCTGATCGTTGCTACCCGGGCATAGGGGCAAGAAGCATAGCAGGCCGGTGACATTATTTCTTCATCGATGATGTGTCCTGGGTTGCGTTTATACTTTTTTTAAGTTCGTTGCAACGGGCCCTGACGATCTCCTTGAAGTCGCCTGGCCGCTTCCGGATGCGGTTGGCTGTCTCGGAATCGCCCAGGTAGTCGATCCACTCCGCTACCCACGCCCCTTCTTCGCCGGTGAACGCGGTCAGATAATCTGTCAGCTCCTGGAGGTTGCTCAGCGGCTTGCCGTTAAAGTAATAGGGGTTGCGGTCCCTGGGGTTGAATAGCGCTTCAGCGATCTGTTTTTGGCTCGACTCCCTGGCACCGGCTGTAGCCCGTGCCTTTCTTTTTGCAGTCTTATTAATTGTCGGTTTGTCTCCCATGTGATCACTTCCTGTGGTAGGTCTGCACTAGACCCTCGTACACATCCAGCGTCTGTTTGGCTGCCTTATCCCAGGTAAAGTAGTCGATGACGCGCTGCCGGGCGTTCTGGCCCCACGTCCTGGCCCGTTCAGGGTTGGAGAGTATCTGCTTAAGGCCCCATGCTATATCGGCCGCGTTTCCCCCGTCCACGTGGACTCCGGTCTGGCCAGGCTGAGAGCTGACCACCTGCTCCCGCAACCCAGATACGCCTTTGGCGCCTACCATGATCGGTTTCTCCATCGCCATAGCCTCCAGACTGACGATGCCGAACGGCTCGTACAGGGAGGGAAATGCGCACAGATCGGACGCCGCATAATGGAGGATTCGCTCATGCTCTGAGACGAACTCGAATCTGCAGACGACCCTGTCGTTGATATCGAGGCGTTTCAGTAGGTTCCGTATGTTAGCCTCCTCGTCCCCCGTTCCTAGGATGACCAGTTTGGCCTTCGGGTACTCCTTCAGGACATGGGGCATGGCCTGCACTAGGTTGATGATGCCCTTGACCCAATTGAGCCGCCCCACGAACAGGATCATTCTCTCATCGGTCTTGATCCCGTACTTGGCGCGCAGTGTGTCGATTTCATGCTGTGTTATGGCTTTTGGATTGTATATATCGGGGTCCACACCGTTCCACACGACAAAGATCTTTTCGCCGGGCCAGCCATGGTTCACCAGATCCTCCTTCATCGCGTAGCTCACGGTGATAATGCGGTCGACGATCACTGAAGTCTGATATTCTATGTCGTTGACCACTTTGCTGCCCATGCCACGACTTCTGCCCCATTCGGTCGAATGCACGTGGAAGACTACGGGTAGATCGATCTCTGCCTTGAGAAGAGATGCGGCCATTCCGCCCAGCCAATCGTGGACGCATACCATGTCGAACTTGGTGCCATCTTTGCGAACCAAGCTATTCAGGAATTTGGCGACACAGAGAATGTCATTGGTAAAGATCGAGCTGAAAAATTTGAGTTGATCACCCCAGGACTGAAGTTCGTTTCCTACGATGATGCGAAGTATACCGGATGCGTCCACGTTGAGAGGCCGATGAACCTCCACCCCATGGATGACCTCGCTGGTCTTGAGCGAACCTGGGTTGGTGGTAAATACGACTATATCATTGCCCATTCGCACCAGGTCCCTGGTCATGTACCCGGCGTAAGTTCCCAATCCACCGATAAGCCTGGGAGGATATTCCCACACAAAAAAACCGATCCGCATACCATCACATTCATCTATAATATTTATATATAAAAATAAATAGCGCATTTAACCGGCGGACAAACAATATAAGCCCCTCGAACAATTAGTTAGTTAAGGATAGAACATGACCATCGATATCATCGCCGGCTCAACCGTGCCAGGTCTAGCGCGGAGCATTGCCAGACAGCTCGGAGCAAGCGTACACTTTCCGAGCATCGAGAAGTTCCCTGATGGGGAAATCCACGTGATCGAAGGGGAATACACCCCCGCCGAGACGGTGGCTTACATTCAAACCATGCATCCCAGACCGAACGATGCGCTGGTGGAGATGGAGTTTACCGTTGACCTGCTGAAGGAACTGGGAGCAAAGCAGGTGATCGCAGTGATACCGTACCTAGGATATACCAGGCAGGACACCCGGCACGTTCAGGGCGAGGCGATCGCCATCAGGTCGATGCTCAAGGCGCTGGACTTCACCGGCGTAGATGATATAGTCAGCGTCGATATCCATCTCCACCGGCTGAGCCTGTCGGATCTGTCCAGATTCAGCCGGATCAAGCTGCATGAAGCCAGCGCGGTAGATCTTCTCGCCAAGGAAGCTGGAAAGCGGCTGAAAACCCCGCTGGTCGTCGGCCCGGACTCGGAGTCAGAGCGCTGGGCGGCACGTGCGGCCGAACTGCTGGGCTCGGACTACGACGTACTAGAAAAAAATCGGCTATCTGCAAAGGAGATCAGGATCAAGCCGCGCAGCATGGATGTAAAGGGCAGGGACGTGCTAATCATAGACGATATCGTGAGCACCGGCGGCACCATGATGCAGGTGATCAGGTCCTTACGAGACCAGGGAGCCCTTCGGATCACGGCAGCTTGCACACATGCAGTACTCAGCGACATCGATACCCTGACGGGGCTGTTCAGAGCAGGAATGGACGAGTTTATCTCGACCAACACGATCAATAATGAGTTTGGAATTACGGACGTATCGGGCATCATCGCAGACTGCATTCGATCGATCGAATAGCTCTGAAATACATTTATAGCATATTTTTCTGATTGCTCAGAAAGCGATTAAAAAGGTTGTATCCAATCCTGCGTAGAACGACGAGCGCTGTGCCAGGCATAGATTGCAGTAGTTTCAGCTTGTTGTGTTGGTGGTTACGCCCACGGGAGAATTATTACAAGGGGGAATATTAAGAACCGAAAACTCCACAGAACACGTGAGAATATTGGAGATCTATTTATCGTCTTGCGAATGGTGGACGGAGGATAAAAATTCGGATCCATACAACATAGTACAAAACCCCTCAAAAATGACTGTATATATGGAGTTTTTTAGCGTTTAAACCTACGTAGAGATATATCACAAGCTATAAATGCAATGCCCCATATAGGGGTAATATTCGGTTTTAACCTGACATCGCAGAGGTCATGCATGGAACAAAAAAACATGGAGATCTTGTTCACGATCATCGCTGTAGTCTTTGTAATCGGTATCGTAGGCGGCGCCGCTTACTGGATGAGCAACAGCGGAAACAGTACTGCTACAGCTGATAACAATCAGTCCGGCGAAAACGGACAGGCGAACCACGGTACAACGAACCTTTTTGCCACAAATGATCCTTCAGGTACCGGAAGCACGGCCGACTTACGAGGCAAAATAACCATAAATGGCGGAAAGCCTGATCTCCAGATAAAGACGCTGACCGACGGCACCGCATATTCGGGATACATCCGGTTTACCTACCCCATGGAGCAGAGATACTCCAGTATCACCAGAGGAACGGAATCTACCGGCGGGCTGATTGACCCTGATGGCAACTATAATGTTGGGGATATATATGAGAACGTGCCGTTCTCCATCATGGTGACGCTCTACAAGAATAATACTGGAGGGCAGATCACCAGTCAGATCAGCGATGACAGAGGCAGTCCACTACAGATGACGATCAACGGTAACGAAACCAGGGACTTTGACCTGAAAATGTAGTGCCTGAGACGATGACCGCCGTCAGGCCTACAATCCAGACGAACCCTTCAGGGAGGCTTGAGATCGCACGATCGCGCCCGGCTTTCGCACTCCTCCAGGACTTTTTTCTTATATAGCTTTATGGCTTCCTCGTAGACCAGTATTGTGTCCCTCGCAGCCTTTTCCCAGGTGAACTGTTCCAGTACCCTTTTCCGGGCATTGGTGCCCATTGTCTTCTGCAGTTCCCGGTCCTTCAGGAGGATGATAAGGAACTTGGCGATGTCGCTTGGGTCGTGCGGGTTGATATGGAAGCCGCAGAGATTATTGCCGTGAGGGATCACCTGCTCACGGAAACCGGACGTCCCCGAGGCGCCCACTATGACCGGCTTGCCCATCGCCATAGCCTCCAGGCTGACGATGCCGAACGGCTCGTACTTGGACGGGAAGACGCAGATGTCAGAGGAGGCATAGTATAGCCTCCGCTCATCCTCGTTTACGTAGTTAAAGTTTAAGATGACGTTTTTCTCTATACCGTTCGATCGAACGATCTGCCGTAGCATGTCCTCCTGCTCGCCCTTGCCGACGATGACCAGCTTTGCGTCCGGAACCTCACGGACGACCTGCGTCATGGATGCGGTCAGAGTATCAGCCCCTTTGACCCAAGTCAACCTCCCCACGAAGAAGATCATGGGGGAGTCTCCCACCCCGATCTTCTTGCGAAAGTCCTTGATCTGCCGGTCGGTGAAAGAACCCGGAGAATACTTCTTCGTGTCCACCCCGTTGTAGACCACCCTTATTTTGCTTTCCGGATAGCCGAGCTTTACTAGCTCGTCCCGCATGGCGTAGCTCACCGTAATGACCAGATCAGCCTTAATGGCGGCCATCCGTTCGATCTCCTTGACCGTGGTGGAGCCGCTGCCTGTGCGCCCCTGCTCGGTGGAGTGGTAGTGGACGACTAGTGGAATCGCCAGGTTACTTCGGGCGAGGAGGCCTGCTGGGAAACCGAGCCAGTCATGAGCCGCCGCGAGGTCATACGATTGCCCCTGCTGGGCCACAAGGTCGTTGATTAGCTTGGACGCCGACATCAGGTTATACATCATGGTCTCTGAGAAGAAGGTCTGGCCTCCAGGATCCCACCGGGCCACATCACCCGGGGAGAGGATCGGCAACAGGTCCAGCATGTTCATCAGCAGGGGACGGTGAACCCTGATACCCTTCCACGTGTCGTTGGTCGGATCTTTGCCGCTGTTCCGCGAAAACACGGTGAGATCGTGGCCCATACGGACATACTCCTGAGTGATCTCCATGGCATATGTCCCTAACCCGCCCCTGAAGAATGGGGGGTACTCATCTACGAAATACGCTATCTTCAAATTATATCACCTGTCTGTAAACATCCATCATCCTGCGGGCAATCACACTCCACAGGAAGTGTCGCTCTACTTTTCTCCTGCCGTTCCTGCCGTAAGCCCCTGCCCTGGCAGGGTCGCACAGCACATAGTTGATGCCCCAGGCAATCGAGGCCGGGTCTAAATATACCTTGACTCCATCTGCAAAGTTGCCGACGTTCTCGGAAAGACCTCCTACGTCCGCGACGACAGGGCATCGCCGAGCGCTCCACGCTTCCAGCAGCACCAGTCCAAAGGGCTCATTCCGGCTCGGGATCACCACAGTATCGGCGGCGTTCAATAACCGCACGTATTCAGAGTCCGTGATGTAGCCAGGAAACTGCACCGGTAGGCCGGACGAAGCCTGCTGAAGCTCATGCTTCATGGTGCCCTGACCGGCCATGATAAAGCGAGCATCCCACCGGTTATGAAGCACGAGCGGCACGGCTTTAATCAGGAGATCGGGGCCTTTCTGGTATTCCATGCGACCGACGAAGAAGACAAGCGGAGCGTAGGGGTGGATGCCGTATGCTTCCTTTACCTTTCCCGGGTCGATGACCGCTTCGTAGACTTCGGGGAAGATGCCGTTACTTACCACGGAAACCTTCTCGTATGGAATATTGTACAGCCACATGATCTCGTTCTTCAGAGTGTGGGACACGGCAGTGATCTGTTTTGCGATCAGAGCCCCGTACCACTCTTTGCCTGAGATCTCGTGGGCCTCCCACCACTCGCCGATCCTATTTCCGGCCCGGCCGTATTCTGTCGAATGGAAGGTGAGGACCGTGTTACGGTCTTTCAGCTGATGCAGTGCGTCGATGACGTGCCAGTCGTGGAAGTGGAGGATATCGAACTTGGGGGAGTCGTATTCATTGAACCGTCCTACCATTAGATCGCTCATGTTCTTGGCGTAATCTACGATATTGCCGGCGTAAGGCTGTACATAGTGGTATTGCACGCCTTTGATGGTCCTGTCCTCTCCTCCTCTGGTAAAGAAGTGGACCTCGTTGTCCCTGGCAAGCGTCTCGGCCAGGTACGTCGCCCCGGGGGACAGTCCGCCTATGCGCTCGGAATAGATAGATTCCCAGCAGAAGAAAGCGATTTTAACTGGCTCCATAGATGTTTCCTCTTTCGATCGACAACTTCGATCAGCTCTATCCTGTTGCTACAATGGGCAACTTCGCCGGCTAGCGCCTTATCCTTCAGCACGCCAATAATCCACCGAGAGAAGTCATCCCGGCGAAGGTGGTATAATAGCGAGTCCTCCGGCACAAAGTTTAGTAGGTCGGCGAAGTCATCCAAACTGTATGCGGTAAACCCTGTATATGCGACCGGATTCCAGAACTTGAAGGCCTGTTCTGGTGAGAGACATCGTAGCTCGAGCGCAGCATGCTGCTGCCTCATCATCATGGCTGAGCGCGTCTCATAGTCCGATAACACCCGCATATATAGGTCAAAAGATTCGATGCAGTCGCAGGCGCCGGGGCTGAAGTATGAGTGAACGTCGCCGCAGGAACCGAACTTGGATGCCATATAGTAGAAGTGATCGCTGGTTTGTAGGTACCGCCAGGTTCTCTTGTCCTGCGCGAAGGTAGCGGCACGCTGGATCTCCTTCATTGCGACGCTTTGGATCGTGTTGCCCAGCCATGCGGATATATCTTTTTCCACGTCGGCCCATGAGGTGGTTTCCTCGACGCTGAGCTCTTCGGAGGCGGGGATTAAAGCGGCCTCCGATGGCTTGATGAATTCGACCCCCTGGGCCAGGCACTCTCCAGGAAGCCATCTGAGGAACTCGAAGATCCCGGTGTCGCCCCATTGGTGCTCCCCGAAGGTCTCGTAGTCGATGAAAACATTGACGTAGTTCCCTGGAGAGGCGGCGACCCACGATGCGTACTTATCCGCTGTCAACGGCCATTCGCCCCACTGTCTGTTCGTAAACCTAAACGCGATGTCATCCGACAGCTGATAGTTTCTCAGCAGTAGATTGATCCCCTGGCAGGAATAGACATAGTTCGGGCTGCGCCATCCCAGGACCCGCTCGACGCCTTCGGCATAGATCGCCTTGAATCCCAGCTTTTTTGCCGACCTCGCGATCGCATCGTTGAAGATGAACTCAGTATTCTCTATCACCTGAGGCGTAACGCGAAATATGTCCTTTATTAGCTGGCGGTGTTCGCGGACTTGTCCTTCAAACTCTGACAGATCACTAAATAGGCTGGCGACACTATGATAATATGTCTGACATAGCATTTCCGCGTTTTTATGCAGGGCGACCTTTTTGAACAGGTCGAGCGCCTCCGGGTTCCATCGCTCCAGCTGCTCTACTAATGTGCCGGACAGGCTAAAAGCGCATCTGAACCCTTGATCGAGCAGTTCAAGCACCTGTTTGGTGGCAGGGATATAGCATTTGTTGCACACTCGCTCTAGTATGTCTCTATTGCTCGAGCAGAAATATGCTTCTGGGTGCTTACCTCCTACTTCGCCCGGTATGAAACCAGGGTTCAGCCTGAATGGCTGGTGGACCTCAAACCCGATGCATAGTTTTGTCATGGTATCACGCCGAATACGGCAGCGAACTGCGAAGTTTTTGTCCGTCTATCTGTCTTGTATGTAACAAAACGGCTGTCGAGTTCGTCGCCGGCGTCTATGAAGGACTTATGTACACACTCGGATTAAAATATATACTAAATAAAATATATAGATGGGTGGAAGATGTGAACTTTTGCGCAGATGTAGTTGGAACCCTAGTGACTATTCCTTATTGGTAAGCTATTTTAGACTGATCTCACGCAGACTCTTCGCCGCCGCCTCCGGCGGCACCGAGTTGATGTTGACGCCCGTGTTCATCTCGAAGCCCGCCTCTGTACCCAGCTTGGGACAGATCCGCAGATACATGTGCATCGGGTCAGAGATCGACTGGAAGAAGCAGTAGTTGTACGGTGGATCGGATAACAGCGATCGGACGCGCTTGAGCACGTCCCGAGTAAGCACCGCCAGGTCATCCCGCTCCTCATCGCTCAGCTCCAGCAGGTTCTGGCATGGACGCCTGGGAAAGACCCAGACCTCATAGGAGAACGCCGAGGCGAACGGGGCGAACGCGATCGAATGCTTCGACACCTGTATACACCGGTCGGACGGCTCCTCCTGTGCTATGATCGCATCGTAGTCCCTGCCGAACTGTTCCTCGATGATCCGTGGCACGACGGGGATAGCAATGATCTGAGAGTGAGGATGAGATAGCGATGCCCCAGCCTCCTTGCCGAAATTGCGGAACACAGAGACGTATTTCACATGGGGCATACGGGAGATCTCCGCGAACCGATCCCTATAGACCTGGAATAGTAGCACGATCTCGTCATCAAGCATCGTCTGAGGCTGCTTGGTATGATCGGGCGATTCCACCAGCACTTCGTGGATGCCAGAGGCGCTCATGGACAGATCGGACTTGACGACCGGTTTACCGGGCTCTGTCGCCGGAAACAGGTTCGGTATGATACGGGAGATCCAGACCGATCTTCTCGACACCCCTTCGACATCGGGAGCGTGCTTGAGCAAGCCGTTTTCCGTATAATACGTGGCCTTGCTTGGCGGGGTCAGACTTTCATTGCCTGCACAGAACGGGCACTGTTGCTGCGCTCCTTGAGGCTGTCCGGGGGCTTTCTGTTTGACGAAATCGGTCGGCCTCTTGGCCCGCTCCGTGGCGATGATCACCCATCGATCGGTGAAATAGTCACGGCGTAGCTCATTCATATTTTTATAATATGATCTGAGATAGAATAAATCTTTTCGAACCGGACAATATCCAGTTTTTAAATAGATCGGGAAGCAAGAGTATCTTTTAATAGCCCATACACACAAACAGCAGTACAAACATAAAGTTTTTATGCAGCATGCTAACATATAGCATGCAGCGCTGAATGACAAGTGGAGACGCACATGAAAGCCAAAGGCACGGCGTACGGAGCAGGCACAATCATCAACGCTATAGCAGCATGGAAGGGCTCAGCGTTCGCCATCGATCTCAAGACCCACGCCGAAGTCGAGCTAAGAGGAGACCGTATCGAGGGCGAGATCGAAGGCGGAGGCAACACCCGCCTGATCGAGCGAGCCTGCGAACTGACGCTAGAAACCATAGGCATAGACTCTGGAGCGAAGATCAGGACA
>DATHCY010000080.1:0-12160 GCA_035319305.1 Methanocella sp.
GGCGGCGGTCGACTCGGCAGCCGGTTGCTTTTCAGCGGCCTCCGACGGCTCGGCGGCGGCAGCGCGAGGCTTCTCGGCGGCGGGCTCCGGGACTGTTTCCACTGTCGGAACTTCGCGCTCGATGATATTGACCTTGTCCGGAAGCACCGCTCCTGGGGGCATGATCCTGACTCTGACGCCGATGATGCCCAGTTTCTTCTTCGCCCGGGCGTAGCCCACGTCAACCAGTTCCTCGACCGGCTTGCCGCAGTGCTTGATGTAGCCGGCGATGAACTTCTCCCTCCGTTTACGGGCGCCGGTCAGCTTGCCGGCGATGACTACTTCGCAGCCCATGGCGCCGGAGTCCATGATCCTCTGCAGGGTGGATTGCCCGGCCTTCCGGAAGTACCAGCCCCGCTCTAGGGCATTGGCCAGCCTAGTAGCCATCATCTGGGCGTTCAGCTCAGGCTTCTTGACCTCCTGCACATCGATCTGCGGGTTATCCATCTTGAACCGCATGTCCATTTCCTTGGTGTACCTGCGGATGGACTTACCTGCCTTTCCAATAATCATTCCCGGCTTCTCGGCCTTGAGGGTGATCTGAGTCCCCATGGGGGTCCTGTTGATCTCCATGCCGCCGTACCCGGCACGCTCAAGCTTCTCCAGGAAATACTCGTCGATCATGGCCTTCTTGAAGCCTTCCTGTACGAATTTTTTCTCAATCGCCAAACTAACGCACCTCTCCTAATACCACCTCTACCGTCACGGTCTCGATGTTCCATGAGGTAGCCCTGCCCATCGCACGGGGCATGATGCCCTTGATCACGCGGCCCTTCTTCGAGGTAGAATGGACGATGCGCATGTTCTCGGGCTCAAGGCCCTTGTACTCTGCGTTCGCCTCCGCGTGCTTGATCAGCTTAAGGATCTCCGTGCTCGCCTTCACCGGGTACCGGCCGCTGGGCCAACCCTCCTGATGACGCTTATGGCCGACGTTTCGAGCGTGCCTCTTAAAGGGTACCGACTTCTTCTGATCGATGACATCCTGCAGATAGGCCTTCGCATGACTGGCCTTCATTCCGCGAATCTGCCGGCAGATCTCCTGGCAGTGCTTCGGGGAGACGTTGATCTCGTAGGCCATCGCCTTAGCGGTGGTGGCCGGATCAAATTCAGCGGTGTATGCTACTTTCGACATCTACGTCACTCCTCACTCATTTCAGCGGCACGTACTTGCTGCCTCTGGTCGCGCCGATACCGGCCGAACCGTGCGATACGCCCCTGCGTGTCAGCGCGAACTCGCCCAGGTAGTGCCCGACCATCTCGGGCGTGGTCTCGACCGCCTTCCATTCCTTTCCGGTGTGGATCTCGAAGGTCACACCGATCATTTCCGGGAGTATGATCATGTCCCTCAGGTGGGTCTTGATCTTAGTCTCCCCGGCCCTGATATCGTCCAGGAGCTTCTGATGCTCCGCGCCGAACTCCCTCTTGATCTTCCGCCGCTGGCGGGAGGGCATCAGCTCTGCGACTTTGGCCATGTCCATTTTCTTTAGATCGGCAACGTTGAAGCCCCTATAGGTGAATTCTTCCTTCCGTTTCGGGAGCCTGCCTGCCTGCTTCGACTGTTTAGATACCATGAATTACGTCTCCTCCTATGTTAATGGCCGATGCCCGTCCTTCTCGCGGCGATGCTCCCGACCTTTCTGCCCGGCGGGGTGCCTCTGCTGACCGTCTTGGGCCTGCCTGGGTGCTGCCTGCCGCCGCCACCGAACGGGTGGTCGACCGCGTTCATGGCTACGCCACGGACAACCGGCCACTTGGTCGCCTTATTAGCCATCTTATACCACTTATTGCCTGCCCTGACGAACGGTTTCTCGGTTCTGCCGCCGCCTGCTACCACTCCTATGGTAGCTCTGCACTTAGGGTTGAGCCGCTTCATCTCGCCCGAGGGCAGCTGGACTACCGCCTTATTAGCCTCGTGCGCCACGATGATCGCATAGACCCCGGACGAGCGGGCGAACGCGCCGCCGTCTCCTGGCTGCGACTCGATGTTGCAGATAGTGCAGCCTTCGGGTATCTCGCTGAGCGGAAGGGTGTTGCCCGCCTTGATCTCTGCCGAGATGCCGCAGGCGATCTTATCGCCGACTCCCACGCCCTCAGGGGCTAGGATGAGCCGCTCTTCGCCGTTGCCGAACTTGACACGGACAATTGGACAGTTCCTAGCTGTGTCATGGACGACTTCGGTGATGATGCCATGGATAGTCTCGTCGCCAAAGGTCTTGATGTGCTCCAAGTCTGCTTTGAACCTGCTAGAGGTAGCCCGGTATGTCGGGGTGCCCTTACCTCGGTTCTGTGACATTAATCGCTTTCCCATAACCAATCAATCCTCCATTCGGGGTTTAGAACACTCCCAGACGGCTGGCGATCTCTTCTGCGCTGTTCTCGGCGCTCAGGGTGACTACAGCCTTCTTGCCTCCACGCGAGGTGATCTGGGTGGTAACCTTTAGCACTTTCACGTTGTACATCTCCTCGACGGCCTTCCTGATCTGCGGCTTGGTAGCCCTCATATCGACCATAAACTGGAGCGTATTATTCTTATCCAGCGAAAGGGTCGCCTTTTCTGTGATGAACGGGTACTTGATGATCATTTCGAAGCCTCCTCATCGGAAAGCTGCTTCATCGCTCCCTCGGTCCATAGAGTCAGGCGGCCGGCGCGGGTTCCTGGCGCGAGCAACTCGACGCTCAGCTCATCCAGAGTAGCCACATCGACGCCCGGGATATTCCTAGCGGCGAGCTTGACGCCCTTGTCCTCGGCGATCACGAGCAGCAGGCCAACCTTCTTCTTATAGTACCTGCCCCTCATCTTGCCCTTGCCTGCCCTGACAGTCTTCGCGCTGCCCCGGACGAGGTCGGCTTCGAAGCCGAGCGCGGTGAGCATCTCGACTACTTCTTTTGTCTTCGTCAGCGACTCGATCTCGCTATCGATGACAGCTGGCAACGCGCCCTCGTACCTGTAGCCGTGGGCCCTGACCAGCTCCATGCTGTTGGTTGCTGCAACCGCGGACCGGATGGCTTTCAGTCGCTCTTTGTTGTTAATCTTTTCAGCGTAAATTCTGTGCGGGTTCGGCCCGTGGGCCGCACGGCCGCCCTTGGCATGCGGAACTACCGCAGCCCTGCTGCCGTTGGTTAGCCTGGGCACGTGAGCCGCGCCCCTGCCGCTTCCCCAGGAGTGGGCCGATGACAGAGTGCCCGCGGTCCTATCCGGACCGTATGGCTGCAGCCTGTTGGCCTGCGCGGCAAGCACTGCCTTCTTAATGATGTCCGGCCGGTACTCTTCGTTGAATACCGACGGGACGGTGATTGCGGATTTCTTGCCGGATTTGCTTAGAACTGTTGCTTCCATGATGTGATCCTCCAGGTTAGCCTTGCTTCGACATCGTGCTAATGTAGGTTATTTCAGGCGCCTGCTTCGGCATGTTCTTCGGCCTGACCGCCGGCCTGATCCGAACCATCCTCTTGACGGGACCGGGAATGCTACCCTTCAGCACGACGAACTCGTTCCGGAGCACGCCATAGTGTAGGAAGCCGCCCGCCGGAGTGATCTCCTCGGCCTTGTCGCTCATCTTAATGATCCTCTTGTTATACTCGGTCCTCTGGTGATAGCCGGTCTGACCGAGCTGCGGAACCTGCCACCTAATACGGTGCGGGTTCCACGGGCCGAGGTTGCCCACGTGCCTGCGCTTGCCCGTACGAGCGTGCTTGCGCTTCTGGATCGCAATGCCCCATCTGACAACCGGGCCCTGAGTGCCTTTACCTTTCGTGATGGCCGAAATATCGACCAACTCGCCCGGGGTAAAGACATCTTTGAAGCTAACCGCCTTGCCCATAAGGGATTTCGCAAACTCAAATCGCTTATTCATATCGCCGCCCGCGATACGATTCTCCATAAGATCAGGGATCTTCTTAGTGATACCCGATACCTCGGAAGTAAGCGTGTAAGTCATAACCCGGAGATCGGCTACCAAGCCCTTCTTGACCAGCTCAGCGATTTTTGCCAGCTGATCGTCAGTCTTCGCCGGGTTCTTCGGCAGGCTCGTCAGCTTAGCCAGTGGCTTGAGATCGCCGACCCACGCCTCACCGATAACCTTCTTGCCATAGGGGCCGTCATCATAGACCCGGATACCCGCCACATTCATCTTCGGGGTTTCGACAATCGTAACCGGGATAGAGATCTCCATCCCCTCAGTCGTGCTGTGCGGCCGGTCATCAATCATGACAAGGTGAGACATTCCGGCCTTATATCCAACAAATGCCTGAATCTTCGGCTGGTCGCCAAGCTCAGCCCAGTTTCTCATCTTCGGCTTCTGGCTTCGCGCCCTTACCCTCGGGCTGAACCCGAGAGACCCACGCCTTGGTGCGTGTGCGTGTCCCATTTCAGATGTTCCTCCATTAACCGGGAATAGGCTCTGGCTTTGTCGTTCGCCAGGTATCGTATTTCAGATACTTACGCTGTAACGCCACCGCCCTTAGGCGAAGAAGACTAGCTTGATTAATAGCGCTTCTTCTGTGCTTACCGTGGAGTTCGCACCCCGCGGGCATGACATGGCATTCACCACGTAAACTCGGAATAAACTTGAGGTTTGTGTCCTTAGTGTTTGGAGTATGACATTCGTATACAGGTGCATGCACCTGCCTGAGCGGCGACCTTATCCCATTTTTTGCGCTTCACTCGAATAGCCACAGGCTACCCTTAAGCCATCGGTCTCCGCCGGCGCCTTTGTGCTGGCCTCCCTATACTATGCCATGCTTATTCGTTTATGCCGGACTCAATGTAGCTGATTGATTGGTCTTCGCGAACAGATCCTGACCCTTTGCGTTTCACAGTATGCAGGAATGGGCTGTTTGTAGCTTGAGTACAAACATCGACCCGGACGCTATGGTCAGCTCCGACCTTGGTCACAATACCTTCTCGGTATTCCTTCAATATAAGGCCACTGTAGACGTGCCCGCCTGTGGAAAACGATACCCGACCCACGCAAAAGCCCGATAAAGAGGATGCTATGGACGTGTTAAACGAGGTGATCAGCCCCGATTACGCCGTTTTTTCCGTCTTTAAGTTTTGGCTTGCAGGATGAGTCCGGATATAAGTGCCCTTTCCACGGGTGACACCCGTACAGTCCTCATACTGGGACTAAGAAATGTAATTATAGTATATATAGATTACGTGGTCAATCACCAGCTTTAGCGGTCAGCTCGCGATTCAACCCCCACGAACGGACAATTCACGGCCTGGATACCCTGTTCGTAACTTCTCCCGTTAAAGCCTGCGGACCTTCCATCTTTCGCACCGCACCCACCCCCTTCTGGGCGTTCTATGCTTTCAACCTGTCATTCCGACATCGAAGAGCGATAGGAGGCGTTGATATTTGATAAATTATTAAGGCCGGAAACTTAAAGGTAGTCTAGCACGGCGAAAGTATTGCGAGGTACGCTTCATCCCACGACTAAAGCCCGCGGGGTTTCGATACCCCTGCACCCCAATTCACCCTAAATCGATTTCCTGACAGCATGTAGCATAGCTAACGCATACACGACTAACGATTATGACCCAACTCTCCAAGGACCGCCGCTCAGCTTCGACAATTTCAGTCGGACCTCATAATAGGCAGTAGGCAGAAGCCATGGAAAACCTAGAGATGGATAGGTGAACTACCATCTGAAGGATATGGCTCCTGTTCCATTGAAAAGCGCTTGCCATCTTTAACAGACTTTTGCAACAACCCAAAATAGATAAATAAAAAGGTATTAACAGCAGTCCTTGAAATAAAAGGAATTAACAATTAATTTGTCAAATATTAGAAGATTCACTAAAATTTACGTTAAAAACCCGGATCTGATCATGCATGACTATTGATCACGTTATAAGTATGGATTGTAAAGTTAAACAAGCGACAACCCAGCAAGGGATGATCGAGGATAGAAAGCTACAACCTGGCAAGACAAATCATCCGTGAGGAGATCAGGAAAAGAAGATCCAAGATAATGGACAGGAAATTATGGCACCGCAGGATAAGAACCCCTATGAGTACAAGCTGCCGGAAAACGAAGACAGCCTGCTCAAGAAGTATCACGCCTCAACGTTCCAGTACAGGAAGCCTGATCTGGTAGTAGAACCATCGGTAAAAGCCTCCAATGCCCTCGATCTGGAAACTGGTCCGATGGAAAGATTCATCGACAAAATGGCGAAAAGATGCGATCGGATTGCGAAGAGGTTCATCGATGACGTGAACAGCGATCACCCACCATCCATACCAAAACAATTCGTATACCTTGGAAAAATGGCGTTCTACACGGCCATTTTATTTCCGGCGCTCTTCTGCTATGTAGTCCTGGCGATTTTTATCATCCCATTCCACGGCGGGAAAGGCATAATCAGTTTCATCGGAGCCGCGATCCGGCTCGGCATCGGTGTAGGGGTATTAGGGGCGGTAAAGATCCTCTCGATCATTGTGAAACTTCATATGATCTATACAATGTGTGTTTTAGCCCTTCTAGTAGTGGCCGTGGCTTATATCATGATATATAACGTGATATATAACCCCTATATTTCATCCGCCCCTACTGAGGATCTGCACCTAAAAACCCCTGATGGCAAAACCGCCCATATCACCAACAACCGCAGCGCGACCGATGTTACCTATAAACAACTGTTGCAGTTTTTAGAGCAGGACGATACCGACAGCACATTGGGAAAATACCAGATTACCAGGGTATCTGCAGCCGTAAGGCTACATGATAACGCCGAAAAACATGGCATTCGCGCTGGCGTGGCAGAGGTCAACCTCGACAACAGTTACGCTTCCAGCTATTGCTGGAACGTCTTTGAAACCACTGACCAGGGCACCGTATACGTATCTGCGTTTCACCCAGTACTAACCGAGAATAGCGATAGCCTCATCTATATTCCAAGGAGCGGAGTCGAAGAAGGGCAAATCTACTTCATACCGGTTAACACGGTCATAAACCTGCAATATGACAGCCTCACGGAGGATATGGGAAAGAATGCTATAAGTGGCAGGGTTACCGGGATCAATGTGATATGGTGAGTAGATAACTTGATCACCCGATCAGCATCTCCCGGCCTCTCCCCGCCACCCACCGAGGACTCCCCGTCATTTTCGTGCGAGGATACCACGATCGAAGGGGTCGATGTACTGCCAGTCGACAAGGGATTGATAGTGCCCGCCGCTATAGCTGCATATATATTTCCTGAGGCGTTGGAGTCAAGTCGCATGCACTGCCATCGCCGAAGCGATGTTGGATCCAGAGGCCGGCAAGGCATATTTTCGCCCTAAGCCCCTCCTTCATCCTATGCACATTTTGGTTAAAGTATGATCATCAGAGCATCAATTGTTTTTAGTTTATTAGTTAGTTTTTTAGTTTTTTATAGGCTTGCTATTATTCGAGGATTCGAGGATTCGAGGCAATCGCGGACTGCAGCGGCGACACGATAAAGGAGTGTGAGCCACCCCACCATAGGCTCTATTCCTGTGGTGTCGCCGCCCGGACATTCGTATGGCCCGTGACATTTTCTGAAATTGGGATGTGCTGTGTAGTGTTAGGGGCGGACCGGCCTCACAGTCTTATCAGGATATATGGGTTGGGTTGCTGACCTCAGGCTTCTCTGTCTTGCTGCACGGCCCAAGCACCGCCCCACTACATGTATCACGATGACAGGGGATTATAAAAGCATACTTATGCACCCAATTAAAATGAAGCTTTATCTCATGTTTGAACGATTGATAGTACTTTAATTTGTGCCGGTAGTCTTTAAAGAACATAATATTAATACCAAAGCGTAAGTAATATTATGTATAATTATACATATTATGATGATGATACTATAACCCAGTCTAATTCAGACCATGGGATAGACAAACAACAAATGCTGGTAAAGAAACAGCAATTATAAAAAGTAATTATAAAGAAAATAGCGTAAATATAATTGAGGAACGACACAAGGCATGCGGCAGCGATCGAATGTCGAAGGCTTCCCGACACACAGAGAGAGGAAACATTTTTTCAACCGTCTCATACGGACTGTTTCCCACCATAAATTTTAGCTATATCCGCGAAGAACCCGAACTTCCAGCCTAGGCGGAACTGGGGATATTAGGCTGCCAGGTTTGCTCTCAGTACTACTATTGTTTGTCATCTGGTTTGGTTTGTATCACCTTGGGCAGATCCCACGGGGATATTGGGCTAGTGTTTTGAGTTGTCCATGCTTAAATGTAGGTCTGCAAGAAATGACGCCCAATCCATTCTTGGTCCGACTCCATGCATTTCCAGAACTTGGGTAGCGTCATCGACCCGGATACAAAAATCTATCTTTGTACTTAATCCTGGCAAGCCTTTTAAAAATAGCATAAAAATGGTAGGTGGGTGTGAGCTATGAATACCTACCGGACGAAGATGAACATTATATCCACTATGGTAATTATCGTCGTCCTGCTACCGATATGCTGTATGCCATTATCGGCACTATCGAAAAGCGACGAAACATCACAAAATCCGGCGATCGCGCCGACGGCATATACGGGAGCAGAAACTCGAAACACCGGTCTGAGCATCAACGATAAAATACCTGATTTAGAGGCAGATGCTTACTATAATGGCAATATCACTAAGATCAAATTCTCGGACTACAAAGGCAAATGGCTGGTGTTTATATTCTACCCGGCGGATTTCACCTTCGTCTGCCCTACGGAACTCGAGGAGATGGCCAAATATTATACAAACTTCACAGACCTCGGCGCCGAGGTATTCAGCGTCAGCAGGGACACGGCATACGCCCATAAGGCATGGCATGACTCCTCGCCGGAGCTGAAGGCGATCCAGTATCCAATGATCGCCGATACCACTGGCAACATCTGCCGGGCTTTCGGGACATATAATGAAAGCGATGGCCTTTCACGACGTGCAACCTTCATTTTCGATCCAGATGGTAATCTGAAAGCCATCGAAATGAACGATAACAACTTCGGCAGGAACACGAAGGAGCTACTGCGCAAACTAGAAGCAGCAAAGTTTGTCCGCGAAAACCACGGTAGAGTCTGCCCCGCCAGTTGGCAACCTGGGGAAGAGACGATCCAACCATCGCTGAGTAAGGTTGGGATAACATGACGACTCCCACGGTTGACCGCGGGCTCCATAGTATAGCCAACTCATTGCCGCCCAACGCGACTATTGCTGGTTTCACCGTTTGCATTCAGCGTTTTAAGCTGCGGACATCCCGAGGCAACCCGCTCGTTGACTTCAAATGGCAAGTCCAGCCGACCCACATAGCACTTTCAGCCGATATGACAAAGGCTATACGACAATGGTATGGAGTTTAAAGTTAAATAATCTACAAAATTCGAGGGGGGGCGGCTCCATCCTACGGCCTGTTATCGCAAAACAATATTTACAGTCATTTTTGGATGTTCAGACAAGCACAGTTTTGCCAAGGTTATTGGCTGGGCACTTGCACCTATGCTGGTCTAAACCATCCAAAAATGACTATAGTCTGGCGTTAGAGTGATTCCCCATGTTAGAATTTCCATCATGCAATAATCAAATGATCTCCCTATTCCCTAGTCGAAAGTCATGACGGTTTTTATTTGCCTTATCAATAAAAACATATAGAAAAATTAAAAAACGTATGATCAGGTTAAACTCTATCAAATTCAAATCAGTAGTTTACACGCTCCTAATCCTGATCGTGCCGCTGGCGCTACTTGGCGTTCTCAGCACCTTCTATTACCAGAATGTGATCAAGCAGAATATCCAGAATGACTGTCTTGAAGAGGCGAAGACCGTTTCTGCCCTGACCGCCAACTACCTGGATCGGGCCCTACTATACCTTTATGGACAGACGGAGAGTTCCAGACTGATCGACGCAGTCAGCGAGAGAAGGATCGATGATATAGATACCTTGGTGGAACGCACGGAAGGCTCTAACAGCCTATTTTACTGGGTTTTTGTGACGGACGAGTCTGGAAACGTGCTTTCAAGCGAACCTTACAGCAATTACGTAGGGAAAATAATCGACGATAAGCCTTATGTCTCCGAGCCTTTGAGGACGGGTAAACCGTATATCAGCGGCCCGGTCCAGAGCAATACTTCTGGGAAACCCGCTATCTTCATATCGATTCCTATAGCGAAAAATGGGTCAAACGTCGGTGTCCTGGTAGGTGCGCTGGACCAAGATCAATACCAGGACATCATCTATCGGATTGAATCCGGCGTTCCATACGAGTACATTTATGTCGTCGATAGCTCGGGACAAATCGTAGTACATAATAATAGGGATTACATGCGAAGCTCGAAGAATTTTTCAGAGTTACAGATCATCGGAAACCTGAAAAATGGTGGGGAAGGGGTGGGGGATTACGAAAATACCATTCAGGGAGGCAGGTGGCTCGGCGCATATTCCCCGGTGCGTGATTACAACTGGGGCGCTGTGGTATCGCTACCGCTCAGCGAAGCCTACCGTCCGGTTAACAATGCGATCATTGCGTTCCTAGGGATACTAATCTTCCTATCGATCCTGGCGGCAGGTATAGCGTATCTCGTCAGTAGACACATCACCAAGCCGATCTCCAGCATCTCTGCCGCCACGGAGGTCGTCGGAAAAGATGCCGATGTTCATGATTATTTATCGTACGATAGAGATGACGAGCTGGGACGCTTGGCCCGGTCATTCAATGACATGTCCGACAGGATCGCTGTCGCCAGAGAAAAACTGGTGGGGGAAAAGAAGCGCTCTGATCTGTATATTGACATTATGGGCCATGATATCAACAACCTGAATCAGGTGATCATGTCCAATGTGGAAATGCTTCAGCAAACCGAGGGCCTGAGCGACCGGCAAAAAGAGTACCTCACAGGGGTTATCTTGGCAATAGATGACAGCGCCAACCTGATCAAGAACGTAAAAGCTATACAGATCATTGCATCTGAATCTCAGGAAACAACCGATCTGGATATTAATGATATTATACTGGGTTGTATAAATGAGATTCATCCTCCTGACGATAAGAAAGTGACCTTCAAATATCAGCCGCAAAAGGGTCTGATCATCAAGGCCATGCCGATCATCAAGCTGACATTCTGCAACGTCGTGGAGAATTCGGTCAAACATTCCGGACCAGCTGTGACCATTGACATAAACGTGAATGATACATATATGAATGGCAGAAAATTTTACGAGACGAGAATCACGGATAATGGAGTGGGAATACCAGAAAGCATCAAAGGGTCTCTGTTCACGAGGTTTCAGCAGGGGCCGGCGATGCTGCCTGGCAGGGGGTTGGGGCTCTTCTCGGCCAAGATGATCGCCGAAAAATTCGGCGGTCTTCTCAGGATCGAAGATAGAGTTCCGGGAGATTATACAAAGGGGACTATCGTAGTCATCGCGTTGCCTGTTGCGGAGGGTCGGTAGGATGAATGGGGTGGAATGGGGTGGAGGAGTCGCTATCGTCGACGATGAAAGATCGATCGTCCAGATCTACAGGGAAATCTTGGAGGCCATGAGCATACCGATCGCTTTTGTTGCGTTCGATGGCGAAGACGCGATCAACAAGTTCAAAGAAAGTAAAAAGAAGCCCCAAGTGGTGCTAATGGATTACAGGATGCCAGTGATGAATGGAATCCAGGCGTCTATATCAATGCTGAGAATCGACCCGTCGGTGAAGATCATCTTCATCTCCGCCGATGGGAGCGTCCGGGACGAAGCCATGAAAGCTGGAGCCGCAACTTTCATCCAAAAGCCGGCCAGCCTCAAAGACATCGTCATAGAAGTGGTAAACGTGGCGAAAATGCCCCCGCATTTTACGTCATGAACAGGCCAGATCACTTAGAGCCAGAGCCGCTGAATTATTTATGATCATCGGAGATCGATGTTCCTTCGCAATGTGGTCAGGGATAGTCACGTTGACCGGTCCAGATAGTGTTTCCATGTTCTCGAAAGTGATCGTGCATCGATAACTATCTCCGGCGACCATGGATGGGATATCATCATTAACGTAGACCGCATCGGCGAATATCTGAATAGCGCAGAGAAGCGCGAAAATACATGTATGGATTCGTTGCCTATTATCATGCTACGCCTCGATCTTGTAGCTGCCCATGGAAACCGACGTTTGAA
>DATHCY010000081.1:0-16800 GCA_035319305.1 Methanocella sp.
CAAGCACGACCTCGACGTGCTGGGCGTGGTCGTCCTAGGGTTCGTCACAGCTCTCGGAGGGGGCTTGATCCGGGACATGCTGCTGCAGTACACGCCCGTTGCCTTCATCGACATCCTGCCCTCGGTTTCCGCCCTGGCCGGCTGTTTCATCGCGATATTGCTCAACATCGCCTATAAGCGAGACAATTTGCCATCTTTCATGCGGAACGGAAAATCGTTCTTGGTCGTAGACGCCGTCGGCCTCTCGGCGTTTACTGTGATCGGGGCGAGCATGGGTGCGGAGGCCGGCATGAACGCCTTCGGAGTCATCCTGCTGGCTGCTATCACCGGCGTCGGAGGCGGAGTGATCCGGGACATGCTGGTCGCCGAGGTGCCGCTCGTCCTGAAGGCCGATTTTTATGCGACCGCCACGATCATCGGTGGAGCGACATTTGCGCTGCTCTACTGGCTGGGCTGGAGCGCCTCGATCACATCGCTGACCGCCTTTATCATGACACTGTTGCTCAGAGTACTGGCGATCTGGCTAAAGTGGCAGCTGCCGAAACTCTACAACGGGCATGACTTACAGTAGGTCCGTATCGAAAGAATTTTGCCGAAAAAGAAAAAGAGGGGAAAAATAAACCCCTTGATCTTAATCGCGTTTGTAGCCCGTCTTCGGCAGTTCCCATGGCTACACGATGATATGCGCAGCGAGTGCTCACTCACTTAGCAGACACCTTCAACAGATACACCTGAGTGCCATTAATAAATGGACTGCTGCCATTCGGCCAGGTATCAGATATACTAGTTACGCCGGCTATGGTATAGTTCCCATCACTGGCCTGCCGCACCGACATACCAGCATCATTGGAGGCAATAGATCCAGCGCCGCTCTGCCATTGCAGGGCGCCTGTAGAGGAAACCTTGACCATGTACACTTCATCGGCGGCGTTGCTTGGCAAAGACACCTTGCCTACCAGTAGGTATCCATTACCATTCTTGGGCTGTATCACCGAATAACCAGTGCAATCGGGATCGAATTGCAGGCCCAGATCGTAGCTCTTTTCCCACGATAGTGCGCCGTTGGCATTTGTCTTGACCAGGTACATCTGGCTATTGCTGTTGGGCATATGTGTTGTGCCTCCTACGATGTAGCCGCCGTTGGCGGTCTCCTGTACCGAGCAACCGATGTTAGTGAACCCGAGCCCATATGAGTTCTCCCATTCCTCCTTGCCGTCGGCTTTTACTTTGATCAGATACAATTTCTGGCCCGTCATGGGACTTATCACCAGATAACCGGATACGATGTAGCCGCCATCCTTGGTCTGCTGTACAGACATGCCGCCATCATACTGATTGAACCCTGAGGACTGATTCCCCAGTTTTTCTTGCCATTGTACAGCGCCGGTCGGGGATACGTTGACCAGATATACAAAGGAGCCGCCGCCAAACGAAGTTGTATTCCCGGTTATGATGTAGCCGCCATTACTGGTCTGCTGCACCGACTCGCCAAACTCATCGCCCGTTCCCCCAATAGCTTTCTGCCATTGGAGAGAACCGTCCACCTTGGTCTTGACCAGGTACATCTGCCAGCCATTACCATACGCACGCGTGGAACCAACCATGATGTAGCCGCCGTCCGAGGTCTGCTGCACGGACCTGTCAGCATCGCTGGCCACACCATTAAAAGTCTTATTCCACTTTAGGGCACCATTCGCATCGGTCTTAGCCAGATACAGCTGATCACTCCCACCGTACGAATCCGTAGAGCCAGCAATGATATAGCCGCCATCACTGGTCAACTGTATGGAATTAGCATAATCATTCTTGGCCCCGCCAAATGTTTTTTGCCAGATGATATTACCCGGCGTCGCATATGCCTGCGCTGCGCAAAAGATCAACACAAAACCAAGCAGAAGTATGACCATTACTCCCCTTATCGTTTTCGGACTTATTTGACCCATAAAGTACACCTTCAATCGCTTATTCCATCGATCTGAGTATAGGAGAACCTTAAACTGTCCAAGCCTGAGTAATGAGACTACACTTCCCCCGGCTGTCATGATTCAAAGTTCAACCAGTCGATTTATAATCAGCCGAAAACAACATATTCAGATTATATAACAAGCTGCTTTTAGCCGATTATATATAAATTTGAGTATGCGCTACTACTAATAGGTTGGCCACATATCGTACGTACGGCGTGCGCATGGAAATAGCTACATCCGGGTGTTAACCAACCTGCGCAGGATCGTGCACTATTGGCTCATTGAGCCTTTTGCGTATTTTAATGAAAAATGTCTTATCTGATATCGTAGGCTCGGTTTTAATCCCCATTGTATTAAACACACTTGTATATGATAACTGAAGCATGACGGAAGTACTATGGCCCATACTATGAGTTATTTTTATCGTATAATGGTCGCCATCATCCGTGTAGTTCACCGTATCGAACAAATGAGATACCCTAGCATTGATGACCAACCCTTCAATGACTTCCTCTAAGCTGCATTCTTTCAGTGGTTTTTGATAATGGTACTCTATCACAAATTCTAAAGGCTTGTGCTGAGTTACATATTCCTGATGCAGCTTAGTCTCTGCCGCTTCCATCAAAAACCTCAGGTAATCTTTTTGCAAAATGCATGCGGAGTTTAACCAAAACATGCTCATCCAGTGCTCTTCCTCCGGGGACGGCGAGGGGTTCTTTTTCGAGCTATCTTCCAGACCTTCTAAGGCGAGCTCCAAGGTTTTCTGATGGGTCCTATACTGTTCTGTGTATCTGTTGAGCAATGCCCAGTGCTTCTGAGAGATAGTAGTACTTATACGATGTTTTTTCGTAATATTATGCCCCCTATTACCCATCTCCATTTCTATAATTGTAGGGTTTTTTTAAAATTCATAAAGCTTTCTATACGTATACAATCTAATCTATATGTTTCAATACGTATACAATATAATCTATATGTACACTTATGATAAAGCGTATATCGAGCAAATAATACGTGTGTTATGCAGATCCATTAGGTAGTTTTGCTCGCTTCGTTAGATTAATGCAGAGCACAACACCTATTCCAGGAATAATGGCTCTGGAGTCTATTCCTCGACTCGTATCTGTGCAATCCATGTCACCTATATCAATATATGATCTTGGCAAAGAGCAGCGTTCGTTCCACCCACGAACTTTTGTGTAACCAGTTTTGATCGCTCCACCAGTTAATTTTTTAATCATTTGAGAATAAAATTGATCTTAGCTATTATGCCACCTGAAGAAACTTTGAAACCCTATCATGGCCGCCGCCATTTTGATCGCACCCCCGAGCCATATGGCAGAGAAAGGGCTGAAGATAGGCCCGTCTACGTCATCCAGAAGCACGATGCCAGCCACCTTCATTATGATCTGAGGCTGGAGTTAGGGGGCGTGCTGAAATCGTGGGCGATCCCGAAGGGCCCGTCAATGGACCCTAAAGTGCGACGCTTGGCCTTACTCACCGAAGACCATCCTGTAGAGTATGCCACTTTCGAGGGCGTCATCCCGGAAGGCAACTACGGCGCTGGCACGGTTATGGTCTGGGACATGGGCACATATCATAATATCCGGGAGGATAAGCCAGGCAGGGCTACGATGGCGCGGGCGTTCGAAAATGGTAAGATAGAAGTGTGGATCGATGGTACAAAGCTAAAAGGGGGTTTTGCGCTTATCCGCACTAGACAGAGCGAAAAAAGCTGGCTATTCTTCAAAATGAAAGATGACCAAGCGGCCCCAGGCAGCGATGTGACTGGCGAGAAGCTCGCTTCGGCGCTGACGGGGAGGAGCATGGACGATATCGCTTCTTCTGAGAGACCGCTGCATTGATATCGTCGAGGGAGGTCGATCCTATGATGCTACGACTTGATATAGTGATTAGTTACACGGATAAAGGCAACCGCGAGAGTCAGGCAGAATTTGTCTGCCTGAAATGCGGCCATACCGAACTTGCCGATTATAATGCAGCCAAGAATATCTTGGCAAGGGCGCTTGTCAATGCGCCTATTGCGGTCTGCCCGGAAGGGAAGTTGAATCGCAAGCCAACGACTTTAGTCGTTGGTAATTGACCTTGGTGTAATTTCCCCATGCGTCAGCCATAGAATTTCCTGTCGATTGGATATTCCTTGCCGTCCCAGATCAGCCGTAATTCCGGCCCGTTCATGGTAATGATGATTCCGTCGAGGTAGTTGATCCAGCGGTCATCCGCGAACTTTTCACCGGTGAAAAAGCTGATAAACGGTGCCAGGACCGCATCATGGGTAACATAGAGATTTTTGACTTTTTCGCGGGAGATATCTGCGGCAATCTCGTTGACGATATTGATGCTACCCTCTCGTAATGTGCAGAAGCCGCTCATTTTGCCTCGAGAAATGAATTTTCTGATGACCCCCGGGACGTCCGATATGATGAAATATGGGTAGACTAGCAGAGGGTTGATGATATAAGATCCGGGCTCGCCCAGCGTGACACGGGTCGTGATGCCTGGATGATTCAGACCGGCGCCCTCAATGATCTCCCGGCATGTCTGTACGCAGCGGAGAACAGGGCTTGAATAAATACCGGTCAGCTGCTGTCCGTGCAGCCATTTTCCAAGCTTGAGCGCGTCGTCCCTGCCTTTTTCGGTTAGATTTGTATTCCGCCGGAAGTTAAGAACGCTGAGGTTCGGGCGTTCTGCATGCCGGATTATCAACGCATAGGATGTTTCTGGCGATATAAATTTCATACTCCGCGATAAAAATCTGGTTATGCTGGAGTCGGGCGGTTCGATATCTGCTATTTGTCCAGATGGGGCTGTAAACATCTTTTTTCTGAACTGGCGCCCTTGGTTCATCATATGGTAATCAGAAATAGTTTGGCCATTTTAGTTTATCAATTTTGTCTGGGCTATTTCAGTTTTTATTACGAAAATTAAAGTATAAAAAGCCGGATACAGATCGATCTGTATCGCCTCATTTTTGTTTATAATGTTAGCAAGGTTCTTTTTTTAGTATTAAGGATATAAAAACAGTGGTTGAATGAAGACGATCGGCATCGTGACCAGCGGCGGGGACGCTCCGGGTATGAACGCAGCCATACGAGCCGCAGTTCGGACAGCCCAATCACTCGATTTCCGGGTCATAGGCTTCCAACGGGGCTGGGAGGGATTGTTAAGCAACACCACCCGTCCGTTGAATGCCCGTTCTGTCAGCGGAATCATCCAGATAGGTGGCACCATATTACATACATCCAGATGCCGTGAGATCAGAACTGAGGCCGGTTTACGGAAAGCTGGGGACACGCTGGCACATAGAAATGTCGATGGGCTGGTGGTGATCGGAGGTGACGGATCATTTCAGGCAGCACATGAGTTAAGCCGGTTTACAAGCACTATAATTGTCGGGATTCCTGCTACCATCGACAATGATGTGTACGCGACCGATGAGACGATCGGGTTTGATTCGGCGATGAACACGGCGGTCGAGGAGATCGACAAGATACGGGATACAGCCACTTCACTGGATCGGGCGTTCATCGTGGAGGTAATGGGTCGAACCCGGGGATTTCTCGCGGCGCATATCGGTCTGACTGTAGGCGCCGAGATCATCCTGGTCCCCGAAGTAAAAACGAGTTCGGAAGACGTCTGCGAGTCGATCAGGAGATATGCTGCCTCCGGCAAGAAATCCGCGATTATCGTGGCCGCAGAGGGCATCGGCGATACCCATGCGTTAGCGGGGGAGATCGAAAAGCAAACCGGAATTGAAACCCGGTTGAGCATCCTCGGTTATGCCCAGAGAGGCGGCAACCCGACTGCCAGAAGTCGGTTGTTGGCCAGCCTCTACGGCGAGAAGGCGATGCGACTGATCGCCGAAGGACAGCGAAACGTCGTCGTGGGATTGCGGAATGGGGAGATCACGAGCATGGAGATGGAGATCACATGTGCCAACCGAAAGGAGCTGGATCTCAGCCTGCTGAAGCTGGCTGATATCCTGGCCAGATGACCCGTCTGGCCCAATGCCCAGTCTAAAATAGAACATTTATAGCATGTTGTAGCGGGCCTGACCCTTTATGTTGCCAGGGCACGGTCCGGACGGTGAATAGTATTTGCCCGTCGCCTTTTCATAAAATCGCATGGTGATTATACATCATGGTATCCAATTACGGTCACGAGCGGGGTCAGGATCATTGTGCAGACCGGTAACTCCAGCAGATAGATGATCGCCAACTACAGAGGATGCAGCGCAAATATCATGAAATGCAATGGCAGTGTCCATCGGATGAAACGTAATGAGCCTAATCGATTTTATGAAGTTCAGATCCTAGCTCAAACGCCCGGAATCGACATAGACCACCCGCTGGATTATCGTTAAAAATAATGGGATACAGGAGATAAAGGGCTAATTGGACAGGGCGAATCCGATCAGAAATAGACTGCCGTTGTTGTTCATGAGTTCGTAAAATATCGCTGCAAATCGTGGAATCATTAGGATCGTGCAGAGTTAGATGACAATAGTATGGAGTTTAAAGTGTAATTTATGGGATTTGAGGGTGGATTCCCCTATCGTTGAAACATCGTGCTTTCTCAGCCCGCTGTCTGGCTATCAAAAATAAATTTCTGTTAGAGCATGTGAGGCGAGTTCGATCCTTCTGGGCGATCCGGCTCTCCTGAACCTGGGGGTTTTATGTCGTAGTTGCCGGTCGTCTTCTGGTAAAACCGCGTAAAGATATAGTATGTTGCGATATATCCTAATACGGCTACGAACGGGAACAAGATCATAGTGCAGACAGGTATCTCCAGCACAAAGCAGATTGCCGATTGCACAAGTTGCAGTACGAATACTAGGATGATAGCGATAGCGGCGTCCAATGGATGCGATAGAATTAGCCCGATCGATTTTAGGAAGTTCAAGCCTTGACTTAAATGCTCAGAATCGACGTAGATTACCCACTGAATCATGGATAAAAACAACAGCAGTATGTATGGGATAAGGGATAGCATGAATATGACTAGACCGACCAGGAGTAGAGTGTCGTTTTTATTTATACTTGAGTAATACATCAGCGCAAATCCTGGGATCATCAGGATCAAGCCAATGATCGCACCAACAAAACTGATGATGGTAACACATATTCCATCTTTGATCAGTCGCCAGGGATTATCAAGTCCGATGGGGGTCACGCTTTCCCCGCTGAGCAATGTCCTTATGCACTGGCAGATGAACCCCGTCACGAGGATTCCCCCCAACACGGCAGGTATCAGTCCAGCAAGAATTATTGTAAGTCCGGGGATACCTCCATCTTTCAGCGAATCCTGTCCCAGCAGAAAAAAATATCCTATAATGAAACAGGTGAAAGCAAGTATTAGGGTCAGCAAGTAGATTCCGCCCCAGATCGCGATGCTTTTGGGATTGGAAACACTATATCTGATCGAATTTGCTAATAGATCGATAGGGCCTTCGACCACTTCAGCCATAAACCTCAATTAACATAATACACATCATATAAAAATAAATTTCTGTTATCGTTCGTGACTCGAAGCTACTCGGTTCGCCAGCTCAAAAACGCTCTTTACACTCAAGTCAATATTTTTTCAGTACTTTGTATACAGTCGCGAAATCCTCGCCCTCGATGCCCATCGAAAAAGTCATACCATAAAGTTCCTTCACCGAACTCCCGGTAAACAGTGGCTTTTTCAGTGACCTGGCCAGATCCTGCAGGTAGTGGAGGTCCTTATAAATGAGCGATGATGAGAACTGGGTAGGAAAATCCTCATTGACAAGCATGTTCTTCTTGCCGTTCAGCACCGCCGAATTTCCAGCTCCGGCCAGTAGAATATCGACCACAGTAGCCCGATCAAGGCCTGCCGCCTCACCAAACGCCACCGCTTCGGCGCAGGTTGCCATCAGCGTGCCCAGCACTAGGTTATTGACCAGCTTCATTTTGGTTGCCATGGATTCCTCTCCCAGGTAAAAGATCACCCGGCCGATCTTCTCCAGCAGCGGCTTTGCCTGATCAAAGGCCCCGCGGTCGCCGCTTATCAGCACGGTCAGCGCCCCCTGTGAAGCTGGCACCACGCTTCCCAGCACCGGGGACTCGAGGTAGCATGCGCCGTGATCACGGGCGGCCTGATAGAATCCGGCGACTCGGTCAAAGTGGTTCGTCGTCGTATCCAAGATGATCTTTCCACCGCAATTCCCGCTGGTGATACCGTCAGGCCCTTCCAGTACACTGGAAACGGCATCACTATCGAACAGGTTGAGAAATACAACGTCCACGGCCGAAATCAGTGCAGCAGGCGAATCCGCTACCGGAACTCCCAAGTCCATCGCCTTTTCCCGGGTCCGATTCCACACGACGAGATCGACACCTTCACTTATCAACCTACGTGCGATCGTTTTTCCCAGGCGGCCCAGTCCAATAAAGCCTGTTTTCATAATAGTATCTCCAGGCTATGTGTATAGCGGCCATAGGATAAGTAATCGCCAGTTATTCGGGCTATTCATCCCGAAAATGTGATCCTGAACCTCGTCCCTTTACCCCCTTCCAGCTCGATGGTACCATAGATCTGATTAACAAGGAGGTTCACCAGCTGCATACCTAGGGAAGTCGTATGGCGATAGTCGGTTCCGGCAGGAAACCCGACCCCGTCGTCGTCTATCTCTAAAACATACAGGTTTCCAGCACGGTGCATTCGGATATGGACCTCTCCAGAGCGGTCGTCAGGGAACGCGTGTTTAAGCGAGTTAGTCACTAGCTCGTTGATAAGCAGGCCGCACGGGACCGCTTTATCGACTCCCAGGGTAATATCGTCCATTTGCAGGTCCATATGAATTTTTTCCGGACTGATGTTGTAGGAGCTGAATAGCGAACTCGCGAGGTTATCGATGTATTCGCTGAAGTTCACTCCCGATAAGCTCTCCGACTCATATAGCTTCTCGTGAATGAGCGCCATGGTTTTTACCCGGTTCCCACTTTCGGTTAGGCATTCAAGCGCCTTTTTATCGACGATTGAGGAGGCTTGGACGCTGAGCAAGCTGGAGATGATCTGAAAGTTGTTTTTCACTCGATGGTGCATCTCCTTCAACAGTAGGTTTTTCGCTTCCAACGAGTCCTTCACCTGTTTCTCTGCCAGCGTGCGTTCGGTGATATCTTCTACTTTAACTATAAACCCGGAATGTGTGTAATGTGAGGTATAGGTTGGAAAGATCTTTATAGCCAGGAATCTCTTCCCGTCCGGGCTTTTCAGCTCTGGGATGGCGACCGTTTCCAACTTTTTCAATTTATCCCTGTCCTCTTCCATAAGCCCCATCGCCAGAGTGCCATCCAAGATGTTCGCCCTAGTCATTGCCGCGGATCGGCTCACACTGAAGGTATCCAGGAACAAGTCGTTGGCCATCAACGCATAGCCGCCCGAGTCGCAGAGGCAAATCGGGTCGGGAGAGCGGGCGATAATGTCGTTCATTAGATACCGGGTATCCTGCAACGTTTCCCGGACTTCCTCCACCGTTTCCATATCCATGTTCCTGGAGGAGTAGAGCATCAGTGAAATGGCGAGAAATACGTCCGATAGCCCGTAGAACAGCATCGATATGGGATTGCTATAGGTAGGGCTGGCCATAGTGTCAATCTGATAGAATGTAAACAGGTTATTGACATCCGGGATGAATAACATGAAGAAGAAGATGAATAGAATGCCGAACAAGTACCGGTACTTGTTCGGCATGTTGATGAGCATGAGCTTCGAGAGGATCATGAGCAGCACGATGTCTAGGATCACGGTAATGGTGTAGAACAGGATATTGAAGCTGTTGATCGCCAGCTTCGGAGATTCCACGACGATACTGTAGGCGATAATCAGTGATGCGATGACGCAAACAGCAGTCAGCAGAATGTTGATCTTATCGTCCAGCGCTTTTCTCTGCAGCTTCAGCTGAAGATATAGTGGGATGATGATTACTGCATAGGCGATATACCATAACAGCTGTGAGATATAAGCCATCAAAGGCAGGTTAAAGGTCGAAGGAATAACGTAGGCAAGGACCCCTGACGCTACAATAATCGCAACGAACCCGACCAGACCCATGGTAACCCGCCGCAGATCCTGGCCCCGGGTCACACGATGGATCGATATTGATAGCGGCAGGGCCAGCAGAGCCATCGAAGTGGCAGCAATCGCTGAAAATGTTGTGAAAGCGCCGTTCAGGAAACTGACCATGAAGGCGGAGATGATAAAGAACAGCACAGCTACCCATAGAGCGATCAGTAGTGCCTGAAAGGTGTTGAAGCCTTTTGCCCTCGTGCTACCATTGATCATAATAATACCCGCCGTCTGAAGGGCCAGCGTGACCGGCCCCGTGCTTAGGCGATTTACCGTTATAGTAACCATTATACCATATAGAATCGACCGGCAGAAGCCACTCGCTAGATATCCAGCTAACCGACGTACAGAACCAATATAATGCCGGACCACGAAATATCTTCGCTATTTGAAAACAAATTGTAAATTTGATAGTGATTTAGAACATGATCCAACTCCATTAGGGATTGCACGCCGCCTGATGATGAGCGCATCATAAGGGAAAGCCCCGGGACTTTGAGATTATTGCCACCTATGGCCAGTACCTGATGGCGATATCGTATTGTTATCGCATCGTTGGGCGATGGCCCAATGATATCTGTGGATAGACTTATCATCCAAATCAGGAAACTTTTTTTGAAATTCAAAAAATGGATACAAGGAGGTAGGGAGTATGGGTCACATGGAACACCATTCAGGATGCGGATGCCCGATGTGCTCGGGCGCCGATCGTAGGAAGAAAATGCTTTGCGCGATGTTCTTCTTCTGTATGATGGCAATCGTCAACGGCCTAATTGCCGGGATGATACACCTGAAGCTTCACGCGAAAGAGCTGTTCAAAGGACATTAAGACGATCTGGGTGATGGCCCATATTTTTTGCTTGGACACCCGACAAAGTATGCATAACTTTTTCTGGGTATGCCGGCGGCCATCAACCATACAAATGAATATATTGGAGTACATCCAATATCACATAAACTGATTAACGGCCGATAGGCCGTACATTATTACTCTGGGAATGTGAGGTTGGATGATATTGGCGGACTGGACTATAGTTGCGACGGTTGTTGCTGCACTTCTGACAATTATCGCCATAATAGTAGCGATCGCCTGGATTTTAATCAGGCTCTATCAACGTGTGATGAGGCTCGTGGTAAAGGCCGCTATTGTGGTGACTATTGTAATCATTTTTGCCATTGTGGCTATTGCTGCTTACATGATGTATTTCAGATAGCGAATGGAATGCATAGGCGGACGGACGCTTTATCGGATTGGAGCTAGCCTGGACAATGGTTGCACGTCATGCTAACAAGTATCGATTATTTCGCTAACGCATATGCATCACGGGTCAACCGGCTGATCGATGGCAAGGGGCATGGAAAAAAGATCGTGGGAACGCTCTGCCTATACGTACCCGATGAGCTGATCTATGCGGCGGGGGCGGATCGTGTTGTTCTCTGCGGTGGCACGAATATCACGATACCGATCGCCGAGGAATATCTGCCTAGGAGCGTCTGTCCGCTGATCAAGTCGTCCTTCGGCTCCATCGTCGCTAGAACTTGCCAGGGCGTCGGTGTCGCGGCATGCCCTCACTTTGACTTGGTGGATATGGTGGTCGGGGAAGCCACCTGTGATGGCAAGAAAAAAATGTATGAGATAATGGGCGATTTTATCGCGACACATGTGATAGACCTGCCGCAGATGCCGGCCGGCCCGGAAGCGTTGAGCTATTACGCTGGCGAGCTTAAAAGGTTTAAAGGAGCCCTGGAGAAACTTACAGGTAACACGATCACCGACGAGAGGCTAAAGGCGGAGATCAGATCGGCGAATGAGACGCGAGGACTGCTGAACCGGTTGTATGAACAAAGGAAGAAGGATCCGCCCTCTATCAGCGGTATGGACGTGCTGAAGGTTCTCCAGAAGCAATACTTTTTATCGCCGGAGGAGTTCCGGCATGGCCTGCATCAGCTGGTCGACGAGGTGGAGCATGCTCCGCCGATCGCTGAGCATCGCCTGCCCAGGATTTTGCTCACCGGCTGTCCGATGGCTTCGGGGAACACGAAGGTGCCTCGGATCATCGAAGAGAAAGGGGGCGTTATTGTGGTGGAGGAGAGCTGTACCGGCACACGATCGTTCGGTGAGATGGTCGATGAGCGCAGGAAGCCGCAGCTGACTGCGCTGGCAGAGCGCTATCTTAGGATACCCTGTGCGTGTATGACTCCGAACGCCCGCAGAACAGAGGGCATTCTGGAGTTGGCGGAGTCATTCGATATCGATGGAGTAGTGTATTATACACTACAGTTCTGCCACGGCTATAACATCGAGAGATTCAGGGTCCAACAGGCACTGAAGAGGAAGGGCATTCCAATGCTATCGATCGAGACTGACTACGGCGAATCGGATTCAGAGCAGATCGGTGTCAGGGTCGACGCGTTCATGGAGATGATATCCTGATCACCGTAGGACTGGATTCCGGATCGACAACCACAAAAGCGATCGTTGTCAGGGACCATGAGATCGTCGCCTATAAGATAATCCCGACAGGGTTCGATTTTGTAAAGGCTGCTGAGGCGGCTTACAGGGAAGTATTAGGGGATATAGGCGAAAGTGAGATCAGCGGCATCTACGCCACTGGATACGGCCGCAATAGCATCGGATTTGCACTCAAATCGGTGAGCGAGATCACGGCCCATGCAAAGGGAGCGCATTTCCTCTTTCCGGAGGCCCAGGGCGTCATCGACATAGGCGGCCAGGATAGTAAGGTGATCGCTGTTGATGCTGGAGGGGTTACCGAGTTCCTGATGAACGATAAATGTGCTGCAGGGACTGGAAAATTTCTCGAACATACGGCGAGGGCGCTTGAGGTACCAATCGAGGAGTTGGGCAGGCTCGCGATCGCTTCTAAGTCGCCTGCGGCCATCACCAGCATGTGCACGGTCTTCGCAGAGTCCGAGGTCATATCGCTTCGCTCGAGAGGCTTCTTGAAAGAGGATATAGCGGCCGGCCTTATTCAGAGCATCGCCAGCAGGGTCGCGGTTATGGCTCGGCAAGCGGGGGTGGGGAGGAGCGTGGCGCTTGTGGGCGGCGTGGCGAAGAATGCAGGAGTCAGGGCAATGCTTGAAAAAGAGCTGGGCATTGCGCTCTACGTGCCGGCGGAGCCGCAGATCACAGGGGCGCTAGGAGCGGCATTATTCGGTATAAAGTAAACTAGTCAATATAAAATTTGCTTAATTACACATTTGTAGCGCAATAACCGATAATATATTTAGGTAGCATGTTTATATAACCGGCAATATTACAACCGTTAAAAAATGAGGGGTGCTTAACATTAAGCACCAGATGAATATGGGTATTCGGGTTTAACGGTGTAGCGAAGTTGGAGTGGATTAATATGCTAGGATTCAAGCTGGTAAAGGCCAACGAGGTTGGTATTATCACCAGGATGATGTTCGGAAAGAAGCTGCCGTCGGGCAAAATTATCGCAACCGAAGGCGAAGTGGGGGTGCAGGCTGATATTCTAATGCCCGGCCTGTACTGGAGAATGCCGTTTTTATATACGATCAGCAAGTCCGGCGTTACGGTCATTGAGCAGGGGAACGTAGGCGTGGTCGAAGCTATCGATGGTAAACCCATTGAGACGGGCAGGCTGCTGGGCAATGAGGTTGAGTGTAACTTCTTTCAGGATGCCAAGACGTTTCTGAAAAATGGTGGGCGCAGGGGAGCGCAGGTGGCCGTGCTACGTCCGGGCATCTACCGGATCAACGACAAATTATTTAAGATCAATATTGCTCCGGCCGTGACGATACCCAGTGAGAATGTCGGGGTGGTCATCGCCCAGGATGGGATTTCTCTGCCATCGGATTACATAGTGGCGCCGGCCCCGGTCGGCGACTGCCACCACTTCCAGGATGGACAGGCTTTCATCGATAACCAAGGCTACAGGGGATCCCAGCTGGAAACCCTCCAGCCGGGAGAGTATTACATCAACCCCCTGCTGTTCGACGTAAAAGTCAATGAGGTGGCAACAGTTCCGCCAGGATACGTGGCCGTGATAATATCAAGCGTTGGAAAGGAACTGGAAAAATCTGGCCCTGCACCGGAGATTACCCTGACCCCCGACCTGAGGCAGGCGCTGGCCGATGGCGGGGAAAGGCCGCTGATCACCGATAAGACCGAGAGGGGCATTCTAAAAGAGCCGGTCGCCCCGGGAAAATACAACCTGAACAGGGTCGCCTACCGGGCCGAGTTGGTGCCCACCAGTGCAGTGACCATCGACTGGGCCGCGAACGACGGAGTCCGGGAGACTCTGCAAGTTGGCGGAAAAACAAGCGACAATAGAAAAGTGCTGGAGTTCTTCAACTTCAACCAGTTGAAGGTCACATCGAAGGACGGGTTCCAGCTTGAAGTAGATGTGAGGCTGATCATACGCATACCGCCGATCAACGCACCGTCGGTGATCGCCCGCTTCGGCACAGTATACAACCTCATCGAGCAGGTAGCCCATCCGCTGATCGACTCCTCGTTCCGCAACGAGGCGGGAAGGAAGGCGGCGCTGGACTTCGTCCATAGCAGGACCGAGTTGCAGGAGACCGCCCTGCGCAACGCCCGGATGGAGTTTGAAAAGTACCACGTAGAGGTACAGGGCCTGCTGATCGCCTATATCAAGGTCGATGATAAGCTACTCGAAACACAGACCAAGAAGGAGATCGCCGCACAGCAACAGCAGCAGTATGAACAGGAGGCGGCAGCCCAGGAAAAGCGGATCGCCGTCGCTGAAAAAACCGCCAGGGCCGATAAGCAAGCCGATGTCATCGCAGCCAAGCTCTCCATCGAGATAGCGGGAGACCGGGCTGAGGCCGCGAGAAAAGAGGCGGAAGGCATCAGGGATGCTACGAAGACCAAGGCCGAAGGTCTGGCCTATGAGGCCCAGAGGATCGGAGAAGGCACCGCGGCCGCATATGCGGCGCAGGCTCGGGAGATCGGCAAGGAAAACATCGTGGCAATCAAGGTGATGGAACAGGTGGCCTCTGGCAATATCAAGATCACCCCGGACATCATAGTTGCGGGAGCTGAGGGCAACGCCAACCTGTTCAACGCTTATCTGGCGACATTGCTGAATAAAAAGGCATTAGTTAAAGAGTAGGCAAACAGTAAGCGATAGCAGCCAGTTGATAGTAGATAGGTGGATCACTGATAGCTGGCGGCACTGATAGCTGGCGGCACTGATAGCTGGCGGCCGGGGACTCAGCCACCATTGACCCTAGTCACGGGCAATAAGACGATGAACTTGGCGCCTTGGGTGTGGTCGCCGGGCACCCGGTCCTCCGCCCATACCCTACCGTTATAGCTGTCCACGAGCGACTTGACTAGGTAGAGGCCTAGGCCCATGCCTTTTGCCTTGTCGGTGCTTTTTAGTGTGCGGTTGAATATCCTGCCCTTGAAGTCATCGTGGATGCCAGGACCATCGTCCTCGACCACGATCCGGCAGTAACGGCAGCCATTATCATTTACGATGCTGAGGCTTATGTTAATGTCAGCCCTGTTCCCTGTGTGCTTGATCGCATTGCTCGCCAGATTGGCGACTACGTCATGCATCAACTCGTTGGCCAAGACATAGCAGTAATCATACCCATTTAATTCCAGCGTTATGGTTTTATGCGGGATCGCACCGAACTCCCTCTGCACGCCAACGAGGATCATGCATACGTCGACCTCCTGTAATTGAAATCTGCCCTCTTTAAGCATCTGCAATTTTCTCACGTTCTGGATGAGTTGGGCGCTCCGATGCAATATCTCGATCGGCTTATCCAGGCTCTCGCACTGATCAATATCGAGCTGTGTGTCCTGGATAAGCTCCAGATAGCCCAGCGCGATCTGATGCATATTGTTGATGTCGTGGCCCATCAGATCGAGATATAGCTCGGCCTGTGCTTTAGCTTCGATCAGCTCTTCCTCGGCCTGTTTGCGCTCTGATATATCCTCAACTATCGAGACGAAATTGTGTGGCATTCTATCGCGGTTTCTTACCACAGATATCGTTAGGTTCACCCAGATCAGCGATCCATCCTTCCGTACATAACGCCTCTCCGTCGAATATGTGTTGATCTGACCCGAGAGCAGCATCTTCGCATATTTGACATCATTATCCACATCCTCCGGACAGATGATGTCCATGGAACTCTTAGCCAGTAGTTCCTTGACAGTATAGCCAGTGATATCGCAGAACTTCTGGTTAACCTCGATGAACCGGTAGTCAATCCCCACCCTAGCAATGCCTATCGCCGACTGCTGGTACACCGAACGATACTTCTCCTCGCTCTCCATCAGCGCCTCCTCGGCCCGCTTACGCTCGGTGATATCTTGAGTAATGCCGATTACCCTGATCGGTCGCCCGCTATTATCCTTAACCACAGTGCCCATGTTCATGAACCGATGCTTTTCATGTGTGTCTGGGTATGTGCGGTCATACTCGATCTCAAAATCGCCGCCCTTTTCAACTGCATTCATGAATTCAACGTATATGCGCTCTATATTGTCCGGATGGAATGATGATAGCCCCTGCGAGATCTCGGGCCGAACGGAGTAGCCAGAGATAGCCTCATAACCGTTTGAAAACTGCAAGTTCTGCTCCAGGAGGTCCACTTCCCACGTGTAGATACGTGCAGCAGCCGTGGCCATACGAATGCGTTCTTCACTTTCCCGCAATGACTCCTCAGCCCGCTTGAGCTTTGTGATATCGTT